>CAVCPR010000012.1:0-19618 GCA_963604235.1 Anaerovoracaceae bacterium | reverse complement strand
CGCTAAATCGGCAGGGCGCGGTTCCGCAACGGTTCCGCGCCCTGCATTGTTCTTACAGCCCCTCAAGCCACCTCTCGAAGCCGGCGATTCGCTTCTCGGCTGTTTTGTACGCGTCGTTGTCTTCTCGCGCTCCGACCACGATGACGGCAACTTCGCCCCGTATCTCGACGAGCCGATAGACGATGCGCAGCCCGCTTCCCCTTAGCTTGACTTTCATGAAGTTCGTGAGTTTGGTCCCCGATTTGTTCCCCAGCGGCTTTCCAAACCCGCCTTTGGACTGGGGCAGTGGATTAGCGCGCACCTTCTCCATGGCTTTGAGTACCATCGCTTGTTGGGAACCATCCAGGCGTTCCAGGTCCTTCAGTGCGGCAGGGTAATAGACAACGCGGAATTCGCTCACTCGAAATCAACCTCATCCATGGCGTCTATGTCAGCTTGATTGATTCCGAGCTTTGCCATGACTTCTTCAGTGGAGAGACATTCGTCAATGCTTTCATTTTCCGTTCTCTCCAATGCCAGCATCAGCAGCTCAAGATTTTCTTCAGCCTCTTTGGCGCTACGATAGTCGCTTGTCGTGGAGATTACGAATGAGGGGACGTTGTGCTTTAGAACCACTACGGGAGCTTCGGTCTTGACCTTTGAGAAGGCCGCCCCAGCTTTTCCGTGGTTAAAGTCGCTGATGGGGATAATGTTGTCAAGTAGTTGCAACGCGGGCATAGCAGCCTCCTAGATGAATTACTTTACGAATTCATTTTAGCACTCGGAGAATAGAGGCGATATCGATTTCTTTAATTCCGTCCACCAATGTCATTCTCGCCATAAGAAAAGCCGCCGGAAACCGTTTGGTTTCCGGCGGCTTCTTGGGCGCGTCAAGACGTGCGCCTTGCTTATACCGGCGGCTGCCCGCTTGGCTTTCGGGCTGTCTGCCCTTGCCTAGAAGCAGAACGCGGGGATGACGCCTATCTCGGTATCCGCGGTCGTTCCGTACCCCGGCCTGCCGCTCGTTTCGGGGCAGTAGATCTCGGTGAAGGAGCCGGGCCAATTTTTATGCAGCATCGGCGAGCGTTCCCAGCAGCGCATCATGTTGCGTTCCAGGTTCGCGGGGTTGTTGCCGGCGCGCGTGGCGAACTTGAGGCACTTCCAGCTCGTCGTGGGCGAGTACTCCACTTCCTTGTTGGTCCAGTGCTGGTAGCGCGAACCCTCGAACATGGCCAGATCCGAGATGCCGACCCCCGTGTATTCGCTGTAGCTGAGCAGCCAGAATTTGTTCTCGGAATACACCAGCTCGGTGCTCAGGTCGCCCTTGGTGGACGCCTTGCTCACCGTAAGGATCTTGTCGGTGAAGGCCGCATCGAAGTTCTCGTAGATGGCGCCGCCCGGCTGCAGGCTGGCGTACAGCTCGGTCGTGCCCCAGCCGCCGGTATTGGTGGCGGTGCTGTTCATGACAGTGGCTTCGGGCAGAACATGCGTGGCCTGGAAGGTGATGTTGCACCCTTCCTTGTCATGGTTGCCCACCTGCAGGATGCGGAACTCCACGTACTTGTTGGCCTCCTGAGCCTCTCCGCTCGCGTCGACGGTCGTGCCCCTCCAGCGGGTGTAGAGATGCACCGAATCATCGTTGAGGTACTTCGTGTATTCCGCGATGACGGTCGCGTCACCGCTCTTGATGGCCGCGATGTCGGCGTCGATCTTGGACATGGGCTTGAGGACGGTCGCGGTCGGGTCTTGCGCGCCCGCGGCGGCCAGCCAGTAGCCCTTGACGCTCCATTTCGCGTACAGCGTCAGGTCGGAGGTGATGTGCGTGCCGAAATCGAACGCCTGCGTGCAGCCCTTGTCGGTGTACCAGCCGAGGAGCTCGTAGTCGTCGTTGGCCGCGGTGGGCTGAACGGCGGTGGCGTAGTCGCGGACGATCTGGGCATCGATCGGGCAGTCAACCCCGTTCGTGTCAAAGGTGACGGTGAAGGTGGTGAAGCTGAGGGCGCCGCTTTCGAAGGCGTTCTTCAGCACGACGGCCACGCGCTCGCGGGGGATTTCCTGCGAGGGCTTCAAGTAACGGACGTCAGCTTCCTCGTAGCCGTTGACGATGCCCTTGGTCTTCGCCCAGGCAACCGAGCTGCGCGCCCAGTCGGAAATGTCGCCCGCGTCGACAAAGCCGGCCAGCACAGACTGATCGGCCGCAGCGGCGCCGGTGGCGTCGGCGTAGTTGGCCAGAATGGTGGCGAGCTGCTCCGTGGTCACCGCGTCGTTCGGGCGGAACTCGGCACCGCCCTGCTCGTCGAAGCCATGGATCACGCCGGCTGTAACGGCCCAGTTCGCCGCGCCCGTGTACCACGCGCGGTCGGCGACGTCGGCCATGCCGGTGGTGTTGTCGGCGTCCTTGGCGTAGGTGCCCGCAGCCTCGGGCTCGGCGACGCGCCACAGGATGGAGGCCAGCTCGGCGCGCGTGAGCGTCTTGCCGACGCCGAACTTGCCGGTGTCGGGCCCTTCGGTGTAGCCGGTCATCAGGTCGTTGACGCTGCAGAACGTCACGCCGTCGACGTACCACGCGCCGGGCACGACGTCGCTGTACTCGGTCGTGGGGTCGAAATCGGCCGCGCCTTCCTCGGGCGCGTCAGTGCTCGCGGCCGCGAAGGCCAGCGTCGGCACGAGCAGGGCCGCCAAAACGGCAAGGCCCAGCGCCGAGGAGATTTTTCGCCAACGGGATGAAACCATGTCGGGCTCCTTTCAACAGGTCGTTTGCCCAGCTTAAGCAAACATATTTGGTCGAGTGGATGAATGATAAGCAAGTATATATCCCAGCGCGCCGTTATGCTATTCGCACGGCATGCGTTATCACCAAAACACGCAAGCAGGGCGCGGCTCCTTTGCAGAACCATTGATACCAGGAGCAAGGTTTTCGTAAGGTTGAACGCAGGATCAAGCAGTATCGGGGGAGCGCCGATGGCGCGACAGGATTCTTGTCAACGGCAGGGGATGACGTCGGCCGACGGAGTCAGCCGTTGGCGACCCGTGTAATAATAGCGGGCGCCTTCGGCGCTTTTATGCTGTGCGAACTTGTGTTCACACCTACGAAAGTCCAGGTAGAAGCCGAAATCCAGTTGCGTAGAGCATTGTTTCAGTTAGGTTGATCTTGAAGCGGCGCTCGGTTCCCTATTCGCACATTTCGTGGGTGGCGAACTGGGGGTCGTCTGCCCAGAGATGGATGGCGCCGCCTGCTGCGAGGGTTGCCGGCAGGTCGATGACGCGCTGGTTCGACGATCCGCGAAAGCGCAGCGTGATGTCGTGGCACGCCTCGACGAACGGCCCGTCCACCAGCACGTCGATGTTGTCGAACAGCTCGTCGGTTACCTCGGTGTGCCGGCTGCTTTCGGGGTTCATCAGGTCTTCGAGCAAATCGCCGGTGTAGCACCAGATGGTCTTGCCGGGCAGCTCGCGCGCCACGCGCGCGACGAACGGCGCGAGCGCCCGCTGGTTTTCGGGCTCCATAGGTTCGCCGCCTAAAAGCGACAGGCCGTCGATGTAGTCGGGTTTCAGGCTCTCGATGATTTTGTCCTGCACCTCGGCGCTGAACGGGTCGCCTGCCGTGAAATCCCATTGCTCGGGGTTGAAGCACCCGGGGCAGCTGTGGCGGCATCCGGACACGAACAGGCTCGTGCGCACCCCTTCGCCATTGGCGATGTCGAAGTACTTGATCTCGGAATAGTTCATGGTTCCCCCGCCCGTCGCCTTGTCGTTTTTGTTGCTGCTTAGCAACCGCTCGTTACCTATATATTGTGGAGCAATGCCCGCCGCCTTTCAAGTCGGGGTATGCCCAAGGGCGGCGAACCTGCGCTCGATGGGGCGCCCTTCCCGAACAGCACATTTACCGGCACCCGACATTCCCTTTACATTGCGCTCCTATGCTTTCGCTAGATGCTTCTACCGAAACGAGGAAGGGAGCCGCTCATGAAATCCGCCATGCTGCACTTCGCCCGATACATGGCAACCTACGTCGCGCTGATGCTCGCAAGCTACCTGGTGTGGCTCGCCGCCGGCAGCCCGGCCGATGCGGCCGCAGCTCTTGCCGCCGGTGCGCAGCCGAGCGCCCTTTTGGCCGTTTCGAACTTCCTCATGAACTTCGCCCTTGTCGCGTATCCCGCCTACGTGCTCATCGCGCTTGCGGTCAGGCGCATCGCCCGCCGCATTCCGCCGCAAGCGAGCGGCGCGCAGGCGCAAGCCGACGCCAAACCCCGTCCGCTTTTCGGCAAATAGGCGTTACCATAGCATGCGACGATAATTTCCGGACGAGAGGAAACGCCGCATGAGCGAGCAGGATACGCCGCAGATCGATGACCTGCGCTTCGAGATCGCCGACGAGAACGGCGCCACCGCCACGTGCGAGGCGCTGTTCATGTTCGACAGCCCGTTTTTCAATAAGAGCTACGTCGTTTACACCGACGGCGGCACGAGCGAAGAGGGCTTTACGAACGTGTTCGCGTCGGCCTACAACAAGGAGACGCTCGTCGTGCCCGCGGACGGCGGCTTGGCGAGCATCGACCTGTCTCCCATCACCGACGACGAGGAATGGGCGATCATCGAACAGCAGCTCGAGCAGTACCAGCGTGCCGTCGCCGGCATCGCACCCGGAGGCGAGGAGGGCGCCGACGAGGACCCCATCCCGCTGATCACTGAGCTTGCCGCCGGCGCCGAGTTGCCGCCGAGCTTCGACTACCATTTCGAGAACGGCGAAGTGGTCACGTTTTCCCTGGAGCGCAACCCCGACCCCGCAAACGAGCTCGATCAGGTGATCTTCACGCTTCCCGCCACCGAGTATGACCGCTTGATCAGGCTGTTCTTCGAAGAGCAGTTCGGCGGCTGGGACCCCGAGGACGAGGCGCAGGCCCAAACGCGCCGCGTGCTCGACGCGATGATTGCGGGGAAGAGCGCCGACGGGGCCACCTACACGCTCGAGCCGCAGCAGTGCCACGTCTTCTATCGCCACCGCAACGACGCCCTAGCGGGCTAAGGCGACTCGCAGGCTGAACGCGACGCTGACATGAAAAAGGCCGGGACGATGTGATCGTCCCGGCCTTTGATTTTGGATTTGCGAGGAAGCATCGCCCGCGCGGCCCCGCACGCCCGCGTCCTTACGCGGCTTTCACTTCGTTGAGCTCTTTGCCGGCGTCGGGGTCGTTGAACACCGCCATGTCGACGTTTTTCGACTGCTTGGCAACCACGGTGGTGCACACGGCGTCGCCGGTGATGTTGACGGCGGTGCGCGCCATGTCCAGGATGCGGTCGATGCCCATGATCAGCGCGATGCCCTCAAGCGGCAGGCCCACGGAGTTGAACACCATCGACAGCGTGATCAGGCCGACCGACGGCACGCCGGCGGTGCCGATGGAAGCCAGCGTCGCCGTGGCGATGACCGTCGCGTACTCCACGGGGCCGAGCTGCACGCCGAACAGCTGCGCGGTGAACACCACGGCCACGCCCTGCATGATGGAGGTGCCGTCCATGTTGATGGTGGCGCCGAGCGGGATGGTGAACGACGAGATGCGGCGGTCGACGCCCATCTTCTTCTCGAGCGTCTCGATGTTCAGCGGGATGGTCGCGTTGCTGGTGGCGGTGGAGAACGCGAACGCCATGACCGGGCCGAACTTCTTCAGGAACTTCAGCGGATTCATGCGCGCAAAGATGAACAGCAGCAACATGTACACGACCAGGCACTGCACGGCAAGGGCCAGAAGCACGCCGAACATGTACTTGAGCATGGGCAAGAACGCGTCGAAGCCGATGTTCGCGAACGTGCGCGCGAGCAGGCAGAACACGCCGAACGGCGCGGCGAGCATGACGATGGAGGTCATCTTCATCATGATGTCGTTGAACTGCTCGAAGAAGCGGTGGACGGTCTCAACCTTGCGGCCCATGAGCGACAGGATGATGCCGATGAACAGGGCGAAGAAGATGATCGCGAGCATGTCGCCGGAAGCGAGCGCCTGGATGGGGTTCTTCGGGATGATGTTCAGCAGGGTATCGACGAACGACACGTCGGAGGACGTGGACGAGCTGCTGAGCGTCGACGTGTCGCCGCTGACCAGGCTCGACATGTCGACGCCCTTGCCGGGACTGATGAGGTTGCCCACGGTGAGCGCCACGCCGACGGCAAGCGCCGTGGTGCAGATGTAGAAGCACAGCGTCTTCACGCCGATGGAGCCCAAGGTCTTCGTGTCGCCGATGGACGACGCGCCGCACACGATGGAGCAGAACACCAGCGGCACGACGAGCATCTGCATGAGGCGGATGAAGCCCTGGCCGATGATGTAGAAGATGCCGTTGACGAACACGTCGTCGCGGATGGTGCCGGCGGGGATGAAGTAGTGGAAGATGACGCCGCATAGAAGGCCCAGGCCCAGCGCGATGAGGATGCGCCCCGTCAGCCCGATGGTTTTGCGCTTGGGCTTTTCGCCCATGTTGATCTCAGTGGACAAAGGTGGCTCCTCCTAGTTCTCTTCGGCGGCCAACGTGGCCAGGTCGTGCGCCTCGTTGAATGCGGCGAGGTCGTCTTCCCAGCTGGGCATTTCGAACACGCCGGTCAGGCGCGCCATCATGTCGTCGAGCTCGATGCGGTAGCCCTGGGAGGGCTTCGCCGTGCCGCGCAGGTTGCCCGTGGGCTGGCCCGCCAGCTGGAAGGCGCGCTCGAAGAACTCGAAGCGGCTCGTGATGCCGGTGCAGGCGGCGTGGAACGTGCCGAATTCGTCGGATTCCATGACGGCCACGACGAACTTGGCGAACGTGTCGGCCGAGGTGGGGCAGGCGAACTGGTTGGCGGGGACGGGAACCGTCTTCCCGGCGCGGGCGGCGCTTAGGGCGCGCGCGAGGATGTCGTCGGGGCGCGCGGTGTACACCCAGCTCGAGCGCACGATGATGTGGCGCTCGGTCATTTCGCGCACGAAGGCCTCGCCGGCCTGCTTGGACTTGCCGTAGACGTGCGGCGGGTTGGTGCGGTCGAACTCGTTGAAGGCGACGTCGCTGTTTTCCGGGAACAGGTCGTCGGTTGACAGGTGCACCAGAGTCGCGCCGACCGCGGCGGAGACAATGGCGAGATTGCGCGCGCCGAGGGCGTTTACCTTATACGCGATATCGGGGTTGGAATCGGCCTCGGTGCGGCTTGCCAGTGCGGCGCAGTTGATGATGAAGTCGGGTCGGTAGGACTCGGCGTAGCTGGTGATGGCGGCGAGGTCGGTGACGTCGAGCTCGATGTCGGTGGTCATGACCTTGTAGCGGCTGTGGTCGAGGCAGTGCTCGATGGCCTGCCCCATGCGGCCGGCGGCGCCGGCGATCCACACGGTGTCTTGCGGGCCCATCCTCATGGGCTTCCTCCTTATGCTGTATGTGGTGAATGGCTGTGCGGGATTCGCGCAGCGTGTTTATTCTAGCGCGGTTTGCGGTTATCCCCGGTAAGAAGGTCGGTGAAGGGGCGCATTTAATAAGAAGGCAATATGCCCCGCAGGTGGTCCCGGGCGTGCGATGCCGTTGTCAAGAGGGAAGAAGTTGACGTTTTGGCAAGAACCAACAAAACAAGTTAACTGGGTAAAAACAGAGATGTATTATCCTATAATTAGTATAAGAAGTGGCAAGTTATTCTCGTGTAAGACACACAAACTGGTAAAACCGTCCCAAAATAACCCCTATCGCATGATGTCCAAAACGGGGGAGAGCAACCGTTTGCCGGTGAAATGCTACCGTTCGTATCGCATTAAAATTCGCATTCCCTAATTGCTACTAACCTAGTCACAGAGGTTCCGGACCTTCATCCGAACCGTCGCGAGCACACCTTGTATGTGCACAGGGCTCTTCTGCGAGGCCCTGCGGACATACATCTTTTCTGCAGCATGCGGATTGACGAGACGCATGCGCTCCCGACGGCAATTCCCGTTGAAACGAAATATCGCGTTTATGCGCAAGCGGCAGTGGGCGCAACACGTTCAAGCTCCATCATGCGGGGCTTTGGGCCTGCACGCGCCGAATCCCTCCGCTTGGACAGTGCGAAAGGGGATGTATCTTATGACAATAACCCGTAGAGGGTTCTTCAAGGCCACGGGCGGCGCGCTCGCCACCACGCTGGCGGCCGAGCTTTCCATGGCGACGCCGGCGTTCGCCGAGCAAACCCAGCAAACGTGGAAACTTGAAAACACCGAGGAAGCCACCAACATCTGCTGTTACTGCGCCGGCGGCTGCGGCAGCCTGTGCTCCTCGCGCAACGGCGAGCTGATCAACCTGGAAGGCGATCCCGACCACCCCATCAACGAGGGCGGACTTTGCCCGAAGGGCGCGACCATGTTCCAGCTGCGCAACGTGGTCGATCCCAAGACGCGCGAGGTCATCAAGAACCAGGATCGCGCGACCAAGCCGCTCGTGCGCCGTCCCGGCGCTTCCGACTGGGAAGCCATTTCCTGGGATGACGCCATCGCCGAGATTGCCCGCAAGGTCAAGGACACGCGTGACGCCACCTTCGTCGAAAAGAACGAAAACGGCCTAACCGTCAATTACACGCCCGCGATGGCGAGTTTGGGCGGTTCCCAGGAAAACTCCGAGGAGCAGTACCTGATCCTCAAGATGATGCGCTCGCTGGGCATCGTCGCCATCGACAACCAGGCGCGCGTGTGCCACAGCTCAACCGTCGTCGGCTTGGCGCCTACCTTCGGCCGCGGTTCCATGACCAGCCATTGGTCCGACATGGCCAATACCGACTATATCCTGCATTGCGGCTCGAACAGCTGCGAGAGCCACCCGACCTCCTCGCTGCACCTGCAGCGCGCGCATAGCAAGGGCGCGAAGTGGATCGTCGTCGACCCGCGCTACACGCGTACCGCCGAGCAGGCCGACATCTACTGCCCCATCCGTTCCGGCACCGACATCGCGTTCTACGGCGGCATGTACCACTACATCATCGAGAACCTGATCGAGCCCGGCCTGGCCGAATACACCGCGACGGGCAAGAACCCGGACAACTACAACTTCGAGTACCTCATCAATTACACCAACGCGTCCTACCTGCTCGACCCCGAGTTCGGCTTCGACGTGAAGAGCGGCCACTTCAGCGGCTGGGATGAGGAGACGAAGACCTACGACGTCGAGAGCTGGCATTACCAGACCGAGTCGGTCGAGGAATGGGACACTTCCGAGACGGGCGACTACGCTTGGGTGAACAAACCCGGCACGCCCGAGTTCACTCCGCCGAAATTCACCAAGCCGAAGAAGGACGCCACCCTGCAGGACCCGATGTGCGTCTATCAGCAGTTCAAGAAGCACTACGAGCGCTACGACATCGAGACCGTCAGCAAGGTATGCGGCATGGAGGCCGAGACGCTCGAGCTGGTCTACAAGACCTACTCCGAGTCGGCGGCCCCGGGCAAATCGGGCACTATCCTCTACGCCCTTGGCCAGACGCAGCACAGCTACGGCGGGCAGAACACGCGCGCCATGTCCATTCTGCAGCTGCTGCTCGCTAACATCGGCATCCCCGGCGGCGGCGTGAACGCGCTGCGCGGCGAGCCGAACGTGCAGGGCGCGACCGACATGGCCATGATGGTCGACGAGCAGCCTGGCTATCTGAAGTGGGCGAACACCACTGACCGTTCCAGCCTGCGCAAGTGGCTGGAGTCGCAAACCTATTCCGCCGGTTACTACACCAACAAGCCGAAGTTCATGGTGTCGGCGCTGAAGGAATGGTTCGGCGATGCCGCCACGGTCGACAACGACTACGGCTTCGACTGGTGGCCGAAGGTTCCCTCGGACAAGGGCGCGACCAACTTCACGCACATCAACACGTTCGAGCTGATGGACCAGGGCATCATGAAGGGCTACTTCAACTGGGGCATGAACCCGTGCCATTCCGCCCCCAACGCCGGCTTCGTGCGCCGCTCCATGGCCAAGCTCGACTGGCTCGTGGTGGCCGACCAGGTGATCACCGAGTCCGCGAGCTTCTGGAAGGCGCCGGACATGAACCCGGCCGAGATCGACACGACCGTGTACTACCTGCCCTGCGCGCTCATCTATGAGAAGCCCGGCATGATCTTGAACTCCGGCCGCTGGATCCAGTACCGCTTCCAGGCATGCGAGCCGTGGGACGAGGCGAAGCCCGACTACGAGATGTGCGACCTCATCTGGACCGCCATCGTCGATCTGTACAAGAAGGAGGGCGGCGCGAACCCCGAGCCGATCCTGAACACGAAGTGGGACTACTACGTGGACGGCAAGATCGACCCGCGCCCGGTCGCGTGGGCGCTCAACGGCTACCGCTGCGCGAACACCGAGTGCAACACCACCTCGGCCAAGCCCAAGGTCGACCTGCTGTCCGGGTATTCCGAGCTTGCGGCCGACGGTTCCACCGCCTGCGGCATGTGGGTGTACTCCGGCTTCTGGAACAACAACGACGCCCCGCTCGACGCCGCCGAGCAGCCCTGCGCGAGCCGCGACCTGACCGACCCGACTGGCCTGGGCCTGTACCCGAAGTGGAGTTTCGCCTGGCCGAACAACCGCCGCATCCTGTACAACCGCGCTTCCGCCGACACCAAGGGCCAGCCGTGGAGCGAGAACAAGACGCTGTGCAAGTGGGAGAACGGCAAGTGGACGCTCAATGACAATGCCGACTTCGTGGCGGTGAAGAACGGCAAGCCCGTCGAGCCGAACAACAACGCCTTCTTCATGACGTGGGAGCAGAACGCGCGCCTGATCAGCTATGGCATGGTCGACGCCCCGATGCCCGAGCACTACGAGCCCTTCGAGAGCCCGCTTGCGTCCAACATCATGAACGGCAGCCTGTCCAACCCCTGCATCAAGTTCGCCACCAACAAGTCGACGGCGCACGCCGATGCGAACGAGTTCCCGATCGTCGCGACCACCTACTCGGTCACCGAGCATTGGCAGACCGGCGGCCAGACGCGCATGTGCCCGGCGCTCATCGAGTCGATGCCCGCGCAGTTCGTGGAGCTGTCCGAGGAGCTTGCGGGTGAGAAGGGCATCAAGAGCGGCGACATGGTGCACGTGTGGAACAACCGCGGCTCGGTCAAGATCCCGGCCGTCGTCACCAAGCGCGTGCAGCCGCTGACCGTCAACGGCGAGAAGCGCCACCTGGTCGGCATGACGCATCACTACAGCTGGGCCGGCGTCTACGGCACCGATTCGAACACGGTGAACGACCTGACGCCGAACGTCGGCGACCCGAACTCCTTCATTCCGGAGTACAAGGCGTTTCTGGTCAACATCGAGAAGGCATAAGGGGGAGTAGCATATGTCCGAGAAAGCCATCCTGTTCGATTCCTCCCTGTGCACGGCCTGCAAAGGCTGCCAGGTTGCTTGCAAGTGCTGGAACAACCTTCCCAGCCCCACCGAGCTCAACGCCTGCGCGTCGTCGTTCACGGGCACGTATCAAAACCCGCCCGACGTGAACGGCACCACGCGCCTGATCATCACGTTCAACGAGTGCGAGCCCGACGCGGGGCATCCGACCAAGCCCATCTCCTGGGCGTTCGGGCGCCGCAGCTGCCAGCACTGCGACAACGCGCCCTGCGTGTCGGTGTGCCCGCACGGCGCGCTCACCCAGGACCCGGATACCGGCTTCGTGTCGGTTGACCAGGACCAATGCGTCGGTTGCAAGTACTGCGCGAGCGCATGCCCCTTCGATGTGCCGCGCTATGACGGAGGCGACGGTCCCTTCGACAAGGTCGTCCTGCAGAAGTGCACGGGCTGCCTCGATCGCGTGCAGCACGGCATGGCTCCGGCGTGCGTGTCCACCTGCCAGCCCCAGGCGCTGCAGTTCGGCGACCGCGCCGACATGGTTGCCAAGGCGCGCGAGAAGGTGGAGTGGCTGCATGAGCACGGCTACGCCAACGCCTGCACCGCCGGCGATTCCGACGAGTACCCGACGCACGTCATCCACGTGCTCAAGCATGGTGCCGCGGCCCACGGCGTCGACACCAATCCGCAGGTTTCGGCAACGGTCGGCATGACGCGCATCATGAAACCGGTGACGGGCGCGCTTTCGGGCCTGACCGTGGTGGGTCTCGCGGCGATGTTCGGCCTGGCCGTCGGGTACAAGCGCAGCAAGCTGGCCTACAACGCCGAGACCGGCAACACCTTGAACGCCGACACCGGCGAGGTCGTCAAGCATGGCGACGGCCAAGACGAGCTGACGGTCAAGGAGCACATCTTCGAGAACATCGGCAAGAAGGAGGGGAACTAAATGAGCGCTTCCGTGAAGGTTTCTCCCGAGGTCGCGGCGGCCGACCAGGAGTTCTTGAAGAAGAACGCCGCCGCCGGCGAGCGACGCATCGTGAGGCATTCCAAGCAGGCCCGCTGGACGCACGGCATCACCGTCATCGCGTGCATCCTGCTTTGCATCTCGGGTTTGTTCGTGTTCGTGCCCGCGCTCGGGCAGATGGTGGGCACGCAGACGGTTTTCGCCATCCGCATGTCCCATCGCGTGCTGGGGCTGATCTTCGTGCTGGTTCCCATTGTGAGCGCCATCGCAGCACCCAAGGGTGTGGCGCATATCTTCAAGAACCTGTTCGCGAAGTGGAACTCCGACGACAAGAAGTGGATGACGCTGTTCTTCCCCTACCTGTTCATGGCGAAGTGGATTCACATGCCTGACCAGGACGAGGTGAAAAGCGGCCAGCGCTTCGCCGACGGCATGCTGTGGGTGGCCGGCGCGCTCATGGGCGTCACCGGCGTGCTGCTTATGCTGGGTAGCTCGGTGTTGAGCTTCGGGGCCGGCTACGGCGTGATCCTGTGGCTGCATGACCTGGGATTTCTGCTGATCGCCGTGTTCGGTTTGGCGCACATCTTCCTGGGCGCGGGTATTTTCCAGCCGTATCGCGGCACGCACCGGCTGATGTTCGGTGACGGCACCGTCAGCGAGTCCGACGCCCTGTACCACTGGGGCCATTGGGCGCGCAAGGAGCTTGAGAGCGGCGAGAAGGTTATCCGCAAGTAGGTGATTTGCGGGGCCGCCGGCGATGTGCCGGCGGCCTTTGCGCGGGCGGTAAAAAAACGGGCGGCGAGGCGCACGTGCACCTCGCCGCCCGTTTTCGCGTTTCGGGGCTATTGCAGCGTCGCGTCGACGGCGCTGATCACGGCGTTGCGCAGGCCGGCCGCCTCGAGCGCGGCGACGCCCTTGATGGTGGTGCCGCCGGGCGAGCAGACCGCGTCCTTCATGGCTCCGGGGTGGGTGCCCGTCGCCAGGTGCAGCTGCGCGGTGCCGGCCATCATCTGCGCGGCGAGACGATAGGCGGTTGCGCGCGGCAGGCCGTTCTTCACGCCGCCGTCGGCGAGCGACTCCAGGAACATGGCGGCGAAGGCGGGGCCGCATCCGGCAACGGCCGACGCGGTCGCGAGCAGGTTGCCCGCGACCGGCTCGATGAGCGCGATGGGGCCGAAGAGCTCGGTGAACATCCCCCATTCCTCGTCGCTGAGCGAATGGCGCGTCTCGGTGGCGATGACGCCGGCGCCGACGGCGATGGGCGTGTTCGGGATGGAGGAGAGGTGGTGGCTGCCTTCGCCGAGCAGCTCCTCGTAGAAGTCGAACAGCAGACCCGCCGCCACCGATACGACGGCCTTGCCGGCAAGCGCCTCGTGCGCACTTCCGAGCACCTCGGCGACCATGTAGGGCTTCACCGCGACGATGACCAGGTCGGACGCCTGCGCGACCTCGGTTGCCGTGCGCGCCGGGTTGGCGCCGATCTCCGCGCACGAGGCTTGCAGCTTGTCGAAGTGCGCCGCGCATGCCGTGATGCGCCCGCCGTCGATCCCGGCGTGGTTGACCAGGCCCTTCGCCATGGCCTGTGCCATGTTTCCGAAACCGATGAAGCCGATGCGAGCCGTCTGTGCGTCCATGATGATCCTTTCGCGCGTCTGCAGGTTGCAACCACTATAGCAACCGCGCGTTTCGAGGCGCCTTTCCGCCGGGTATTGCACGAAAAACGACGACTCGCGGCGAATGATTCAGCCCTTCTTCACCCAGCGTAGGAGCAGGGCGGAGTTGATGATCACGAAGACGCTGCCGCAGTTGTGCACGAGCGCGCCGGAAACCGGGTCGAGCACGGCGACGAACGCCAGGATGATCGCGACGAAGTTCAGCGCCATGGCGAAGGTGAGGTTGCCCTTGATCACGCGCATGGTGTGGCGCGCAAGCTCGATGAGGTGCGGCAACTCGCCGATCCCGTCGTTGACGATGGCGATGTCGGCGGCTTCGACGGCCACGTCCGACCCCACGCCGCCGACGGCGATGCCCACGAAGGAGCGCTTGAGCGCGGGCGCGTCGTTGATGCCGTCGCCGATCATGGCGCAGGGGATCCAGCTTTTCTCGCAGCGCTCGATGTAGGCCATCTTGTCCTCCGGCTTGCACGACGACTCGTGCTCCTCGATGCCGACGGCGGCGCAGACCGTCTTGGCAGCAGCCTCGTTGTCCCCGGTCAGAAGCACGGGAGAGGCTCCGGCTTGCGTAAGCTTCGCGACGACCTCGGCCGCTTCGGGGCGCACGGTGTCGGAAAGCGCCACCATGCCGGCGGGCGCGTTGTCGACGGCGACGAACGCCACGGTTGCGCCCGCATCGCGCAGTTTGCCGAGCGCCGCGGCGTCCCATGCGCCCGCGTCGATTCCCGCGTCGGCCATCAGGCGCTCGTTGCCCACGGCGACGGCCCGGCCGCCCACCTGGGCAGAAACGCCGCGGCCCGGTTCCATCGAGAACGCCTCGGGCTCCGTCGCGGTGATGCCCGCCGCCTTCGCGCCCTTCACGATCGCGCGCCCCAAGGGGTGCTCGCTGCGAAGCTCGGCCGCGGCGACGAGCGCGAACAGCTCGTCGTGCGAAAGCCCCGCGCCCTCATGCGGCAGCACGTCGGTCACGCGCGGCTGACCTTCGGTGATGGTTCCCGTCTTGTCGAACACGCAGCAGCGCACGCGCGCCAAGCGCTCGAGGGCATCGCCCTCCTTCACGAGGAAACCGTGCTTGGTGGCGTTGCCGATGGCCGCGACGATGGCGGTCGGCGTGGCCAGCACGAGCGAGCAGGGGCAGAACACCACGAGCACCGTGACCGCGCGCAAAATTTCCCCGGTGACGAGGTACACGCCTACGGCCGAGGCGAGCGCGCCGACGACGACCCAGGTGGCCCAGCGGTCGGCCAGGCGCACGATTTTCGCCTTGCCCGCGTCGGCGCTCTGCACGAGGCGCGCCATGCGGCGGATGGAGCTGTCCTCGCCCACGCGCGTGGCGACGACGTCGATGGAGCCGAACTGGTTGACCGTGCCCGCGGCCACCTCGTCGCCGGGCTGCTTGTCGACCGGCATCGGCTCGCCGGTCACCGCGCTCTCGTCGATGCTGGTCGAGCCTGAAATGACCGTGCCGTCGACGGGAACCGCCTCGCCCGGCAGCACGCGCACGATCTGGTTGAGTTTGGCGTCGTCGGCGTCGATTTCGTGCGTGGTGCCGTCCGCCTCGACCACGCGTGCGCGCTGGGGCGCCAGCTCGATGAGGCGCTCGATGCCCCGTTGCGCGCGGGCGACGGTGAGCTCTTCCAAAAGCCCGCCGAGCTGCATGATGAGCGCCACCTCGCCGGCGGCGAAGTACTCGCCGATGCAGACGGAGGCGATCAGCGCGAGCGACACCAGCAGGTCGGCTTTCACGTCGAATTCCGTGACGATGGCGATGAACGCCTCGATGACGATGGGCGCGCCGCACAGCACGATAGCCACCCACGCCGGGTCTGCGGGCAGGCTGTCCCCGCAGATGAAGCTCGCGATGAGCGCTACGGCGGAGATGATGAGGAAGACGATGTCGCGGGTGGTGCCGCCCAGCTCGAGCAGGCGCTCGAGCGGCTCGAAATAGGGTTTCAAACGTTCCATAGCTTACCGAACCAATCTTTCGTTACTGAACACTATGTTCGGTATAATCCTTGCTGTTCGGTTGAACCAGAAGCAAATGGGCGCCGATGCGCGATACGGAACGCGCATGCGCTTATTGCCTGCTACGAAACGATTTCGGCGAAATGTTCGGTAAGGAGCGCTCATGGGCACGCAACAGCTTGATCGGCGGCAGCGTAAAACGCGCAAGGCCATCTACGACGCGTTCGAGGCGCTCATGCGCGACGCGCACTACGGCACGGTGACGGTGGCGCAGATCATCGAGCGCGCCGACGTGGGGCGCTCGACCTTCTACGCGCATTTCGAGACGAAGGACGACCTGCTCGACCAGATGTGCCGCGACATGTTCGACCACATCTTCGAGGGCGTCAACGAGTACTGCGTGACGCACCCCACGCTGGTCACGGAGAGCATCGAGGGCAAGCTCGCGCACCTGCTCTACCACCTGCGCGACACGCACAGCGGGGTATGCGGCAAGCTCATCCGCGAGGGCGAGCCGCACTTCACGACCTATTTCGAGTCGCAGCTCGACGTCCTGTTCGGGAAAGTTGGCGAGGGAAGCATGGATGGTGTGGAAGCGGAAAGCGCCGACGTGGGCAACGTGGGGAAAGCGGAAAGTGCTGCCGGGCGTGGCGGTGGTGCTGCCGCCGGGGGTGGCGCGCCCGCCGGGGGAGCGGACTTCGCGGCTCCCATTCCCGTGCCGGTCGAATTCGTGCGCGTGCTGCGCGTGAGCTCGTTCTCGCACGCGGTGTCATGGTGGTTCGAAAACGATGCCGCCGAGTCGCCTGAGCAAATAGCAGCCTGGTACGTCTCGGCAATGGCTCTCGACCATCGTTAACCCAGATGAGAAGTCGATTTAACAACGAGAATTCGTAGGTGCGAACGCAAGTTCGCACAGTATAAAAGCGCCGAAGGCGCCCATTATTAAGAGGAGCTAGTTTTACGCATTGGCGATTCTAGACAGTGCAACCCCGCATTCTGGAGTTGGGATGCGGGGTTGCGTCGACGCGAGTTCCCCTCGAAGGGATTTGCGTTGCATTGGGCCTATTACCGTTGCGGTATGTTATGGCTTCAGGGTAAAGTAGCCTGGCGAGCCGGATTCGTCAATCTTCGCGTAATCGCTGTAAATGTGGTCCTCGCTAAACGTGGTTCCATTGCCGCCGACTAGTTTCTCGCAATACCCGAAAACATCAATGGGTTTGATTACCCGGTCTATGCTGGGTGCAAAGCCATCCGATGCGTATATAGTCGTGAGCGACGAGCAGAATCCGAACATTTCCCAGATATTATTTACCTGCTTCGTGTCGATGCCGGACATGTCGACAGTTTTTAATCTGTAGCAGCAGCCGAGCATCATTTGCATGCTTTGCACGTTTGAAGTGTCTAGGTGACTAATGTCGACGGACTCTAATGCCATGCATCCGAAGAACATCTGGCCCATGTCCTGGACTCTCGAGGTATCTAATCCTGACAAATCGATTGTTTTAATCTCTGTCATCAGATGGAATAAGTCACCGCATGTCCTCGCCCTAACGCCTTCTTTAATTACCGCGGCACTGACGGGGTTGGCGTGTCTATCCCAGGGCGGTCCGCCTTCGCTGCCCCAATCTTCAAGGTATCCAATAAAACCGTTGGCAGGGGTGATGGTTAGGACCTCGTTACTGTCTATTGTCCAGATGCAAGTACCGCACGTCCCGCTTTCAAGAATTGTTACGTCGCCCGAACTACCACCTGAACCGCTATCCGAACCGTCGCTTTCGTCGCCACCGGGCCAGGTGCAGCTGTCCGTCATTGCTCCGTTTTCCCAGTGCCAGCTCTTCTTGATCGGGCTTTTTTCCTCATCCCATATAGGTTTGGTATATTTTATTTCCAGCTCGGCGGGGAGTGCTTCGATCAAAATGCCGTCAAGTCCGGTCCCTACATCTGCGAATAGCCAAGCATTGACTGAAACGCACGCTAAATCTGGATGCATGGAGAGGGACGCCTTGGCCTCTGCGCCGCTTGCTATCTCTGCGTAAAGGCATCCAAGGCTTAATATGCCTACTTCCGCGCGAAGCGAGGGTCCGAGCTTAACGTCCGCTTCGAGGTTCATTTGTGCCTCTAACGATTTAGCATCCTTTATAAGTTCGCTCTTTCCGTTCTTGTAGATAAAGCCGACGTTGTAGATCGGTTTATATTCCAGGGATAGCTCTCCAGTCGCTTCGGCTACAAGGTTCACCATTATGCTGAATACCCCGTACTTAATTTCCCCAACTGTAATCGATCCCTGGATGACACCATCGAGCGATCCTTTTACGGATGCGGCAGTCTTGAGATTGATGTAGGCCAGATTAATTGAGCTGCCGCTGTAGTCGAACTTATATTTTGCTTCTGGGCTTAGAGTAACTTCGATATTCCCGGAAGCGCTTGCCGATACGTCATCTCCCAAATTGAGTTCACCTTCGTGTTTAATGGTGATGGTCTTCTTGATGCCTTCTGGGGAGAATTCTCCATCCCATGTCGCTGAAAGCTCTCCATCCTTACTTTCTTTCTCGACTATTTCGAATCCGTTGCACGGTTCGAATGATGCCTCGCTTGCATCCAGCACATCTTCAATTGAAAGTTGCTTGTAGACCTGATCGAGCGTAGGCTGCGTGCCGGTTACGATCGTGCGGTTTCCGTCGGTGGCGACGGTGCTAGCTAGAATAGCTGTGCCCGTGACGCCGTCGTCAGAGACCACAATGACATCGCCCTCTTGCACGGGCTCTGAAAGGCTCTCTGCAGGGATGCTTGCGGTCAGGCCGTCCTCAGAGATAGATGTATTGTCTGTGGGCGCAGTGATAACGTTCGGGGAATATTCGATGACAGGTTCGGCGTCTCCGTCCACTTCGGGAGGTAACACGTCGCGGTGAAGCGCGCTCGCCATCTTCGCCATTGCGCAGCGCTGCGCGGTCGCCAGAGGACGAACATAGGAGCCGTCGGTTTCGGCGACGCCGGATATTAGCCCGGCATCCATTGCCCAGCTGACTGACTCGCGTGCCCAGTCGTCGACGTCGTTGGCGTCGGGCATCTTGTCCAGCATCGCGCCGTTGGTTTCTATCGCGATGCAGGTGACCTGCGCGGCGTAGTTGGTGAGCATCGTTGCTAGCTGTTCGCGCGTCACCGGGTCGTCCGGCCCAAAGGAGAGGTAGGCCTGTGCCCCCTCGTCCCAGTAGCCGTTGATCACGCCCGCCGAGCGCGCCCAGCGGATGGCCGGGCCGTAGTAAGCACCGTAGTCGACGTCGGCGAAGTCCTCCGCCTGCGCCTCGGGCTCGCCGGCAAGGCGGTGCAGGATGGCCGCCACCTGCCCGCGCGTCACGTCGTCGTAGGCGCCGAGCCTACCGTCGTCGTAGCCGCTGATTATGCCGTGATCGGTGGCATACCCCAGGACCTCGTCGATGGCGAACCACTCGTCGCCGTTGACGTCGGTGAAGCCGTAGGTGGGCGCCTCAGCCGCATAGGCCTCGGGGGGGGGTCGTCAGTGGTGACGCGTTAAATGCGGTAATGCTGAGCAGGACAGCCATAAAACATGACAGCATCTTCTTCACTACACCCATATTGCTCTTCTCCTTTCTTGTTGATTGTGAGCTGGAGCGATTGTTTCATATTCGCGGATGTTTTTCCTCCTCATGCGAGGAAGAGGGCCGAATGGGGCGTCGGCGGTTTGCTGGGTTTTGCGATGGCGGGAAAACCGAGTTTC
>CAVCPR010000011.1:0-38483 GCA_963604235.1 Anaerovoracaceae bacterium | reverse complement strand
CCCGAGCCGCCCCGGCGCCACGGCTGGATCGTCGCCATCGTGGCCATCGTCGCGGTGTTCGTGCTGTGCGCCCTCGGCATCACCTCGTGCACCACGGTCCTCTCGTCGGCGACCAGCTCCATCGCGGGCACCTCAAGCCAGGCCGCGGTAACGGTCGACAGCGTCGGCGTCATCACCATCAGCGGCACCATCGGCTACGACGGCACGACGGCAAGCCCCGAAGGCCTCAAGGCGCAGCTCGATCGCGCCGCAGCCGACGAGCACATCAAGGCCGTCGTCCTGCGCGTGAATTCCGGCGGCGGCACGGCAACGGCGGGCGAGGAAATGGCCGCCTACGTCAAGCAGTTCCGCGAGCAAACCGGCAAGCCCGTCGTCGTTTCCAGCGCCGCTACCAACGCCAGCGCCGCCTACGAGGTTTCCAGCCAGGCCGACTACATCTTCACCGCGAAGACCACGGCGATCGGCGCCATCGGCACGGCGATGCAGCTCACCGACGTCTCCGACCTGCTCGACAAGCTCGGCATCTCCATCGATGACATCACGTCGGCGCAAAGCAAGGACTCCACCTACGGCACGCGCGCCCTCACCGACGAGGAACGCGCCTATTACCAGGACATGGTGAACAAGATCAACGCCACGTTCGTCGAAAACGTCGCCGAGGGTCGCAACATGGACGTCGAGGCCGTGCGCACGCTGGCCACGGGCCTGACCTTCACCGGAATGGACGCGGTGGAAAACGGCTTGGCCGACGAAATCGGCACGAAGGAGGACGCCGTCGCGAAGGCGGCCGACCTTGCTGGCATCCAGAAGTATGGTACCGTGAACCTGCAATCCGACTCCAGCAGCGTCACCGATCTGCTGGACTTGCTTTCGAAGGATAAGAGCTCGGTCTCGGCCGCTGAAGTGGCCGACGCCCTGAAGGAGATAGCTACCGATGGCACAAACGCAAACTAACACCGAAACCGTCAACTGGCCTGCGCGCGCGGTGGTGACCGCCGGCATGCCCTACGGCAACAAGCCGCTGCACTTCGGCCATATCGCCGGCGTGTTCGTGCCGGCCGACTGCTTCGCGCGCTTCCTGCGCGACCGCATCGGCGCCGAAAACGTGCGCTTCATCAGCGGCACCGACTGTTTCGGCTCACCCATTAACGAGGGCTATCGCAAGCTCGTGGAGGCCGGCGAGTTTTCCGGCACCATCGAGGACTACGTGCTGCGCAACCACGAGAAGCAGAAGGCCACCCTTGACGCCTACGACATCGCGCTGAGCGTCTACGAGGGTTCCAACATCGGTCACTGCGGCGAGGTGCACCAGCACATCAGCGAGGCCTTCATCACCAAGCTGCATGAGAACGGCTGGCTGCACAAGCGCTCCACGCTGCAGTTCTACGACACGCAGGCCGAGACGTTCTTGAACGGCCGCCAGGTCCACGGCCACTGCCCGGTGCAGGGCTGCAAGTCCGAGCACGCCTACGCCGACGAGTGCGACCTCGGGCACAGCTACGCGCCCGAGGACCTCATTGCGCCGAAGTCCTCGCTCACCGAAACCACGCCGGAGATGCGCCCGGTCGAGAACTGGTACTTCGACCTGCCCGCCTTCACCGAGTTTCTGCGCAACCACGCCGCCGCCCTCGAGGCCGACCCCGAGGTGCGTCCCATCGTGCCGCAGGTCATCAAGGAATTCCTCGAGCCGCCCGTCGTCTTCATCAAGAACGAGCTGCGCGAGGACTACCTCGCCATCGCCGACAAGCTGCCCGCGCATACCCTGCACGAGCCGGAAGCGGGCAAGCAGTCCTTCTCCATCGAGTTTGCCGACATCGACGCCCGCGACGCCGCGCGCGACGTGCTCACGCAGGCCTCCATCCGCTTCCGCACCGGCAAGGCGCTCGTGCCCTTCCGCATCACCGGCAACATCGAGTGGGGCGTGAAAGCCCCGGTCATCGACGGCCTTGAGGGGCTGACGGTGTGGTGCTGGCCCGAAAGCCTGTGGGCGCCGATGAGCTTCACCATGGCCGTCAACGACAAGATGGGCCTGCCGCGCGGCTCGTGGCGCGATTTCTGGTGCTCGGAAGACGCCGAGGTCTACCAGTTCATCGGGCAGGACAACCTGTACTTCTACGGCGTGGCGCAGCCGGCGCTCATCGAGGCGCTGCGCCCCGGCGACATCCTCGCGCCCGGCGAGACGGACCATCCGCTGCGCCAGACGAAGCTCATCGCGAACCACCATATCCTGCTGGGGAACAAGAAGGCGTCCTCGTCGGGCTCGGTCAAGCCGCCCACGGCCGACGAGCTGCTCGACTACTACACGCCCGAGCAGCTGCGCGCGCACTTCCTCGCGCTCGGCCTCGACCAGAAGTCCGTCGGCTTCAAGCCCAAGCCCTTCGAGCAGGACGAGTCCAAGCGCGATAACCCGCGCTACGCCGACCCGGTGCTCAAGGAGGGCTCGCTTCTGACCAACGTGTTCAACCGCCTCGCGCGCAGCTGCTTCTACGAGGCGCAGAAGAACTTCGAGGGCTACCTGCCGCTCGGCGAAGTGTCGCCCGAAGTGCGCGAGCGGGCGCATGCGGTCATGAACGACTACGACGCCACCATGCACAAGGTGGAGTTGCACACCATCATGTCCCTCATGGACACCTTCATCCGCTGGTCGAACAAGTACTGGACGGACAACATCCGCACCGCGGAGAAGGAAGGCGACGAGGCGCTGCGCCGCCAGACGCTCGTGGACTGCTTCTACCTGCTGCGCATCTGCACGCTGCTCATGCATCCGGTCGTGCCGCGCGGCTGCGAGAAGATCTGCGACTACCTGAGCTTCGAGTTCGACGACTTCTTCAGCTGGAACTACGACTTCGAGGGCTTCGAGGAGCTGTGCCACGGCTCGGAGCTGGAGGACGGGCGCCATCGCGTGCGCGAGCTTCCCCCGCGCTTCGACTTCTTCTCCAAGCACCCGAGCCAGTTCAAGTAGTTCGGGAGCGGTAGAACCAACATGCATGTGGATCTGTTTTCCGATGGCGCCTCCCGGGGCAATCCCGGGCCGGGCGGCTACGGCTCCATCCTGCGCTTCGTGGACAGCAAAGGAGGCGTGCACGAGCGCGAGTTCTCGCAGGGCTATCGCGTCACGACGAACAATCGCATGGAGCTGCTCGGCTGCATCGTCGCGCTCGAGGCGCTCAAGCGCCCGTGCGAGGTGACGGTCTATTCCGACTCGCAGTACCTGGTCAACGCCTTCAAGCAGCACTGGGTCGACGGCTGGCTCAAGCGCGGCTGGAAGAATGCGCAGAAGCAGCCCGTGAAGAACGTTGATTTGTGGAAGCGCATGCTCGAGGCGAAACGCCCGCACCAGGTCGACTTCGTCTGGGTCAAGGGCCACGCCGGCCACGCCGAGAACGAGCGCTGCGACGCGTTGGCGACCGCCGCGGCGGACAACCCCGCGCGCCACAAGGAAGACGCGGGGTTTGCGGGGTAGGGCGGGCCGCCGGCGCCGCCCTATGCGTGCCTGACGCAAAAAGCCCCGCCGCGGCGGGGCCGAACGGGGCGCGGGGCCTTGCCCCTCGCAAGTCTTCGATACCCGGTCGGGACGAGTGGGGAAGCGAGCGGTGCGATCGGCCGCTACCCCTCGCACGCTTGCGTAATCAGGCGGCGCAGCGCGTCGAAGCCGTCCTTCTTCTCGCTCGAGGTCACGAGCATCGGGATGTCCTCGGCAAGCCCGAGCTGACGGCGCAGCAGCGCGGCTTGGCGCTGCCCGGCCGAGCGGGAGAGCTTGTCCGACTTCGTCAGCACCACGGCGAACGGCAGCCCCGCCTCCTGCAGAAACGAGATCATGTTCAAGTCGAGCTCCTGCGCCTCGTGGCGGATATCCACCAGGCTCACCACCAGCGCGAAGTTGCGGTCTTGGTTGAAGTATCCCTCGATCAGCTCCGCCCAGCGGCCCTTCTCCGACTTCGCGACGCGCGCATAGCCGTATCCGGGCAGGTCGACGAAGCGCGCGGTGTCGGTCTTGAAGAAGTTGATGGTCGACGTCTTGCCGGGCTTCTGCGATACCTTCGCCAGGCTCTTGCGCCCGAACAGGGCGTTGAGCATGGATGACTTGCCGACGTTGGATCGTCCGGCGAACGCGACCTCGGGCAGCGTCGAGGGCGGCAGCTGCGAGGAGATGCCGAAGGACCGCTCGAAGGATACGTTGTTGAAGTTCATGGGTTTCTCCTTGGGGATGGTCGTCGGTCCGTCGCGGTGCGCGGGCCTTGGGAGGGCGCCCGCGTGCTCGGCGCCGTTTCAATTGGTCGCGAGTCGTTGCGTTTCATGGTAGCGGGTGGGCGCGCGTATGGGGCGCGCTTCTTCACCTTTTGCACAAATTAGGTATGGCGGGGCTGACCTTTGCCCGCCCGCCCTCGCGCCCCGCTGCAGCGCCGCTTCGCGTCCCGCGATGCCTGCCGCTCCCGTCACACAGCTGGCGGGAATTTTGCACAAATTAGGTACGGCGGGGCTGACCTTTGCCCGCCCGCCCTCGCGCCCGCTGCAGCGCCACTTCATGTCCCGCGATGCCTGCCGCTCCCGTCACGCAGCTGGCGGGAAGCCCTCGGTTACTTGTTCCCGCGACCTGTGCAAACGCGCGCGCCATTCGCGCCTGCGCGCCCGGTGGGGTGCCGCGGCGGTTTGCTCAAGTCGCCCGCGCGGCCGCGAAGAAACAAGTTAGACACCATCAACGCAGGTAGTTACCCGTATTTAAACCAATTGACGCAGCGGCGCGGCACGTCTATTCTCAACGTCATCCGATACATTGCGAACGCGCCGCTTGCGGCCGTTCGCCAGCAGCGGGCGTGAGGGCCCGCAAGAAAGGAAGGGCATCATGAAGTTCCCGAAGAACGGCGGTTGGCTGATCGGCGCTGGTTTCCTGCTCGGCACGGTGGGCGTGAAGGCCGTCACCTCCGACGCCGCCAAGAAGGTCTACGTCCAGGGCGTCGCGAAGGGCCTGCAGGCCAAGGCCGCTTACCAGGACGTCGTCGAGCAGGCCAAGTGCCAGGTTGACGACATCGTCGCCGAGGCCAGCTACATCAACGAGGCCGGCAAGGCCGACACCGCCGCACCTGCCGAGCCCGCTGCCGAATAGCATAGCGGCCAATCATGCAGTGCAAAATCGCAAACGAGCTTCCCGGCCGTTTGCGCGTGACGCTGGCGGGCCCCGTCCCGTCAGCGGATCTTGACGCCCTCTATCGCGTGCTGGGGCAGTGCGCCGACATCACGAAGTCGACGGTCTACCCCCGCATCGGCAGCGTGGCCATCGTCTACCGCGCAACGCCCGGCGCGCGCGAGCGCGTGCTCGGTCATCTGGCGTCCATCGACGCCGAAGCCATTTCGAAGGCGAAATCCGGCTGCGGGCTCGACCTCGCCCCGCGCACGCATTCGCTGCTCATGGACCTGGCAAGCCTGGTCGGCGCGCACTTCATGCGCCGCTGGTTCCTTCCCAAGCCCTTGGCCGCGGCGTGGACGGTGTGGAGCTACCGCAAGTTTTTGTGGGCGGGCCTGAAGTCTCTGGCCGCCGGCCGCCTCGACGTCCCGGTGCTCGACGCCGCCGCCATCGGCATCTCCTTCGCCAAGCGCGACCCGCGCACCGCGGGGCTCACCATGCTTCTGCTCAACGTGGGCGAGACGCTCGAGGAATACACGCGCAGCCGCTCGGAGGGCGCGCTCATCAATGCGCTGCTCGACCTGCCCGAAACGGCGCAGCTCGTGGAGGGGGACACCGAGACGCAGGTTCCCGCGAACTCGCTTAAGCCCGGCCAGCGCATCGCCGTGCGCACGGGCATGCCCGTCAGCGTCGACGGCGTGGTCGTTTCCGGCACCGCCATGGTCAACCAGGCGGCGCTCACCGGCGAGCCGCTCGCGGTCGAGCGCACCGTCGGCGACGACGTGTTCGCCGGCACCGCGGTCGAGGACGGCGAGATCATCGTGGAGGTGCGCGCCAACGAGGGGCAGACGAAGCTGCGCTCCATCGTCAACCTCGTCGAGCAAACCGAATCGTACAAGTCCGCCACGCAGTCGCGCATGGAACATCTGGCCGACCGCATCGTGCCGTGGAGCTTCCTGCTCGCGGGCATCGTGGCCCTGACCACGCGCAGCCTCGTGAAAACCTCGGCGGCGCTGATGGTCGACTACTCGTGCGCCTTGAAGCTCACCGGCTCCATCGCGGTGCTTTCCGCCATGAGCCAGTCCGCGCAGTCCGGCTTCACCGTCAAGGGTTCCCAACACCTCGAGAACATGGCGCAGGCCGACACCATCGTCTTCGATAAGACGGGAACGCTCACCGAGGCAACGCCCGAGGTCGCCAGCGTGCTGACGCTCGACGGCTGGGACGAGGACGAGATCCTGCGCTTCGCCGCCTGCCTGGAGGAGCATTTCCCGCATCCGGTGGCCCGCGCCGTCGTGCGCGCCGCCGCCGATCGGGGCCTGGAGCATCGCGAGCGCCATGCCGAGGTGGAGTACATCGTCGCGCACGGCATCGCCAGCTCCCTTGACGGCAAGCGCGTCGTCATCGGCTCGGAGCACTTCGTGGTCGGCGACGAGAAGGTCGCCATCACCGACGAGCAGAAAGCGCTCATCGCCGAGAAGACCGACGGGCTCTCGCCGCTGTATCTGGCGGTCGACGGCAAGCTCATGGGCGTCATCGGCGTGCACGACCCGCTTAAGCCCGGCGTGCCCGAGGCCGTGGCCGACCTGCGCAAGCTCGGCTTCACGCGCGTCATCATGCTCACTGGCGACAACGAGCGCACGGCCGAGCGCGTCGCGGCGGCCGCGGGCGTGACGGAGTTCCACGCCAATCTGCTTCCCGAGGACAAGTACGCCTTCGTGGAGGGCCTCAAGGCCGACGGCGCCCGCGTGGTCATGGTGGGCGACGGCGTCAACGACGCCCCGGCGCTGGCCTTGGCCGACGTGGGAATCGCCATGGGGCAGGGAACCGCCGTGGCCAAGGAGGTCGCAGACATCACGCTCACGGGCGGCAACATGAGCGCCATCGTGTCGCTGCGCCGCATGTCGACGGGGCTGATGGATCGCCTGGCCGCAAGCTTCAAGGGCGTCATGCTCATCAACTCGGCGCTGCTCGGCGCCGGCATCGCCGGCATCATCACGCCGCAGGCCTCCTCGCTTCTGCACAACGCCACCACGGTGACGCTGTCCATGCGCAACAGTAAGCAGTACGAGGTCTAAAGCGGCCCCATCGGCGCTTGCGAATCGGCCTGATTGGCCCTGATTTGGCGAAGCTGTGAGGTTCGCCGCCGCAGAAAAACGCCCCCTTGCGCACCGCGAGGGGGCGTTTTATACTTCGAGGGCTGTTTTTATCACACATGCATGCGCGACTCGTCCCGCTAGTGGCCGCAAAGCGGCTGCGGGCTCCGGGGAAGACCGCGTGCAGAGGACTAACGAATGGAGAGAACAATGGCAAAAATCAGCATTCAGACGCTGCTTGACGCTGGCGCGCACTTCGGTCACCAGAAGCGCCGCTGGAACCCGAAGATGAAGTCTTACATCTTCGGCGCTCGCGGCGACATCTACATCCTGGACCTCAAGCAGACGCTCGTCGGCATGGACCAGGCCTACACCTTCGTTTCCAACATTGCCAAGAACGGCGGCTCCGTGCTGTTCGTGGGCACCAAGAAGCAGGCTCAGGAAGCCGTCGCCGACGCCGCCAACCGCTGCGGCATGCCCTACGTCAACGCCCGTTGGCTCGGCGGCATGATGACCAACTTCGTGACCATCCGCTCCCGCGTGCAGCGCATGGAGGAGCTCGAGGGCATGGAGGCCGACGGCCGCATGGCTCTGCTGCCGAAGAAGGAGCAGATCCTGCTGCGCAAGGAGCTGTCCAAGCTGCAGACCAACCTCAACGGCATCCGCAACATGAAGCGCGTCCCCGACGCCATCTTCGTGATCGACACCAACCGTGAGGAAATCGCCATCCGCGAGGCCCATCGCCTGAACATCCCGATCGTCGGCACGCTCGACACCAACTGCGATCCGGACGACGTCGAGTACGGCATCCCGGCCAACGACGACGCCATCCGCTCCGTCAAGCTGCTCGCCGACTTCATCGCCGACGCCGTCATCGCCGGCACCGGCGCCCCGGTGACCGCCGAGGAAATGGCTGCTCCCGCCGCTGAGGCCGCTCCGGCCGAGGCCGCCGAGGCTGCTGCCCCCGCTGCCGAATAAGCTGCACCGCTTTCAGTAGGTAGATGCGCCGTCGGTCCCTCCAATCAGGCGGCCGGCGGCGTTTTTTACAGGTAACAGCGGCTGCGCCCCTGCGCCGCCGTGATAAACGATAGAAAGGATCCAACGTGGCTGCTATCACCGCTTCCATGGTCAAGGAACTCCGTGAAATGACCGACGCCGGCATGATGGAGTGCAAGAAGGCGCTCGTCGAGGCTGACGGCGATATGGACAAGGCCGTCGACGTCCTGCGCACCCGCGGCCTGGCCGCTGCCGCCAAGAAGGCCGGCCGCGCCACTAACGAGGGCACCGTCATGACCGTCCTGGCCGACGACGCGAAGTCCGCCGCCATCATCGAGCTCGACTGCGAGACCGACTTCGTGAGCTCCAACGAGAAGTACAAGGCTTGCGCCGAGAAGATCGCCAAGGCCGTCCTGGCCGTCAAGGCTGCCGACGCCGAGGCCGCTCAGAGCGCCGACGCCGAGGGCGAGACGGTTGCCGACGTGCTGACCGACGCCATCCACACCTTTGGCGAGAACATGCAGCTGCCCCGCGCGACCACCGTCGAGGCCGGCGGCATCGCCTCCTACATCCATGGCGGCGGCAAGATCGGCGTCCTGGTGACCTTCGACGTCGAGGGCATCGACCCCGCTTCCGCCGACTTCCAGACCTACGGCCGCGACGTCGCCATGCAGGTTGCCGCCGCTTCCCCGGTCTCCGCTACCCGCGAGTCCGTGCCGGCCGAGGTCGTCGAGCATGAGAAGAGCATCTACAAGGCTCAGGCTGCCGAGTCCGGCAAGCCCGAGGCCATCCAGGAGAAGATGGCCACCGGCCGCCTGGAGAAGTTCTTCAAGGAGAACTGCCTGACCGAGCAGGCGTTCGTCAAGAACCCCGACCAGACCGTGCAGGCTTACACCGAGGAGTGCGCCAAGAAGCTCGGCGGCTCCATCAAGGTGACCGGCTTCACCCGCTGGGCACTCGGCGAGAACTAATTTTGTTGCGGCGGCCTTGCGGCCGCCGCTTTTTTTCGATGCTGCGGGGCCCTGTGGCACCCGGCCTTCGCTTTCAGCTTCACGGGCATGGGCCTTAAGGCCCATGCCCGTTTGCTTTCATCGTGAATGCCTGCGCCGTGCGGGGCTTCGCCGTATAATGGGGCTTCCGAATATCACCTATCGCAGGGGGAGCCATGTCCGAACAGGAAATCATCGTCGTCGAGGGCAACAGCACGCTTGCAGGCGAGGTCGTCGTTTCCGGCGCGAAGAACTCCGCACTGAAGCTCATCGCCGCCGCGCTTTTGGGCCAGGGCGCAACCACTATACATAACGTCCCCCTCATCAGCGATATCGCCGTCATGTCCGAGGTGCTGGAATGCCTCGGCGCCCGCATCGAGCGCGATGGGCATACCCTGCACGTCGACACGGCCGCGGTCGCGTCGCACGAAACCCCCTACGAACTCGTCTCGAAGATGCGCGCGAGCATTTCGGTGCTCGGCCCGCTTATCGGCCGCTTCGGTCGTGCCCGCGTCGCCATGCCCGGCGGCTGCCAAATCGGCGCCCGCAAGATCGACATGCACCTCGTGGGCCTCGAGGCGCTCGGCGTCGAGTTCAGCATCGATCACGGCTACCTGAACGCCACCACGCCCGACGGCCTGCACGGCGCGGAGGTCGCCCTCGACTTCCCGAGCGTCGGCGCAACGGAGAACTGCCTGATGGCGGCCATCACGGCCCAGGGCCGCACGCTCATTGAGAATGCCGCGCGCGAGCCCGAGATCGTCGACCTCGCGAACATGCTCAACGCCATGGGCGGCAAGGTCAGCGGCGCCGGCACCTCCATCATCGAGGTCGAGGGCGTCGCTCTCGACAGCCTGCACCCCTGCGAGCACACCACGGTCGGCGACCGCATCGAGGCGGGCACCTTCCTGGTCGGCGGCGCGCTTACCGGCGGCCCCGTCACCGTGCGCGGCATCGACCCGTCGTTTCTGCGCATGGCGCTCATCAAGCTCGAGGCCATGGGCTGCACCGTCGAGGCGGGAAAGGACCGGATCACCTGCGCGCGCACGTCTCCGCTCACGCCGACCGACATCCAAACGCTTCCGCATCCGGGCTTCCCGACCGACCTGCAGGCGCAGTTCATGCTCCTGTGCGCGCTTGCCCACGGCACGTCCATGGTGACGGAGAACGTCTTCGAGAACCGCTTCATGTTCGCCTCCGAACTCGCCCGCATGGGCGCCGACGTCACCATCGAGGACCATCACGCGCTCGTGCGCGGCGTCGCCGACCTGCAGGGCACCGACGTTTCCTCGACCGATCTGCGTGCGGGCGCGGCGCTCGTGCTCGCCGGCATCGTCGCCGAGGGCGAGACCCGCGTGCACGGCATCGCCCATATCGATCGCGGGTACGAGGATTATTGCGGCAAGCTCACCTCGCTCGGCGCGAACGTCTCGCGTCGGGCTCTCGGCTAGTCCCGCCTGAGCCTCGGAAAGGCCTGGAAGCATATGCCGCGTCGCCGCAACAACATCAACGCCCTCAACTCGAAGCTCACGTCGCGCCGCATGCGCTCGGCCACGCTCGGCACGCATGTGCCGAAGCTGCGCCCCGAGCACATGAATGCCGATAGGGTAGGCTTCTCCAGCCCGCGGCGCCAGAAGCGCGCGCAACGCGGCTACGTCAGCAACGTCATGCCCGCGGCCACCGGCCCGGGCGCGCGTGCCGGCAACGCCGGCAGGCTCGAGTTCTCCCCGGGCGTGAAGCGCCGCTCGCTGGCGCGCCGCGCGGGAATCGCGCTGGCCATCGTCGCTATCTTGGCGGCGGTCGCCATCGGCGTCGGCTCCTTCACGCTCTTCGGCAGCCTCAATAGCAAGCTCGAGCTTGCCGATTCCGACGCGAAAAGCGCGCTTGCCACGGCGAAGTCGGGGGAGGCGTTCTACACGCTCGTCGCCGCCGACCTCGACCTTGCGGGCATGCCGTATTCCCAGGATGGCCTCGACGCGATCGCGCTCGTGCGCACCGATACGCAAACCAACACCGTGACCGTGCTGGCCATTCCCTCGAACGTGCAGGTGTCGCTGAAAGACGGGAAATACCACGCGCTTGGCGAGGCGTCCGCGATAGACGGAGACGCCGCGCTCGTCAGCGCCGTGAACTCGCTGTGCGGCGTATCGGTGAACCACTTCGTGAAGACGGACGCCGAGGGAATCATCTCGCTCGTCGACGCGCTCGGCGGCGTGAGCGTCAACCTCAGCGAGGAAGTGGACGACCCGCGCGCGGGCGACGTCTACCTGCCCGCCGGCGAGCAGACCCTTTCCGGCTCCGCCGCCCTCACGCTCGCGCGCGCCGCCAACTACGAAAGCCCCACGTCCACGCAGGCGACCTTCCGCGAACAGCTGCTCACGCAGGTGTCGCTCGCGATGCTCGGCAGCGGGAAGACCTCGCTCGTGTCCCTGCTCGACAAGATGGGCGGCACGTTTGGCACCGACGTGAGCTCCTCCGACATGCTCTCGCTCGCCGATTCGCTCAAGGGCATCTCCGCCGCCGACGTCAAGGCCGCGCTCATTCCCGGCTACGTTTCCAGCGACAGCGGCACATCCGTCTATACGGTGTCGACCGCGAACCTCGCCTCCATGATGGAGCGCGTGGGGGCTGGCGAGGATCCCTCCGTCTCCGAAGAGGTCGCCACGGTCGACCCGGCAAGCTTCACGCTCACCATCCGCAACGGCAGCGGCATCACCGGGGCCGCCGCGTCCATGCAGACGGCGCTTGTCGCCAAGGGCTTCGACGTCTCCGAGACGGGCAACACCGACACCGCCGCCTACAACGAGACGCTCGTCATTTACGACGATGACGACCAGCTCGACCAGGCCAACACCGCCATCGCCGCCATGGGCGTCGGTCGCGCGGTGCAGAATACCGGTTCGTACACGTACAACACCGACGTGCTCGTCATCCTCGGCAAGGACTGGAAGCCCTCGGCGTAGCGGGCCCCAAGCTAGGCGAAAGCCCGCGGCGCATCTTTCGCCGCGCGCGAGGGGGCGTGTGTTAGAATCAACGGCAAGCAAGACCGATCGCAAGCAAAGGAGCAACTCCCATGGTTGATAAGAACGAAGTCGCATCCGTGCTCGAACTCATCCGCCCGAGCCTGCAGGCTGACGGCGGCGACGTCAAGCTCGTCGACGTCGACGAGGACGGCGTGGTGACCGTCGAGCTGCAGGGCGCCTGCAAGGGCTGCCCGATGTCCCAGATGACGCTGGCCAACGGCGTGGAGCGCATCCTCAAGGAGCGCGTCCCCGGCGTGACGCGCGTCGTCCCGGCCGTGATGTAGCATTCAAACTGTAGGAAGCAAGCGGGGAAGGGGAGAGGCGACATGGCCTGTTGGGAGATGCGCGGTTGCGCGGACGACGAGGAAATGAACTCGCGCTGCCCGCATAATATCCCCGGCGAGCCATGCCCCGCCGACTGCCACTTCGCCGCTTGCTTCAGGCCCACCCACGTGGTCTGCACCGATTACGCCCGCCTGCTCAACCCGCATCGCGACTACGACGCGGCCACCAAGGAAATCTGCCGCTTCTGCGAGTTCTTCCTGGATCGCGGGCCCGACATCGCCGATCGCGCGGGGGACGCCCCCGAGCGTCAGGGCAATCCCAACCGGTTCCTTCTATAGGGCATCACGCAACGATTCAGGGAAGGAGGCGCCATGCCGAAGAATGCATCCATCGCTTGTGCGAAGTGCGGCGCGCGCTCCCTTGACCTGCATGCCTACGAATCGGTCATGGTGCTGCGCAGCGATTTAGCCCTGTTCGGCGTGCGCTGCCCGCATTGCGGGGCGCTTTCGTCCCTTCTCCAGCCCATTCCAAGCGACATGCGCGAGGAATTGCATTTCGCCGCCATTGAAATCGGCGCCGGCGGCCTTCACTAGCGTTCAACTTCACCGCGGATGCGGGAAGGAATCCCTTACATGCTCAACGACATCTATCAATCGCTCGACCCCATCGCGTTTTCGCTGGGGCCCATTTCGGTGCGCTGGTACGGTCTGGCCTATATCGCGGGCTTCATCTGCGCCGCGCTCGTGCTCTGGCGCACGTCGAAGCGCTGGGGCGTGCGCGTCGACACCGACTCGCTGCTCACCATCATGCTCTGCGTCATCATCGGCGTCATCGCGGGCGGGCGGCTCGGCTACGTGCTCGTCTACGGCGACGGCTACTACTTCGCCCATCCGCTCGAGGTTCTCGCCTTCAACCACGGCGGCATGAGCTTCCATGGCGGGCTGATCGGCGCCCTCGTCGCGGGCATCGCGGCGGCGCGCTTTACGGGCATTCCTTACCTCACCCTCGCCGACCTCGGCTGCATCGCGGCGCCGATCGGCCTGTTCTTTGGCCGCTGCGCCAACTTCGTCAACGGCGAGCTGTGGGGCGCACCGACCGACCTTGCGTGGGGTGTGGTCTTCGGCGGGTCGGCCGGCACCGTGGCGCGCCATCCTTCGCAGCTCTACGAGGCGCTGCTCGAGGGCGTCGTTTTGTTCTGCGTCCTGTACCTGCTCTCCCGCAAGCGCCCGCCGCGTCCGCAGGGGACATTTCTGGGCGTCTTTTTGGTGCTGTACGGCTGCTTCAGGTTTCTTATCGAATTCGTGCGCCAGCCCGACGCGCAAATCGGCTACCTGTGGGGCGGCTGGCTTACGATGGGCCAGGTGCTCAGCGTGCCGCTCATCGTTGCCGGCGCCTGCGTACTCGCCTACGCTATCGTCGCGAAGCGCCCGCAGCAGGGCCTCGATGCGTCGCCGGCCGATGGCGGGGCATGAGGCTTTCCGCGTTATCTGCGAAACCGATACCACGAACGGTTATACGAACGGCGCGATTTCCGTCATGTTCGCCTCGTTATACCCGGCTCGTCTGTGGTGTTATCCCGTTCACCGACAAATCAAACCAAAAGAAGCGGTATAGTTTTGAGCACGAGAGTGCAAAAATGCGCGAAAGCGTTTGGAGGATGCATGGCAAAACGAACGAAAATCGTCTGCACGCTTGGCCCGGCCGTCGACAGCGAGTCGACGCTTAAGGGGCTCATCAACGCGGGCATGGACATCGCTCGATTCAACTTCTCGCACGGCAGCCGGGAAGAACAGCGCGCCCGCATGGAGCGCCTGCGCAAGGTTCGTCGCGAGCTCGATTCGCCCTGCGCCGTGCTGCTTGACACCAAGGGTCCCGAAATCCGTACGGGCATGCTTGCGGGTCACGCCCCGGTGCAGCTGATGGCCGGCAGTGCGTTCGTCCTGACCGAGCGCGAGGTCGAAGGCACCAGCCGCGAGGTCACGCAAACCTGCAAGGGCCTGTCCGAAGTGGTCGAGCCCGGCACCATCATCCTCATCGACGACGGCCTCATCGAGCTTGCGGTCGATAGCGTCGAGGGCACCGACATCCGCTGCACCGTGCAGAACTCCGGCGTGCTCGGCGAGCGCAAGTCGGTGAACCTGCCCGGCGTGTCCGCGCCGCTGCCCGTCATGACCGACCAGGATCGCGAGGATTTGCTGTTCGGCATCGAGCAGGACGTCGACTTCGTGGCCGCCTCCTTCATCCGCGACGCCGCCGGTGTGCGCGAGATGCGCGCGTTCCTCAACGACAACGGCGGCGAGAACATCTCGTTCATCTCCAAGATCGAGTGCTCCGAGGCCGTCGAGAACATCAACGAGATCATCGAGGCTTCCGACGGCATCATGATCGCGCGCGGCGACTTGGGCGTGGAAGTTCCCGCCCACAAGGTCCCGCATATCCAGAAGGGCATCATCCGCGCCTGCAATCGCGCGTCGAAGCCGGTCATCACGGCCACGCAGATGCTCGATTCCATGATTCGCAACCCCCGCCCGACGCGTGCGGAAGTCGGCGATGTCGCCAATGCCATCTACGACGGCACCGACGCCGTCATGCTGTCCGGCGAAACCGCTTGCGGGCGCTACCCCGTGCCCGCCGTGCAGATGCTCTCGCGTATCGCCGAGGCCTCCGAGCCGTACCTGTTCGACGAGCGCGAACCCGACCGCACCCGCGTGCGCGCCCGCGTCGCGCTTGCCGTCGGCATCGCCGCGGTTCAGACGGCCGAAAACGTCAACGCAGCCTGCATCGTGGCGCCCACCATGTCGGGCCGCACCTCGCGCTTGGTGTCGAACCTGCGCCCGAGCGTGCCCATCTACGCCGTCACGCCCTCCGAGCGCGTGATGCGTCAGCAGCAAATCCACTGGGGCGTCACCCCCATGCTCGGCGACGTTCAGGGCGACATGCTGCATGTCGTGGACAACGCCCGTGCCGCCGTGGTCGCGGGCGGCTACGTGCAGCCCGGCGACGTCGCCGTGTTCACGGCGGGCGACCGCGCCACCAGCCCGGCCGTCAGCACTGGCGAGGGGCTTCCCGGCTCCGTCGCCGCAACGAACGTCATGTACGTCGTGCAGATTCACGACGAGGAACTGCCGGTGGGCGCCGCAGCACCGCAAACCGCAATCGAGGAGGATCGCTGATGTCCGATACCCGTTACTACCTTGCTATCGACATCGGAGCCTCCAGCGGCCGCCACGTGCTCGGAAGCGTGAGCGATGGCCGCATCGTGCTCGAAGAGATGCACCGTTTCGACAACGTGCAGGTGCGCCGCCGCGGGCACGATTGCTGGGACATCGACATGATCTGGGAAAATGTTCTTGTCGGCCTGGAAAAGTGCGCCAAGGCGGGCAAGGTTCCCGAATCCATCGGCATCGACACCTGGGGCGTGGACTTCGTGCTCATCGACGCCGAGGGCAACCGCGTCGGCGACGCCGTCGCCTACCGCGACGCCCGCACTGCCGCGGTGGTCCCGCAGGTCGACCGTCGCGTCGGCCTGGAGAACCTCTACCGCGCCTGCGGCATCCAGCGCCAGCCGTTCAACACCGTCTACCAGTTCGCGGCGCTCGCCGCGGAACACCCCGAGGAGCTTGAGGCGGCCGATCGCTTCCTCATGATTCCCGAGTACTTGAACTACCTGCTCACCGGCAAGGCGGTCAACGAATACACCAACGCCACCACCACGAACCTGCTCAACGCGCGCACCTGCGCGTGGGACGGCCGCGTGCTCGAGGCCGTCGGGGCGCCCGAGCGCATCTTCGACGAGGTCGCCATGCCCGGCACCGTGCTCGGCGGCTTCACGCCCGAGGTGGCCGCCCGCGTCGGCTTCAACGCCCAGGTCATGCTCCCCGCGACGCACGACACCGGCTCCGCATTCCTGGCGGTGCCCGCGCGCGATTCCGAGGCGGTGTACCTCTCCAGCGGCACTTGGAGCCTGCTCGGCGTCGAGCACGAGGGCCCCATCACCACCGATGCGAGCCGCTTCCAGAACTTCACGAACGAGGGCGGCTACCAGAAGCGCTACCGCTTCCTGAAGAACATCATGGGACTGTGGATGATCCAGTCCATTCGCCGCGAGCTCAACGGCGTCGACTACGTCGCCGGCAAGGGCGCCGGCCACGAGCGCGCCGACAAGCAGTGGGGCTTCGGCGATCTGATCGACGCCACGCGCGAGGCCGACGAGCGTGCGAGCGCTCCCGCGCCCCAGGTCAACGTCAACGACGACCGCTTCCTCGCCCCCGAATCCATGATCGAGGAGATCAAGCAGGCCTGCCGCGAGACCGGACAGGTTGTCCCCGAGGGCGTAGGCGAGCTCATGCGCTGCGTGTATGCGAGCTTGACCAGCTGCTATGCCGACTCCATCGCCGAGCTTTCGGCGCTGACCGGCCGTGCATACACCTCCATCAACATCGTCGGCGGCGGTTGCCAGGACGCCTACCTCAACCAGCTGACGGCCGATGCCTGCAAGCTTCCCGTCTACGCGGGCCCCATCGAGGGAACGAGCCTGGGCAACCTGGTCGTGCAGATGATCGGGGCAGGGGAGTTCTCCGACCTGCAGCAGGCGCGCGACGCCATCCGCTCGTCGTTCGACGTGAAGGTCTTCGAGCCGCGCTAGGGCCGTGCCCTATCGCAGCCCCTCTCGCCGCGCAAGCAGCGGCGCAACAATGAAATTGGCGTTTCCGGCTTGCCGCCGCTTTTCGCGGCGACGGGCCGTTTCGCAAGGCGCCCCAGGCGCCTTCGGTTTGGAATCGTGCGCTTATTCAAGCGCACCTCATGAAAGGTTTCACGATGAGTATCCTCGATAGCGCCCAGGACGTGATCGGCCACGGCGCGTATGCCGCGCAGGGCGTGCTGGACAAAGGCGTTTCCGCGGCGAAAGGCGCCGTCTCCGGCGCGGCCGTGGAGCAGCGCTCCTTCATGAAGGCCTTCGTGCGCGTCTGCGCCGACGGCTGGGAGCAGGGTTGGCACGAGCGCAACGGCGGCAACCTGACCTATCGCCTGACCGACGCCGAGGTGGCCGCGTGCCGCCCCTTCTTCTACGACAACCCCTCCAGCTGGGTGTCCATGGGCGTGCAGGCCGACAACCTGCGCGGCGCGTTCTTCGCCACCACGGGCTCGGGCCGCTACATGCGCAACGTCCCACTCGACCCGGCGCACAACGTCGGCATCGTCGAGATCAACGAGACCGGCGACGCCTGGCGCATCGTGTGGGGCCTGAAAGACGGCGGCGTTCCCACCTCCGAGTTCCCGACGCACTTCATGAACCACTCCGTGCGCATGAAGGCCACCGATGACGCCTGCCGCGTCATCTATCACGCGCATCCGCAGAACGTCATCGCGCTGACCTTCGTCATGCCGCTCGACGCGCGCACCATCTCCCGCGCGCTGTGGAAGGCCATGACCGAGTGCATCGTCGTGTTCCCGGCCGGCGTCGGCGTCGTGCCGTGGATGGTTCCCGGCGGCGCGGAGATCGCCCAGGCAACCTCCGAGCTCATGAAGACCTACGACGCGGCCATCTGGGCGCAGCACGGCCTGTTCTGCTCCGGCCCCGACTTCGACACCACGTTCGGCCTCATGCACACCATCGAGAAGGCTGCGGCGGTCTACGCCGAGGCCCGCATGATGAACGGCGGTTCCGACGAGTTCATGAACACCATCACCGACGAGGGCCTGCGCGCCATCGCCCGTGACTTCAAGCTTTCCGTCAACGAGAGCTTCCTGGACTAGCATTCAGGCGACAACCGCCAGCTACGGTGGCTGGTGGTGGGCATATACAGAAAGGTAAGAACAATGGCACTATCGCAGGAACGTAAGGGCACCATCGCGGTGTCCCTGACGAACTTCCTCGACTCCGGCTGCATCGTGGCGTCTTCCGTGGCGCTCACGGCGTGGGCGGCCGCATTCGGCTTCGGCTCGATGTGGACCTCTATCCTCGGCGCAATCGGCGCGAACGCCTTCGGCGCGGCCGTCGGCGCCCTGATCGGCGGCTTTTTGACTGACAAGTACGGCCGTACGATCATCTACAAGTACAACCTGCTCGTGTACGCCCTGGGCATCGCCATCGCCATGTGCGCGGTGAACCTTCCCATGGTCGTCGTCGGCGTCGTGCTCTCCGGCCTGTCGGTCGGCGCGGGCGTGCCGGCTTCCTGGAGCTACATCTCCGAGACCTCCGCGTCGGTCAACCGCGCCGCGAACATCGGCATCAGCCAGTTCGCCTGGAGCTGCGGTCCCGCGATCGTCTTCTTGCTGTCGCTGGGCCTGTCCTTCGTGCTGCCCGGCTTCGAGGCCGACGGCAAGACGCTGCTGGCCGCCGGCACCTACGGCCCCTTCGACGGCCTGCTCGCCACGCGCATCCTGTTCCTGGTGCTGCTCGTCGTGGCGCTTGTCGCCTGGAACCTCCAGCGTCAGCTGCAGGAGTCCGCTGACTGGGCTGCCAAGAATCAGGAAGCCGACGCCGCCAACAAGGAGTCCTTCGGCGCCATGATGGCCAACGCCCTGAAGAATCCCATCAACGTGAAGACCATCGTGTTCCTGGTCGCCGTTTACCTGACGTGGAACCTGGCTGCCGGCACCAACGGCCAGTTCATGCCTTACCTCTATGCTGCCGCCGGCAACATCGACTCCACCGGCCAGAGCCTGCTCGGCATCGTGCAGTGGGTGCTCGTCGCGGCCTGCTCGCTGGCCATCTTCTCCAAGTTCGGCGACAAGGTCTCCCACCGCGTGCTGTTCGGCGCCTCCGCGCTGCTCGCGCTCATCTCCTGGATCTGCATCGCCATCTTCGGCCTGGCGCTGAACAACGGCACCACCGACTCCATGGGCTGGTGCCTGTGGGCCTACGTTATCCTGTGGGGCGTTTCCGCCGGTTTCTCCGCGCAGTGCTTCTACGCGCTGTGGGGCACCGAGCTGTTCCCGACGCAGTACCGCGGCGGTGCGCAGGGCATCATGTTCTTCCTGGTGCGCGCGGCGCTGGGCATCTGGTCCCTTGTGGGCGTCGGCGCCATCATGGGCGACATCTCGGCCAACCCCGCCGGCTTCTTCCCGGCTGCCGTGATCATGTGCGTCGTGCTGGTCATCTCCCTGGTCGTGGGCGTCGTGTGGTGCCCCGACACGCAGGGCAAGACCCTCGATCAGATCACCGAGGAGCGCTACGGCAAGAACCTGTAGGGATGCTTGCGATCTTTGAGCCTGCGAGCCAACGCGGCTTTGCGGGTTGAGAAAACGGGACGTGCGGAAAGCGCGTCCCGTTTTTTTGCGTTTATCGATGCCCGAAGGGTGCGCGGCATTATGGCTATAATGGTGGGTGTTGAGACGCCGCGCGGGCCGGCCTCGCGCCCGGAACGCGCGGCGTCGATCTTCCCGATCGAAAGGAAATCCCATGACCATCCGTAAAACCGCCGACGGGCGCACCATCAACGGCTTCAAGATGAAGCTCTATCCGGGTTTTGCCGAGGAGTACGAGCGCCGTCACAACGAGCTGTGGCCGGAAATGGCGGACATGCTGCACGAATACGGCGGGCATAACTACTCCATCTTCATCGACGAGGAGACCAACATCCTGTTCGGCTATATCGAGCTCGATGACCCGGAGCACTACGCCAAGTCCGCGCAGACCGACATCTGCCAGAAGTGGTGGGAGTTCATGGCGTCGGTCATGGAGACCAACCCCGACAACTCCCCGGTGAGCGTCGATCTTCCCTGCGCCTTCCATCTCGACTAAGCAATACCGTGCAGGTGGCGCAAGGTGGCTTATGCTACCTTGCGCTTTAGCGCCCGATCCGTTTTTGAAAGCGGGTCGGGCGTCTCTGTTTTCGGGGCTGCTAAGCTTCTGGCCGTGATCTTCGGTGCAGGATGGGGGACCGCGTCTCTGCGTCGTGTCGCCCGGAAACAGCGCCGCACGCGGTGCAATTCCCCTGCTTGTGTGCAGGTTGTGGGCGCTTTCCGATTGGCGAAATACTTCTTGAAGGTCCCTTTTTCGGCACGTATAATGTCCAGTTGCGTCTGGTGACATATGGATACACCCGGGCGCGTGGATTGACGGCGTCGGAGTTTTCGGCCTCAAACGAAGGCTCTCGGGCAATCGCCAACCCACAGTTTTGTAGGAAGGGTTTCCGGTGCATGGTGAGGCATGCGAGCGGGAATCCAGATGGAAAGGTTTGAAATGGGAGTCAAACAGTACAGGCCGACTAGCCCCGGTCGTCGCTTCCAGACGGTTTCGGACAAGGCCGAAATCACCTGCGACAAGCCGGAGAAGTCCCTGCTTGCGCCGCTGAACAAGAAGGCCGGTCGCAACAACCACGGTCACATCACCGTCCGTCATCAGGGCGGCGGCGTGAAGCGTCGTTACCGCATCATCGACTTCAAGCGCAACAAGGACAACGTGCCTGCGAAGGTCGCTACCATTGAGTACGACCCGAACCGCTCCGCTCGTATCGCTCTGCTGCACTACGTTGACGGCGAGAAGCGCTACATCCTTCACCCGAAGGGCCTGAAGGTCGGCGACATGGTCGTCAGCGGCACCGACGTGGACATCAAGCCCGGCAACGCCATGCCGCTGTCCAGCGTCCCGGTCGGCACGCTCATCCATGCCGTGGAGCTGCAGCCTGGCAAGGGCGCCGCACTTGCGCGTTCCGCCGGCACCAGCATCCAGCTGATGGGCAAGGAAGGCAAGTACGCCATCCTGCGTATGCCCTCCTCCGAGATGCGCCGCGTCCTGCTCACCTGCCGCGCTACCATCGGCGAGGTCGGCAATGCGGAACACTCCAACATCACGATCGGCAAGGCCGGCCGTAATCGTTGGCGTGGCATCCGTCCTACGGTTCGTGGTACGGTCATGAACCCGGTTGATCACCCCCATGGCGGTGGTGAGGGCAAGAACAAGACTTCTGGCCGTCATCCTGTCAGCCCCTGGGGCGTGCCCACCAAGGGTCACCGCACGCGCAACCCGAAGAAGGCCTCTAGCCGCCTGATCATTCGCCGCCGCAAGAAGTAGCGCTAAGCGTTAAGGAGTAATAGTGAGCAGAAGTTTGAAGAAGGGTCCTTTCGTTGAGCCTCGCCTTCTCGAGCGCATCGAGAAGATGAACGAAGCCGGCGAGAAGAACGTCATCAAGACCTGGTCTCGCGCCAGCACCATCTTCCCGGAAATGGTGGGTCACACCATCGCCGTTCATGATGGCCGCAAGCACGTGCCGGTGTATGTTACCGAATCCATGGTCGGCCACAAGCTGGGCGAGTTCGCCCCGACCCGCACGTTCAAGGGTCATTCCGCCGACAAGGGCAAGAGATAAGAAGGGGTGAATCATGGAAGCTAAAGCAATCGCACGTTACGTGCGCATGTCGCCCCGCAAGGCGCGCATCGTCGTCGATCTGGTTCGCGGCAAGTCCGTTCCGGCCGCTCGCGAAATCCTGATGTTCACGAACCGCGCTGCCGCCGAAGACGTCCTCAAGACGCTGAACTCCGCCGTTGCCAACGCCGAGAATCAGCATCACGTCCGTCCGGAGACGCTCGTCGTGAAGACGGCCTACGTTGACGAAGGCCCCACGCTCAAGCGCATCCGTCCGCGCGCCAAGGGTTCCGCTTCGCGCATCCGCAAGCGCACGAGCCACATCACCATCATCGTCGCACCGCGAGAGGAGGCTTAAAGTCTATGGGTCAGAAGGTAAGCCCTACCGGGTTCCGCCTCGGCATCACCGAGGATTGGCGTAGCCGCTGGTACGCCGACAAGGATTACGCCAAGAACCTGGCAAACGACTTGGCCATCAGGAAGTTCCTTGACAAGCAGCTGGCCCGTGCCGCCGTCTCCAAGATCGAGATCGAGCGCGCCGGCGACAAGATCAAGGTTATCGTCACCACCGCTCGCCCGGGCGTGGTCATCGGCAAGAAGGGCGCCGAGATCGACGCCCTGCGCAAGAAGCTCGAGAAGGTTGCCGACGGTCCGGTCAACATCGAGGTCGTCGAGGTCAAGCGCCCCGAGCTCGATGCCAACCTGATCGCCCAGTCCGTCGCCGAGCAGCTCGAGGGCCGCGTCGCGTTCCGTCGCGCCATGCGCAAGGCCGTGCAGTCCGCTCGCAAGTCGGGCGCCAAGGGCATCCGCATCCAGTGCGCCGGCCGTCTCGGCGGTGCCGAGATGAGCCGCCGCGAGTGGTACCGCGAGGGTCGCGTGCCGCTGCACACGCTGCGTGCGAAGGTTGACTACGGTTTCTGCACCGCCTCCACGCAGATGGGCTCCATCGGCGTGCAGGTGTGGGTGTACCACGGCGAGGTCCTGCCGGGCCAGAAGGCTCCGCAGCCGGCGCTGGAGGGCAACTCCCGTCCGAACCGTTCCCGTCGAGGCGACCGCAATGAGAGGGGGCGCAAGTAATGCTCGTACCTAAGCGCGTCAAGCACCGTAAGGTGCAGCGTGGTTCCATGAAGGGCCGCGCCAAGGGTGGTACCCGTCTGAATCATGGCACCTGGGGCATTCAGGCCCAGGAAGCCCACTGGATCACCAACCGCCAGATCGAGGCTGCTCGTATTGCAATGACCCGTTGCATGAAGCGTGGCGGCAAGGTCTGGATCACCATCTTCCCGGATAAGCCGATCACCAAGAAGCCGGCTGAAACCCGCATGGGTTCCGGCAAGGGCAATCCCGAGGCATGGGTCGCGGTCGTCAAGCCCGGCCGCATCATGTTCGAGATCGACGGCGTTGACGAGGAGACGGCCAAAGAGGCTCTCCGTCTTGCCATCAACAAGTTGCCCATCAAGTGCAAGATTGTTTCCAAGGAAACGGAAGGGCAGGAGTAAATGAAAGCAGCAGAGATCCGTGAGCTGTCCGCAGACGATCTGCAGGCCAAACTCAAGGAAGCGCGCGCTGAACTTTTCAACCTGCGTTTCCAGATGGCAACGAGCCAGCTTGACAACACCGCACGCGTGAAGCAGGTCAAGAAGGACATCGCTCGCATCCAGACCGAGATGCGCGCCCGTGAGCTGAGCGCATAAAGGAAGGATGAAATTATGAGCGAAGAGCGTAATCAGCGCAAAGTCCGTCAGGGCATCGTGGTCAGCGCCGTCAACGACAAGACCATCGTGGTCGAGGTGAGCTCCCGCAAGCCTCATCCGGTCTACAAGAAGATGATGACGACCACCAAGAAGTTCCATGCGCATGACGAGAACAACGAGGCCGGCGTCGGCGATACCGTGACCATCATGGAGACCCGTCCGCTGTCCAAGAAGAAGCGCTGGCGCCTGGTGGAGATCGTCGAGAAGGCTAAATAGCCTACTACCCGATCCCGTCAGATATCGATTGAAAGATAGGTTGAAGCAATGATTCAGATGCAAACCATGCTCGCGGTTGCCGATAACTCCGGCGCCCGCAAGGTGCAGTGCATCAAGGTCCTCGGCGGCTCGAAGCGCCGTTACGCGGGCCTGGGCGACGTGATCATCTGCAGCGTCAAAGAGGCTATGCCCAACGGCGCTGTCAAGAAGGGTGATGTCGTGCGCTGCGTCGTCGTGCGCGTCAAGAAGGAAGTTCGCCGTGCCGATGGCAGCTACATCAAGTTCGACCAGAACGCGGCTGTCCTGATCGACGCTTCCGGCGCTCCCCGCGGCACCCGTATCTTCGGGCCCGTCGCTCGTGAGCTGCGCGAGAAGAAGTACATGAAGATCGTGTCCCTGGCACCTGAGACGCTGTAAAGGGGGTTATCGCAATGAACAGCATGAACGTCAAGAAGGGCGACACCGTCCGCGTCCTGTCCGGCAAGGACAAGGGCAAGGAGGGCGTGATCCTGCGTGCCCTGCCCACCAAGCAGCGCGTCGTGGTGGAGAAGGTCAACATGGTCAAGAAGGCCATGCGCCCGACCCAGCAGAACCCCCAGGGCGGCATCATGAGCACCGAGGCTGCCATCCATGTCTCCAACGTCATGGTCGTCTGCCCCGAGTGCAAGCAGCCCACCCGTACCGGCAAGCGCGTCAACGAGGCCGGCAAGAAGGTCCGCGTCTGCAAGAAGTGCGGCAAGGACATCGACAAATAATGTCATCGCGAGGGGCCCGCGCCCTGCGGGCCCCTCGCGGCTATGACCCTCTCCCAACCAGGGGGAGGGACGCAGGGTCGGTAATCCTGCGTTTAATTCATCGAAAGGATTTTAGGAATGACTACTCCTCGTCTGAAAGAGAAGTACAAGAACGAGCTCGTGAAGAAGCTCGAGGCTGACCTCGGTATCGACAACATCAACAAGGTTCCGCGCCTTGAGAAGATCGTTGTCAACATGGGTGTCGGCGCCGCCGCTTCCGACCACAAGCTGCTCGACAACGCCATGAACGACCTGCGCATCATCACCGGCCAGCAGCCTTGCATCACCCGCGCCAAGAAGTCCATCGCCGGCTTCCATGTGCGCGAGGGCCAGGCCATCGGCTGCAAGGTCACCCTGCGCGGCGACCGCATGTGGGAGTTCCTGGACCGCCTGCTGGCCACGGCGCTTCCGCGCGTCCGTGACTTCCGCGGCATCAACCCGAACAGCTTCGACGGCCGCGGCAACTACACCCTCGGCATCACCGAGCAGCTGATCTTCCCCGAGATCGAGTATGATAAGGTTGACCGTACGCGCGGCATGGACATCACGTTCGTGACCACCGCCGAGGACAACGAGCAGGCTTTCGCCCTGCTGAGCGACCTGGGCTTCCCGTTCAAGGATCGCGACTAACCTTTCGATTAACCGTAAGGATGGCCGGCCAGGCCATCCTGCAGGCAGTTTAGAGCCCAACAAACGTTGAGCTTGGAAACAGAAAGAAGGATTTGCATGGCAAAGAAATCGATGATCGCCAAAAGCAAGCGTGAGCCGAAGTTCTCCACGCGCCAGCACAACCGCTGCACGCGTTGCGGACGTCCGCGCGCTTACTACCGTAAGTTCGGCCTGTGCCGCGTGTGCCTGCGCGAGCTGGCCAACAAAGGCGAGCTGCCCGGCGTGACCAAGGCTTCTTGGTAAACCTTACGAACTAGGTACGCACGGGTGTGCCACGGTTCAGGCGGGGGCGTTAAGGGCGCTCATCCGAACCGAACCGATCGGCTCATCTAGAACCAAAGGAGAAACTTACTATGACCATGACTGACCCTATCGCAGATATGCTTACGCGCGTGCGTAACGCTAACTCTGCCGGCAAGGCTACGGTCTCCATGCCCTCCAGCAAGAAGCTGGTCGAGATTGCCCGCATCATGCAGGAAGAGGGCTATGTGGCTGGTTACGAGGTCGTCGAAGGCGAGCCTCGTGCCACGCTCGAGATCACTCTCAAGTACGGTGAGAAGAAGGCCAAGACCATCCGCGGCATCAAGCGCATCTCCAAGCCCGGCCTGCGTATTTACGCCGGCAAGGACGAGCTGCCCCGCGTGCTCGGCGGCCTTGGCACCGCAATCATCTCGACGTCCAACGGCGTGATGACCGACCGCGACGCCCGCAAAAAGGGCATCGGCGGCGAGGTTATCGCTTACATCTGGTAGGAAAGGAAGGTATAAGGTATGTCTCGTATCGGCAAGCAGCCCGTTACCGTTCCTGCCGGCGTCGACGTGAAGATCGACGGCAGCGTCGTGACGGTCAAGGGCCCGAAGGGCGAGCTCACCCGTGAGTTCAACCCGATGTTGACCATCGCTCAGGAAGGCGAGGAGATCATCGTCTCCCGTCCTGACGATTCCCGTGAGGCCAAGAGCCTCCATGGTCTGACCCGCACGCTCATCAGCAACATGGTTGAGGGCGTTTCCGCTGGTTACCAGAAGAAGCTGCAGCTCGTCGGCGTCGGCTATCGTGCCGCGCTGAAGGGCAAGGATCTGGAGATGCAGCTCGGCTTCTCGCACCCCGTTTTGATGGAGTGCCCCGAGAACATCACGTTCGAGGTTCCGAGCCAGACCGAGATCATCGTGCACGGTGTCTCCAAGGAGCAGGTCGGCCAGGTGGCCGCAAACGTTCGCGCTTGGCGTAAGCCTGAACCCTACAAGGGCAAGGGTATTCGCTACGAGGGCGAGCACGTGCGCCGCAAGGTTGGCAAGGCTGGCAAGGACTAAGCGCGCAAGCGTAACTGAACGAAGGGATCACCATGAATAAGCTTCAGAAAAAGCAAGCTGCGCTGGCCCGTCGCCATCGTCGCGTGCGCGGCAAGATCTCCGGCACCCCGGAGCGTCCGCGCCTGTGCGTGACGCGCAGCAACTCCAATCTGTATGTCCAGTTCGTTGACGACGTGGCCGGCAAGACGCTGTGCGGCGTGTCCACCCTGGGTGCAGACTTCAAGGCTACCGGCAAGTCCGGTGCGAACGTCGAGGGTGCTACCGCCCTGGGCGAGATCGCCGGCAAGAAGGCTCTGGAATGCGGCATCACCGAGGTCGTGTTCGATCGTGGCGGCAACCTGTATCATGGGCGCGTCAAGGCTCTGGCCGACGCTGCTCGTGAGGCTGGTTTGAAGTTCTAGAAAGGACGTAGTCTATATGGCTCGCAACAAACAACAGGACGCCGCTGTTCCCGAGCTCGAGGAGCGCGTCGTTTACATCAACCGCGTGTCTAAGGTTGTCAAGGGCGGCCGTCGTTTCGGTCTCACCGCGCTCGTCGTCGTCGGCGACCGCAAGGGCCGTGTCGGCGTTGGCATGGGCAAGTCCCAGGAAGTGCCGATCGCCATCAAGAAGGGCGTCGAGGACGCGAAGAAGAACATGTTCACCGTCCCGGTGACTCCCGAGGGCGCCACGCTTCCCCACGAGATCATCGGTGAGTTCGGCGCTGGCCGCGTGCTCATCAAGCCTGCTGTTCCCGGTACCGGCGTTATCGCCGGCGGCGCTGCCCGTGCCGTCCTGGAGCTGGCCGGCATCGAGAACGTGCTGTGCAAGTCTCTCGGCACCGACAACGTGATGAACGTCGTCAAGGCTACCGCCGAGGGCCTCAAGGAGCTCGAGAGCCCCGAGGCTGTCGCCGAGCGCCGTGGCACCTCCGTGGCCAAGATTTACGGCTGGAAGGAGTAGGACTGATGTCTGACGCTAAGAAGACCCTGCGCGTTACGCAGGTGAAAAGCTCCATCGGCTACAAGAAGGATCAGCTGGCCACGCTCAAGGCCATGGGCCTGGGCAAAATCGGCCGCTCCAAGGACCTCGTGGACAACGAGAGCGTTCGCGGGATGATCTTCAAGGTGAAGCATCTCGTGAAGGTGGAGGAGCTGTAAAGCTCACCAAGTTCACCCTTGGCATACTATCCTGAATAAGGTAGAATTTTCGATTGGCGTGTCAGCTCGACTGGCGCGCCAATCGGCTGTATTGGAAGTTTGCCGGCGGCGAGCTGCCGGCGCCGGGCGCCTGCCCGGTAAAAGCGATCTTCAAGGAGAAGAAACATGGAACTCAAAGACCTCAAGCCTGCAGCGGGATCCCGTAAGAACCGTAAGCGCGTCGGCCGTGGTAACGGCTCCGGCTACGGCAAGACCGCCGGCCGCGGCATGAACGGCCAGAAGTCCCGCTCCGGTGGCGGCAAGGGCGTCGGCTTCGAGGGCGGCCAGACTCCGCTGGCTCGTCGTCTGCCGAAGCTGCCCGGTTTCCGCAACATCAACCGCGTGGAGTACCTGCCGGTCAACGTTTCCCGTCTCGACGAGAAGTTCGAGGCCGGCGAGACCGTCGACGGCGCCGCTCTGAAGGCCAAGGGCATCATCAAGCATGAGGACGCCCTCGTAAAGGTTCTCGGCGACGGCGAGATCACCAAGGCCCTGACCGTCAAGGTCGACAAGGTGTCTGCTTCCGCCAAGGCTAAGATCGAGGCGGCCGGAGGAAAGGTCGAAGAGCCTTGCTAAGCTCAATCGTCGAAGCGTTCAAGGTTCCCGAGCTGCGTAAGAAGATTCTCTTCACGCTCGGAATCTTGGCGCTCTACCGTTTCGGCGCCTACGTGCCGGTTCCGGGCATCCCGTTCCATGAATTCGCCAACCGTTTCCAGGATTCCGGCGTTTCCATGACGATGCTCGACCTGTTCACCGGCGGCGCTCTGTCCAACTTCTCGGTGTTCTCGCTGGGCATCATGCCCTACATCACCGCATCGATCATCATGCAGTTGATGCAAGGCGTTATCCCGGCCGTTGGGCGTTGGGCCAAGGAAGGCGAGACGGGCCGTCGCAAGATCACGCAGGTTACGCGTTACCTGACGCTGGGCCTGGGCCTGATCAACGCGATCGGCTACCTGCTGCTGTTCAAGTCCGCGCAGTACGGCGTCGTCTTCACCGATCAGGTGCCCGAGTGGCTGACCGATATCCTCGTCGTGTTCACGTTGGTCGCCGGTACGGCGTTCATCATGTGGATGGGCGAGCTTATCACCCAGCGCGGCGTGGGCAACGGCATGTCGCTCATCATCTTCGTGAGCATCGTGTCGCGCGTTCCCTCCGCCATCTTCAGCTCGGTGAACCTGCAGGCTGACTTCGGCATGGGCCTGGCCATCACGGCGCTCATCCTCGTCGTGGTGCTCGCCTGCATCCCCGCGATCATCTTCATCGAGCGCGCCCAGCGCCGCATCCCGGTGAACTACGCCAAGCGCGTGCAGGGTCGCAAGATGATGGGCGGCCAGTCCACGTACATCCCGCTGAAGGTTAACGCCGCCGGCGTTATCCCTATCATCTTCGCCAGCTGCCTGATCTACTTCCCGGCTCAGCTTGCGGCGCTGTTCAACGTGGGTTGGCTGACGGCTTTCGCCGACGCCATCTCCACGGGTTGGGTGAACTGGATCCTGACGGTGCTTCTCATCGTGTTCTTCGCGTATTTCTACACGTCCATGGTGTTCAACCCCGAGGAAACGGCTGACAACCTGCGCAAGCAGGGCGGCTTCATCCCCGGTGTGCGTCCGGGTTCCGCCACGGTCACCTACATCAAGAACGTGCTGCATCGCGTTACGCTGCCGGGTGGCATCTTCATCGCCGTCATCGCGGTGGTGCCCACGATTATCTTCTACTTCACGGGCAACCAGCTGATTCAGGCGTTCGGCGGCACGTCCATCCTCATCATGATCGGCGTTGCGCTCGACACGATGAGCAAGATCGAAAGCCAGCTGAAGATGCACAACTACGACGGATTCTTCAAATAGGGAATAGTTGCGGTTGGTTTTCAGGGGAGGGTCTCAGGACCCTCCCTTTTTTGTTATGATGAGAAGTGCATTATTTGCGTATCTGAAAGGATGCTTCCTATGAACATCGTTCTGTTGGGCGCCCCGGGCGCCGGCAAGGGCACGCAGGCGGCTAAGCTCGTCGAGGATTTCGGCCTGTGCCATATCTCCACCGGCGACATTCTGCGTGCCGCCGTCAAGAATCAAACCCCGCTCGGCCTGAAGGCCAAGAGCTTCATGGATGCCGGCGACCTGGTTCCCGATGACCTGATCATCGACCTCATGAAGGAGCGCATTCAGCAGCCCGACACCGAGAAGGGCGTTCTCCTGGACGGTTTCCCGCGCACGACCACGCAGGCCGTCGCCCTTGACACCATGCTTGCCGAGCTTGAGCGCCCGCTGACGGCCGCCCTGCTCATCGATGTCGACTTCGAGGTTATCGTCAAGCGCCTCACCTCCCGCCGTATGTGCAAGGAGTGCGGCCATATCGGCACCGCTGCCGAGGCGGCGTGCCCGTCTTGCGGTGGCGAGATGTATCAGCGCGACGACGACAACGAGGCCACGGTGCGCAACCGTCTCGAGGTCTTCGAGAAGTCCACGGCTCCGCTGATCGACTACTATCGCGGCTGCGACCTGTTGGTCACTGTCGACGGCGACCGCGAGGTCGAGACCGTGTATGCCGACGTGAAGAAGGATCTCGGCCTGTAGGTTCGACGCAAGCGCATAGGCGGCTGCAAGGCTGCTCATTGAAAGGATGGGGTCGTAGTACCCCATCCTTTTATTTTGCCGTATACTGACCAATCGTATGCCTACACTTCGACAGAACATACGCTACGGGGTTTCCGACTTCAATAGACGCTACGGCGCTTCTGCCAAGCGTGTTGCGAAGCGGGTTTTCGTGCTCGTGCTCATTGCGCTTATGCTGGAAACCTTCCTGTTCAACATCAACTACTTCCGCACCGCCGGCTACCACACCACGAACCTGGACAATCGCCTGACGCTGTCGAAAACCACCGATGACCAGTATCGCGTCACGGAAGTCAATCACGTCATCGAGTTCACGAACCTCAACTGCGAGGTTCATAACCTTTGGTTGAACTTCGACTACCGGCAGCCCGCCCAGCAGCTGACGGTGAAAATCCAGTTCACCGACGAGGCGCATAAGACCTATTTCGACTCGACGGAATACACGGTCGGCGTCCCCAATGTTGAAGTGAACACGCTGTGCGACCAAAGCGAGTTCATCAACCTGAACACGACGGGGCTGGTAAACAACCTCAAGATCACGATCACGGGTGACGACGTCAGCTATCCGGTTTTGCTTTCCGACGTCGCCGTGAACGCGCGTGAGCCGTTCATCTTCAACCAAACGCGATTCCTCTTGACGTTAGGACTGCTTGCACTGGCCTACATTTTCCGCCCGCGCTCGGCCATTTACCGCATCGGTATCGTGTCGAACCCGCGCAAGTCGAAGGCGGCCATCGTCGTCGCCGTTGCGGTGGAGACGGTGCTGCTTAGTTCATACCTGTTTATGGGATCGAACCTCGTGGGCGTTGCGACCAGCTCGTACAACAGCGGGTCGTGGGACGGCGTGAGCATCGCGAACACGTTCAAGGTCGGTGGCGACAACGCGCAGCAGTACGCCGAGCTTGCCCGGGCGATGGCGCACGGTCAGCTCTACCTTGACGAAGAGCCGCCGCAGTGGCTGCAGGACATGGATGACCCCTACGACAAGGGCGCGCGCGACGAGCTGCAGAAGGAGACGGGGGAGGAGTATCTCTTCGACGTCGCCTATCATGACGGGCACTATTACGTGTACTTCGGCGTCGTTCCGGTGCTGCTGTTCTATCTGCCGTTCTATTTGGCTACGGGCGCGAATTTCCCCACGGCCATCGGCGTGCTTATTGCGGTGATAGCCTTCGTGCTCGGCTGCTCGGCCTTGCTCGACCGTTTCGCTCGCTACCATTTCAAACGCGTGAGTTTGGGTTTGTATCTGCTGCTGCAAATTCCCCTGATCGCCTGTTGCGGCGTTTTGTACTTGCTGAAGTTCCCGACGTTCTATTCGCTGCCCATCTCGCTTGGCTTGGCGTTTTCAGTGTGGGGCCTGTACCTGTGGATGCGCGGACGCGCCTCTGCGCGCCCCTGCGGTTGGTATTTGGGCGGAAGTTTGTGCATGGCGCTCGTGGTGGGCTGCCGCCCGCAGCTCATCGTGTTGTCGCTGGTGGCGTTCCCCCTCTTCTGGCGGAAATACATCACGAAGCGGGATATCTTGACGCGCAAAGGCGCCATCGAGTTCGCGTGTCTGATCGCCCCGTACGTGGTGGTTGCCGCGGGGCTGATGCTCTACAACTACGCGCGCTTCGGGAGCTTCACCGATTTCGGCGCGAACTACAACCTGACGGTCAACGATATGACCAAGCGCGGATGGAATATCGGGCGTTTGGCTCCGGCGCTGTTTGCGTACTTCCTGCAGCCTCCGAACGTCAGCGGCGTGTTCCCGTTCTTGAGCGCGACCACCTTCGACACGACGTATTTGGGGCAGACCATCAGGGAGGTCACGTTCGGCGGCATCCTCGTATGCCTGCCCATCCTGTGGATCCTGCCGTTCTCGCGCCGTATCCTCGAGTTGCGTTTCCGCACGCGCTCCACGCGCACCATCGCCGGCGTCATCATCGCGCTCATTTTCGGCGGCGTGGTCGTGGCGCTCATGGACGCCGAGATGGCGGGCATTCTGCAGCGCTATTTCGCCGACTTCAGCTTCATGTTCCTGGCGGCGGCGGTGCTGCTCGCCTTCATCGTGAACGAGAACATGCGCCACGGCTCCACCACGCACGTGCTGCTCATGAAGGTGCTGCTGTGCGTCGTGTCCGTTTCGGTGCTCTACAGTGCGCTCGTATGCTTCATTCCCGAAACGGGCTGGTTCTCGGATATCTATCCGTGGTCGTACCAGGATATCGTTGAAACGGTGCAATTCTGGACATAGCCCTCACGCAGCGCCGCGAAACGTTGTATAACGTGCAAACACGTTAACGGGAAAGGCGGAAGAACATGCAGCTGTTCATTGAGGAAACGTACGACGACATGAGCCGACGCGCGGCCGACATTATTGCGGCGCAGGTGATCGTCGACCCGGCGAGCACGCTCGGCTTGGCGACGGGCAGCACCCCGATCGGCCTGTACGCCGACCTGGTGGACGACTTCGAGGCCGACAAGGTCAGCTTCGAGGGCGTGACCACGTTCAATTTGGACGAATATCGCGGCCTGGATCCCGCTCATGAGCAGAGCTACCGCTACTTCATGCAGAAGAACCTCTTCAATCACGTCGACGTGTGCCCGGAAGCGACGCACGTTCCCGACGGGTCGAACCCCGACGCCGACGCCGCATGTGCCGACTACGAGGATGCTATTGCCGAGGCGGGCGGCATCGACCTGCAGCTGTTGGGCTTGGGGCACAACGGCCACATCGGCTTCAACGAGCCGTGCGACGAATTCCCCGTGCGCACCCATCTGGTCGGCTTGGCGGAAAGCACGATCAACGCCAACAGCCGCCTGTTCGCGTCGGTCGACGACGTCCCGCGCGAGGCGTACACCATGGGAATCGGCACCATCATGAAGGCGCGCGCGATTCTGGTCGTCGCGAGCGGTGCGGACAAGGCGCAGATCGTCCACGATGCCTTTTTCGGCCCGGTGACGCCGCGCGTCCCGGCGAGCATTCTGCAGCTGCACCCCAACGTCACCGTGGTGGTCGACGCCGAAGCAGGTTCGCTGATCTAGCATGTTTTGTGCGCAGCGCCTGCGCTTGAGGGAGGGCTGCGAGATAAGGAGCTGACGCAATGCGTATCGTGAACGGTCTGGTGTTTGACGGGCAGTGCTTCCGAGAGCTCGACGTGGTGATCGAGGGGGAGCGCTTCGCGCGCGTCGAGCCGGCGGGGTCTGCGGCCGTGAGCGCGGGCGATGTTGATGCGGCGGGGGGATACGTCATCCCCGGCCTTATCGACGTGCATCTGCATGGCGCGATGGGGCAGGATTTTTGCGACGCCTCGGATGCGGGTATCGCGGAGATTGCGCGCTTCGAGGCTTCCCGCGGCGTGACCGCCATCTGCCCGACGACGATGACGCTTCCCGAAGAGCGCCTGGTTCCCATCGTCAGCGCGGTGGCGAGCCATGTCGAAGCCGGCTCGGCCGCCGACGAAGCGGCTCTCGTCGGCATCAATCTCGAAGGGCCGTTCATCGCGCCCGAGAAAGTTGGTGCGCAGAACCCGGCGCATGTGCGCGGCGCGAGCGTGGAGGAGTTCGAGCGGCTGCAGCAGGCGGCGCGGGGGCTTGTGAAGCTCATCGACGTGGCGCCCGAGCAGCCGGGCAATCTCGATTTCATCTACGAAGTGTCGCATGACGTGCGCGTTTCCCTTGCCCACACGGCCACCGATTACGACACGGCGCGCGCGGCGTTCGATGCGGGCGCGCGACACATGACGCACCTGTTCAACGCGATGCCGAGCCTGCATCATCGCGAGCCGGGCCCCATCGCCGCGGGTGCCGAGCGCGGCGACGTGACCGCCGAGATCATCGCCGACGGCGTGCATATCCATCCGGCGATGGTACGTCTGGCTTTCGCCCTGTTCGGCGATGACCGCATGATACTCATCAGCGACAGCCTGCGCGCCTGCGGCTTGGGCGACGGCGAATACGAGCTGGGCGGCCAGCAGTTTTTCGTCACGGGCAACCGCGCAACCATCGAAAACGGCTCGCTCGCCGGCAGCGTGAGCACCGTCATGGATTGCCTGCGCATGGCGGTTCGGCGCATGGGCATCCCCTTGACGAGCGCCGTGAAGGCTGCGACGGTCAATCCGGCCCATGCGCTGGGCCTGGAAGGGGAGCGTGGCGCCATCGCGCCCGGATACATCGCCGACGCCGTCGTGCTCACGCGTGATTTGGAGGTACGCGGCGTGGTGCTTCGCGGAGCGGTGCTGAAGGACGGCAAGACGGGCGAGTAGTGGATCGGCGCGGCGCGAGGCCGTCGCCCGCGCTCGACGCGGTTAGCGAGCCCGGAGAGTCGGCCAAACGGCATCAGCGGAGCATCGCCGACGACGCCCTGGCGGCCCGATATAACCTAAGGAAAACTTTTTTCAAAAAGTTATTGACGGGTTACTAAAGTTTCCCTATACTGACAAATGTCAGCTGAGCGAAACATCCTCCTCGTCAGCTGAACTCCTTTTCCTTTTGCTGACCCGGTGGTGAGGCTCCTCTCGTCTGGCCGTCACCACACAGCACAGCCGACGAGGGCATCTACCCCCCTCTCCGCCCTCGTCGGCCCCTTCTTTTCCAATTGTTACCATTGGTTGCCTGAGCAGGGCGTTTCTGTCATTTTACAAAGATGTCGAACCTTTGTGGTACAGTGACACAACGTATGAAAGGAGGGCCCCATGGAGAAGATGTCGAAGTCGCACGAAGACTATCTTGAGGCCATCGTTATGCTCGGAGGGACGACCGAGGTGTCGGTTCGCTCCGTTGATATTGCGAATAAGATGGGCGTTTCGAAGGCGTCCGTGAATAAGGCCGTTACCGCTCTCAAGGAAAAGGCCCTTGCCGAGCAGCCCTATTACGGCGACGTGACGCTGACGGAGGCCGGCTACAGCTACGGCACGGCGGTCTACGATCGTCATCGCCTGCTCAAGAAGTTCCTGAACAAGGCGCTCGGCATTCCCGAAGAGGTGGCCGAGGACGAGGCCTGCCTCATGGAGCACGCCATCAGCGACGAGTCGTTCGAGAAGTGGCGCGCCTATATCAAGAAGCTCGACCTGGACTAATCGAGCGCCCTCGTCAGATTCTTCGCGCCCGCCCTCCGCGCATGTGGAAGGCGGGCGTAGCTTTCTTGCCCTGCATGCTTGCGCCGTGCGGGGCATGCTATTCTTCACCATAGCTTCTAGCAACACCACACTCCATTCGATCCAGCAGCTAAGGGGCGGTCCTTCATGGCAGAGCAGGCTCATATCCTTTCGTTCGACGACGCCCGCCGCGGCACGTCGCGCTCGGCGTCTCGCGCATCGGGCGCCGCCCGACGTGGCCAGAATGCCCCCTTGCTGTCGTATCTTTCCGAAGACGATTTCTCGCAGCCGTATGCCGACGATCCGGCGTTTTCCGGTTCTCGCAGCAAGCGCGGCAGCCGCTCGCGCAAGAATACTGCCCGGCGGGATGCCGAGCGCAGCGCGCGTAGCCGCCGCAGGGCGCAGGACGAGCCCGCGCGCGTGTCGTCGCGCCGCCAAGCGCGCTTAGCGGCGGATGAAGAGGCCGCCCAGGATCGCTCCGAGAATAGGCGCGGCGCCGAGTCGCGCGAGATCACGTCTGCCGACCGCCGCGAGGCGAAGCGCCGCGCCCGCGTCAAGGAGAAGGCGGGCCGCGCGTTCGACAAGCAGTTCGGCGGGCAGGACCAGGCCGATGCGGCCGGAGGTTCCCGTGCGGCCGTGTACAAGGGCGAGATGGGAGCAAGCGCGCGCCGTGCGCAGCGCATGCAGGCGGAGGAGAATCCCGCGAAGGCGCGGAAATCGCGCCGCGCCGGCTTCTCGCTTTCCGCCCTTTTGCAATCTCGTCAGTTCCTGGTGAGCGCGATCGCGGCCGCCTGCGTGGTCGTGGCCGTCATCTGGCTTTATCCGACGGCGCAGCAGTATTACTGCAGCGTGCGCAACTACGACAAGCTCGCGCTGGAATACGAGGCGCTTGCCGATCGCAACTCCACGCTGCAAACCGACGTCGACACGCTGCAGACCGACTCGGGCGTCGAGCAGCGCGCGCACGATCAGCTCGGCTGGGTGAAGAAGGGCGAGGAAACCGCCTACGTCTCTGGCTTGAGCTCCTCGTCGAGCGATTCGTCATCGAACGTGGTCGCCAACATCTCGTCCGACAGCGTGCAGGCGCCGACCACCTGGTACTCGCCGGTGCTCGACGTCGTGTTCGCCTACAAATAAGGAATCCCATGCAAGACGTCGCCACCCCTTCCGCCTTTGTGCGCCCCGGGCGCTATGCCGCCATCGACATCGGGACGGTGACGTGCCGCATGCTCGTCGCCGACGTCGACGAGGCGGGCAATTTGCACGAGCTTGATTGCGAATACGAGATCGCCAACCTCGGCGAAGGGGTGGATGCGACGGGCATGCTCAAGCCCGAGGCCATTGCGCGCGTGGCGGGCGTCATCGAGCGTTATTGCGCGGTGCGCGATTCCTTTGCAACCCCCGAGGCGCCCGTGACCACCATCGCCATTGCGACGTCGGCGTCGCGCGATGCGGGCAACGCCGCCGATTTCGTCGACGCGCTCGAGCGCTTGGGCGTGCGTCTGACGGTCGTCCCGGGCGAGCGCGAGGCGGCGTTGTCGTTTTTGGGCGCCTCCTGCGACTTTTCCGATGAGCAGCTTGCGGTGGTCGACATCGGGGGAGGATCGACGGAAGTGGTATTCGGGCAGGGCGGCGCGGAACCTTCCTGGTCGCATTCGTTCGACATCGGCTGCCGCCGCGTCACCGAGAAATTCATCCATTCAGACCCGCCCTGTGCTGCCGATTTGGATGCGGCGCGCGCGTGGATTCGCGCCGGCTTCACGGACGTGCTTTCCGGCGCGCCGGGCGCCGGTGGGAAAGTGGGGCGCATGGTGGCGGTCGCCGGGACCGCGACGACGGTGGTCGCGGTGCGCGACGCCCTTGCGGTCTATGACAGCTCCCGCGTCCATAAGCAGCGCGTCACCAGGGAAGATTTGGACGGCGTGTTCGCCATGCTGGCCGCAATGGACGTGGAAGCGCGTGGTCGCGTGGCGGGGATGGACCCCGGCCGCGCGCCGGTCATCGTGGCGGGTTTGGTCATCATGCAAACCCTCATGGACGTCATGGGAACCGACGCCTTCACCGTGAGCGAATCGGATATCCTGCAGGGCATCATTCTGGACGCGTCGCGGGCGTAAGGCCGAAGGGCGCGGCCGTTGCCGGTGGCGTTCCGTAATCGGACGCAGCCAATGTTCGAGCCGCATATGTTCCGCACGCGGCTAAGTTTCGCCAATCTGTTGTTTCAAAAGGATGGTAGGGGCGGTGGGACTCGAACCCACAAGCCTTGCGGCGGCGGATTTTAAGTCCGCTGCGTATGCCAATTCCGCCACGCCCCCGAAGAACTTTCCCGCAAAGGGGAGCAATCTGAGCGCTGCTCATGATAGCAGACTTTTCGCGCACAGGCGCCGACGTGAAGTTCCTTGGGTTATGGCCCCTCTCGCCGTGAGCGTTCGGATTGCACCTCGGCGCATGTGGTACCATGTTGAAAGTACATAGGCTAATCGGACAAGAAAGCGCCATGAAGAACATCAACGATATCATCGCAGACGTCACCGAGCCCCCCGAGTCTTTCGAAAAGTATCTTGCAGCATATGCGAACCAGGTTGGTGACCTGGTGAACGAGTACTTGCCGACGGGCACGCACCCCGATATGGATCGCTATCTCTACGATCCCTTGAAGGCATACAGCCAAAACGGGGGCAAGCGCCATCGCCCGCTCATCTGCTTCGCGGCATGCCGCGCCGTCGGCGGCGACATGCGCCTGGCAAGCAGCGCCGCTGCGGCCATCGAGCACTTCCATACGGCTGCGCTCATCCATGACGATATCGCTGACGAGGCCGAGCTGCGCCGCGGCGAGCCGTGCATGCATCTCACCGAGGGCATCGGGCTGGCCATCAATGCCGGCGACTTGGCCCTTTCCCTGGTCAACGGCACGGTGGTCGAGGACGAAAGCCTCTCCGACGCCATCAAGGTGCGCGTGATCGGCGAGCTGATCGACATGACGCGCCGCACTATCGAGGGCCAGGCGCTCGACATCGGCTGGGCGCGCGACGGGCGCTACGACATCA
>CAVCPR010000010.1:0-38867 GCA_963604235.1 Anaerovoracaceae bacterium | reverse complement strand
CCCCTTCCCCTTTCTTGCATTACAATTTCCCGTAGCAATCGACGAGAAGGAGTGACGTATGGGCGATCAGCTGACGCATATCGATGAAAAGGGCGATGTCCGCATGGTGGACGTCGGTGACAAGGACATCACGAAGCGAACGGCCGTCGCCGAAGGGTTCATCAGCATGCATCCCGACACGCTGGCGCTCATCGTGGAGGGCAAGGCGGCGAAGGGCGACGTGCTCGCCTGCGCGCGCGTGGCCGGCGTGATGGCGGCGAAGCAGACAAGCACGCTGATCCCGATGTGCCATCCGCTCAATATCACGAAGGCGAAGGTGGAATGCGAGCCGGTGCGCGAGGGCGAGCGCGCTGACGGGCGCGTGGGCATCCACGTGACCACCACCACGGGCGTCACCGGCAAGACCGGCATCGAGATGGAGGCGCTCACCGCCGCGAGCGTGGCGTGCCTGACCATCTACGACATGTGCAAGGCGGTCGATCGCGGCATGGAGATCATGGACGTGCGCCTGCTGCTGAAAGACGGCGGCAAAACCGGCCTCTGGACCCGCGCCGAGGAATAAGGGGGATGCACGCAGTTGCCAACCCGCCTAAGGAAACAGTGGGCGCCTTCGGCGCTTTTATACTGCGCGAACTTGCGTTCGCGCCTACGAAAGTCCTGGTAGAAGCGCTATCCTCGCAGCAGAAATTCGTAAGGCCGAACGCAAGTTCGGCCATTAGTAGAGAGCGCCGCAAGGCGCGACAGGCTATCCAAGGGGCCGAAGGGTGCGATGGCGCGCCCTTCGGCCCTTTTCGTTAGGCTTCCTTTTCGTCCCTTGAGTGGGTGGGGTGTTCGCCGGTTGCGCGAAAGACGGCCCAGTCGGCGATGTGCTGGGCATCGTCGCCCATGCGCTCGAAATACTTCGCCACCATCAACAGCTCGGGCAGGTGCTTCGCGCCGGCCTTGTCCTCGCGGATGAGGTCGACCACCGCCGCCTCGCAGCGATCGTAGAGCTCATCGACGGCATCGTCCATCTCCCACACGCGCTTGGCAAGCTGCACGTCGGCGTCGTCGAAGGCGCGCACGGCGCACTCGAGCATTTCCGCCACCTTCTCGGTCGCCTCGGCGAACTCGCCCGCCAAGTGTGAGATTGCCTTCGGCGTGAGCTGTTGGGAAAGGTAGGCCACGTCGCGCGTCATCTCGTCGATGTGCGCCAGGTCGCTCACCACGCGAAATGCCGCCGACACCTGACGCAGGTCGTCGGCCACGAGCGGCTGCTGCATCAGCATGATGTCCAAACACCCGTCCTCGATGGCGTTGCGCAGGCGGTGCCCCGCCTTGTTGCCCGCCAGCACGTCGTCGGCGACGCCTTCCTTTCCCGCGAGCGCCTGCCCGACCGCGCGCACGTCGGCGATGGACTTCTCCGCAAGCTGCGCGAGCAGGCCGTCAAGGTCCTCGAGCTTGGCGATGTACTTGCTTCTAAGCTGCATTAGCTAAACCTTCCTGTGAGGTATTCCTTGGTCTTTTGCTGGGCGGGGTTGGCGAAGAGCTGCTTGGTGTCCCCCGCCTCGATGAGTTCGCCCAGGTAGAAGAACGCCGTCTTGTCAGCGACGCGCGTGGCCTGCTGCATGTTGTGCGTCACCACCACGACGGTGCGCTCGGCGGCGAGCTTGACCATCAGCTCCTCGATCAACGCCGTCGAAATGGGATCGAGCGCGCTCGTGGGCTCGTCCATGAGCAGCACTTCGGGCGCGGTCGCGAGGGCGCGCGCGATGCACAGGCGCTGCTGCTGGCCGCCGGAAAGCCCCAGGCCGTTCTGGCCGAGCTTGTCCTTCACCTCGTCGAACAGGCCCGCGTCGCGCAGGCACTTCTCCACCAGCTCGTCGGCTTCGGACTTGCTCATGCGCCCGATGCGCCGCGGACCGTACAGGATGTTGTCGCGGATGGACATCGGGAAGGGGTTGGGGTGCTGGAATACCATGCCCACCTGCACGCGCAGGGCGTTGGCGTCGGCGGCGAAAATGTCGCGCCCGGCCACCTTGATGGTCCCTTCCGTGCGCACCGTGGGAACGAAGTCGCACATGCGGTTAAAGGTGCGCAGCAGCGTCGACTTTCCGCAGCCCGACGGCCCGATGAACGCCGTCGCCTTGTTCTTCGGGATGTCGAGGTTGATGTTCTTGAGCGCCTGGAAGTCGCCGTAAAACAGGTCGAAGTCGCGAATGGAGATCATCGGCTCGGCGGCATCCGGCACGGCAGCCGGGGTGGCACCCGCTCCCGCGCCCGCCACGCGTTCGTTTTCGTTCATATCCATGCCCATCAGCCGAACCTTCCGGTCAGGTAGTCTTGCAAACGCTTGTCTTTCGGCTCACTGAACAGCCGCTTCGTCGGGCCGGTCTCCACCATGTCGCCGACGTAGAAGAACGCGGTGTTGTCGGAAACGCGCGTGGCCTGCTCCATGTTGTGCGTCACGATGATGGCGCAGATGCCGGTCTTGGCAATGGAGCGGATGGTCTCCTCGACCGCGAAGGTGGAAATGGGGTCGAGCGCGCTGCACGGCTCATCGAACAGCACCACGTCGGGATGCATGGCCAGCGTGCGCGCGATGCACAATCGCTGCTGCTGGCCGCCGGAAAGCGCAACGGCCGACTGATCGAGCTTGTCCTTGACCTCGTCCCACAAAGCACCCGCGCGCAGGCTTTCCTCCACGAGCGCCTCGCAGGCGTCCTTGCCGCGCACGAGGCCGTGGCGCTTGGGCGCGAACAGGATGTTCTCGCGGATGGACTTGCGAAACGGCGTCGGCTGCTGGAACACCATGCCGATGGATTTGCGCAGCTCGAAGAGGTTCTCCTTGCGCGTGTTGATGTTGCGGCCGTGGTAGAGCACCTCGCCGCCGATTTTGCACTTGGGAATCTCGCGATTCATGAGGTTCAAACAGCGCAGGAAGGTCGACTTGCCGCAGCCCGAAGGCCCGATGAGCGCCGTCACCTGGCCGGCGGCGAAAGCGAGGTCGGTCGGATGCAGCGCCTCGTGATCGCCGTAGGTGACGGTCATGGCGCGCGTCGCGATGAGTTCGGCGGCGGCAGGGGTTTCGGCCGCTGCTCCGGCTGCACAAGCCGCGCCCGCGCGGGCCTGCCCGGCCGCACCGGTCGTTTCGTTCACGTTCCCACTCATTCGCTCGTCAGCCTCCTTTCCAGGTACTTGCCCACCACGCGGGCCAGGATGTTGAACGCCAGGATGCACACCATGAGCACGGCGGCGGTGCCGTTGGAGATGGCGTCGAGGTCGGGCACGACGCCCTCCGAGTTGATCTTCCAGATATGCACGGCAAGCGTTTCAGCAGGTCGGAACACATTCCAGGGGCACGCCGGGCTCGTGAAGTCGAAGTTGGTGAAGTCGAGCACCGGAGCCGACTGGCCCGCCGTGAAGATGAGCGCCGCGGCTTCGCCGAACACGCGGCCGGCCGAGAGCACCACGCCGGTGACGATGGCGGGCATGGCGGCGGGCAGCAACACGTGGATGGTGGTTTCCCAACGCGTCAGCCCCATGGCCAGGCCGGCATCGCGCTGGCTGCGCGGCACGTCCTCGAGCGCCTGCTGGATGACGCGCACGAGGATGGGGATGTTGAACATCGTCAGCGCCACCGCGCCGGCGATGATGGAGAAGCCCCAGCCCATGTAGAGCACGAAGAACAGGAAGCCGAACAGGCCGACCACGATGGAGGGCAGGCTCGACAGCGTCTCGATCGCCGTCTTCGCCACCGCCGTCACCGCGTTGTCGGGCGCATACTGCGACAGGAAGATGGCCGCGCCGAGCGACAGCGGCACGCTGATCAGAAGCGTGAGCACCAGCAGGTAGAAGCTGTTGAACAGCTCCGGCCCGATGCCGCCGCCCTCCTTGAACTGTTGCGGCTTGCCGGTGAGGAAGTTCACATCGAAGAGTTTCGGCGCGCCGGCCACCAGGATGTACACCACGATGGCGGCGAGCACCACGAGCACGAAGCCGACGATGGCGACCAAGATGCCCGTAGCGATTCTGTCCTGCCGGTTGATGCGGCGCACATGCGCCTGCATGTCGAAGCTAGCCACGTTTCGTCCCTCCCTTGTGCCCGATCAGATGGATGATCAGGATGAACACGAGCGACATGATGAGCAGCAGCAGCGCGAGCGACCACAAGACGTCGTTGTGCACCGTGCCCATCGCCTCGTTGCCCATGCCCATGGTCAGCACGCTCGTGAGCGTGGAGGCGGGCGTGAACAGGCTCGTGGGCATCTGGATGGCGTTGCCGATGACCATCTGCACCGCGAGCGCCTCGCCGAACGCGCGCGTCATGCCGAGGATGACCGCCGTCATCAGCGACGGGGCGGCCGAGCGCAAAACCACGTTCCAGATGGTCTGCCAACGCGTGCAGCCGAGCGCGTAGCTGCCCTCGCGATACTCGCGCGGCACGGCGGCGAGCGCGTCGATGGACAGGCTCGTGATGGTCGGCAGGATCATGACCGCGAGCACCACCGCGCCCGAGAAGATGCCGAAACCGGTGATGGTCTGCCCCGTCAGGGCCGCCGCGTCGCGCACCCACGCGACGATGATGGTCAGGCCGATGAGGCCGTAGACGACCGACGGGATGCCGGTCAGAAGCTCCACGAGCGGCTGGAACACCTTGCGCCCGAAGCGCGGCGCCACCTCCACCACGAAGATGGCGCTGCCGAAGGCGATGGGCAGCGCGAACAGCGTGGAGAGCAGCGTGACCGAGAACGATCCCGCGATCATGGGCAGCGCTCCGACCGTGGGCATGCCGTTGGCATCCTCCTGATGCGGGTTCCACGTGGTCCCCGTCAGGAAAGCCCCCAGGTCAACACCGTCGGCGGTGAACGTGGCGATGCCGCGTTGCGCCACCATGGCGACGAGCGTGACGACAAGAAGCGCCACGAGCACGATGCACGCGCCCGTGACGCCCTGTCCGATACGCTCGACGCGTGCTTTCGCCATCAAGGCCATAAGCGCGCGTCTCCTTTCTCTTGCCAGCGAGGCAAACGACTATTTGGTGGTCACCTTGCCGGACGCGTCCTTCTCGACCTTCATGCCGGACATCGGGATGTAACCCTGCTGCTCGACCAGGCCGCCCTGCACGTCCTCGCCCATCATGTACTCGATGAACGCCTTGGTGGCCTCGTCGGGCTCGGCGGCGGTGTACATGTGCTCGTAGGACCAGATCTTCCAGGAGTTGTCCTCGACGTTCTTCTCCTCGGGAGCGACGCCGTCGACCTTGAGCGCCTTGAAGCTGCTGTCGTAGTAGGAGAAGGCCACGTAGGAGATGGCGCCGGGGGTGGAGGAAACCATCTTGGCGGCCGTGCCCGAGGAATCCTGCTCCTGGGGCTTGAAGGAGTCGGGCACCTTGGAGTCGCCGAGCACCGCGTCCTCGAACGTGGCGCGCGTGCCGGAGCCGGAAGCGCGGTTGATGACGGTGATGGCCGCGTCGGCGCCGCCGACCTCGCTCCAGTTGGTGATCTCGCCCATGAAGATCTTCTTCAGGTTCTCCAGCGAGATGTCGTCAACGGTCACGTCGTTGTTGACGATCGGGCCCATGCCGACGATGCACACCTTGTTGTCGGCGATCTTGGTCAGGTCGTCGGCGTTCTTCAGCTTGGACTCGGCGAACACGTCGGAGTTGCCGATCTGCACGGCGGCCTGGGAGATCTGCGTGACGCCCTGGCCGGAACCGCCGCCCTGGACGGTGATCTGCACGCCCGGGTTCTTCTCCATGAACTGCTCGGCCGCGGCCTCGACGAGCGGCTGCAGCGCGGTGGAGCCGACCGCCGTGATGGTGCCGGAAAGAGCCTTGGTGGAAGTGGAGCTGTCGCTGGAGCTTGCGCTGCTCGACGAATTCGAGCCGCAGCCGGCCAGACCCATGCCCGCGACGCTCAGAGCGGAAACGCCCGCGATGCCCAGAAAGCCGCGACGGCTGATGAAAGAACCCTTCATGTTCGATGATCTCCCTTCGAGATGCTGATGGCTTTTTGCTTGCCTGAGAGCTTGCGAGGGGAATACTACGCGCCGCAGGATGGGGCGCATGACGAAAAACGCCCGCCATGACCGAAGCATGACAGGCGTTTACGGGCGCTTTACGAAGGGGCGGCACAACCTTTTACAGTGTGCGGGCGAAGTGCACGGGGTTGACCGGGCGGGCGAGCCGAGGGGTGGACGGCCGGCGGCGGCCACCAGGCGCAGAATCGGATGCCGGTCGCGGGGCCTCGCGGGGCGCGCGGCGCCGGGCTGCCACCGAGGGGCGAAGTTAGCCGCCGATCTGGCTCATGCGGCGCTCGGTGCCGGTGATGTCGTCGTCGTGGTCGTCGGGCTTGGCGCCGAGCGCGCGGGCGAACACGGCGCGCAAATCCTCATCGATTTCGGCTTCCGGCTTGCCGCTGCGCAGAACGGTGCGGATATCGTATTCGTTGTCGGAGAACAGACACGGGCGCAGCTTGCCGTCCGCCGTTAGGCGCATGCGGTTGCAGTCGCCGCAGAAATGCCTGCTCATCGGGCTGATGAAGCCGACCGTTCCCGCAGCGCCGGGGAATGCGAAGTACTTGGCGGGCCCCCAGCCGAGCGGCTGCTTGCCGCCGGCCGGCGTAAGCGCGGGCAGCCCTTCGGCCGCGGCAGCTTCGTTGATGCGCTCGAACAGCTCCTCGCAGCTGATGACATCGTCGGGACCCCAGCCGCAGCCGTCGGACCCGGAGCTTTCGCCCACCGGCATGTACTCGATGAAGCGCACGTGCAGAGGCCGGTCGATGGAGAGCTTCGCGAAGGCGAGGTAATCCTGATGAAGCTGACGAACGGCGACCGCGTTGATTTTCACCGGGTTGAAGCCGGCGGCGAGCGCGGCGTCGATGCCGGCAAGCGCCTCGGTAAGCTGCCCGCGGCGCGTGATGACGGCGAACTGCTCCGCATCGAGCGTGTCGAGCGAGATGTTCACGCGCGAAAGGCCCGCGTCGCGCAGGTCGTCGGCCATCTTCGGCAGCAGCACGCCGTTGGTGGTCAGCGAGATGTTCTCGATGCCGGGCGTGGCGCGGATGTCGCGCACCAAGTCGACCACGCCCTTGCGCACGAGCGGCTCTCCCCCGGTCAGGCGCACGCTGCGGATCCCCAGTCCGGCCAGCACGCGCACCACGTGCGCGATCTCCTCGATGCGCAGGATGTCCTCGTGGCAAAGCGATTTCACGCCCTCTTCGGGCATGCAGTATATGCAGCGGTAATTGCAGCGATCGGTCAGCGAAATGCGCAGGTAATCGATCGTGCGGCCGTGTCCGTCCTTCATGACTTCCCCTCTCGTCGAACGTCAAGTGTACCACTGCCGGGCGGAATGCAACCGCACAGGTAGCAGTTGGCCGCCGCCCGCGCTCCCCCGGCGTGCGAGGCGGCGATGGGCAGGGCCCGCGTCCCTTCGTGCAGCCCCTTCGACACCCGCCCGCGCTCCCCCGGCGCGCAGGCTACTTCTCAACCAGATACAGCTTGTCCTCGGGAATGCGGATCCACAGCTCCTCGCCCTCGTGCGGCAGCTCGCTCGCCGGCACCTTCAGCTTGTCCACGCGCCAGAACAGGTGCTGGTGCAGGTAGCGCATCTCGTCGTCGGTGCGCGCAACGGCGGCGTCGGCCTCCTCCGAGCGGTCCAAAAACCCGAGCAGCACCGTGCGCTCGAAGCGCGAGTCGCTCACGCGGTCGACCCGCATGCGGAAGCAGTTGCGCCCCGCACCCGCCGCCCGCTCGAGATAGAACGCGCGCACGCCGAGGCACTTCACGTCCGCGGGAACCTCGTCGGCCGCCTCAAGCTCGACGCCCCATTTCGGCAGCCACACGGTGTGCGGCCCGCGCCGCGTCGCCGGCGTGGCGTTCTTGCAGCCGGACAGCTTGATGCCCGCCTGGCTTTGCGGGCGGTGCACCACGTCCTCACCCGTGCCCATCTCCATGATGTGGCCGGCCTCCACCACCGCGATGCGGTCGCAGAAGCGCAACGCCTCGTCGATGTCGTGGCTCACGTAGAGGATGGTGCCCTCGAACGCCTCGAACAGGCTGACCAGGTTCTGCTCGAGCACACCCTTCAAGTGCGCATCGAGCGCGGAGAACGGCTCGTCGAGCATGAGGATGCCCGGGCGCGCCGCCAACATGCGCGCGAGCGCCACGCGCTGCTGCTGGCCGCCGGAAAGCTGCGCGGGATAGCGCTTGTCGAACCCGGTGAGGCCGAAGCGCTTGAGCTCGGCCTGCACGAGGGCGTCGCGGTCGGCGGCGGAGACGTCCCTGCCGATGCCCGCCGCCACGTTCTGCGCCACGGTCAGGTTCGGGAACAGCATGTAGCTCTGGAACAGAAGCGCGGTCTTGCGCTGCTGGGGCGTGAGGTCCACCTTCGCCTTGCGCCCCTTCGCGCGGTCGAAAAACACCGTGCCGTTCACGACGATCTTGCCCGCGTCGGGCCGCTCGATGCCCGCGATCGAGCGCATGGTCAGGCTTTTGCCGCAGCCCGACGCGCCGAGCAGGCCGAGCGTCTCGTCGCCGGCCTCGAAGCACTGCTCGAGGTGGAACCCCTTGAAGGTTTTCTCGATATCGACTTGCAAGCTCATGGAAAACCTCCCCTAGTCGTTCTCGCGCTTGCGGTACTTGGTGTTATGGTTCGACCACAGGTTGATGAACACGATGACCACCAGGCTGAACACGATGATCACGGCCGTCCAGAACCACGCCACGTCGGAATTGCCGTTCATCCACTCGAAGTAGATGGCGATCGGGATGGTGCGCGTGATGCCCACGTAGTTGCCGGCCATGAACAGCGTCGCGCCGAACTCGCCGAGCGCGCGGGCGAACGCGAGCACCATGCCGGCCGCGATGGAGCTCCACGACAGCGGCAGCATCAGGCGCACGAAAATCTTCGCGTTGCTCCACCCGAGCGTGCGCGCCGCGTCGAGCATGTTGCGGTCGAGGCTCTCGAACGCGCCCAGGGCGTTGCGGTACATGAGCGGGAACGCCACCACCACCGCGGCGATGACGCACGCCGTGGGGCTGAAGATGAGCGGGAACCCGGTTTCGATCCAGAAGCGGCCGAACGCCGTGTTCGACCCGCAAAGGTAGAGCAGGATGAAGCCGCACACGGTCGGGGGCAGCACCATCGGAATGGTGAAGATGGCGTCGAAGATGCTTTTGACGCGCGGGGAAAGGCCCAGGCAGAAATAGGCCGCCAAAAGCCCGAGGACGACGATGAACACGATGGCGATGCCCGTGGTGCGCAGGCTCACCCACAGCGGGCTCCAATCGAGGTTGGCCATGAACTCGTTGAACGCCGCCAGTCCGGTCGCCTTCTCCACGATGGTCACCTGATCGGCGGGCAGGATGCGCCCGAAGTCGGCAAAGCTCGGTTTCGCGTAGACGGCGTTGTCGGAGTCGGTGATGTCCGACCCGTCCACGCCGATGACGAACGCATAGGCCTTGCCGGAGACCTCCTGGTCGAACAGGAAGCGCACCGCGCCGACGTCATAGGTTTTCTGCGACGTGAAATACCAGGTGGAAAGCGAGGAGAGCGGCGTGGAGCCGGAGCTTTGCCCCGCGTCGAGGGCACAGAGCAGCTGCTGAAGCGAGCGCTGCACGGACGCATCGGGAAGGTCAAGCCCCTGCGCCGAGACGACCTGCGCGGGCACGTAGGCCACCACGTAGTCATCGACGGCCACCAGCTGCACGACCTCGCCGGCGCCTTGGCTCACCAGATAGGCGTACCCGTAATAGGTTCCGTCGATGCTTCGGTTCGAGCCCTTTTGGGCGCGCGAGAACTCGTCTATCGCAAAACTGCCGCCGGCAACGGTGGCCGCGTCGTTGTCCCGGGATACCTGCACGCCGGACACATCGACGCCCTCGGCGGACGCCTGCGCGTCCCCCGTCGCCTGCGCGCTCGTGCTTCCCGCCGTCGCCGTCTTCGCCGGCGCGTTGGGCGCATCCACATCGCCGAGCGCCTCGTCGGCAAACGCCGGCGCCGAGCACCCGAGCGCAAGCGCCGCCGCCACGGCAAGGCTTGCGATAAACCGTTTCGCGTTTCTCATCTATCCCCTCGCATCTTGTAAAACCCCTTGCGATACGTTGAGGGGATGGGCCTTCGCGACCCATCCCCTCATGTGCACAGTTCGGTTATGGCACTGCGGGCAGCGCAGTTGGCATTACGCCAGCTCGAAGCCCCACTTCTGCCAGATTTCCTGAGCCTTGTCGCTCTTCAGGCACCAATCCAGGAACTCCTGGGTGGCCTCGGCGTTCTTGCAGTCCTTGGTGATGGCGCCGGGATACACGATGTTCTTGTGCGTGTTGGCCGGAACCGTGCCGACGATCTGCACGCCGCCGAAGCGGTACACGTCAGAGGTGTACACGAACGCGACGTCCACATCACCGGACTGGGCATGCTTGCACACGTTGCCCACGGAGGTGTCGAGAACCGGGCTGAAGCCCTCGGCGAAGGAACCGCCCTTGCCGGAGATGTCCTTGCCGGTCTTGCCGGCCTCGTCACCAGCCGGGACATACACGCCGACGGTGGACAGCGACTGGCAGGCGTAGTTGCCGGCGGGCACGGACTCGTCGCCGACGCAGAAGGTGTACTTGCCGTCAGCGATGTCCTGCAGCGTGACGTCCTTCAGGTCGGAGCCTTCCTTGGAGACCATGACCAGGTCGTTCTTGAACATGTCGACGCGGGTGGACTCGTCGACGTAGCCCTTGGACACGGCGGTGTCCATGGAGCCCTTCGAGGCGCTGATCAGCAGGTCGGCGTAGGAGCCGGCGCCGAGCATCTCGTTCAGCTCGCCGGAGGCCTTGTACTGCGTGTCGGCGAAGGACACGTTGGAGTGGCCGTCGGCGATGTAGGCGGCCTGGACCTCTTCCATGGCCTTGGACAGCGAGTTGGCTGCGAAGATCTGCAGCTCGACGGCGTCCTTGGTCTGCTCGGTCGTCTGCTCCTGCTTGGTGTCGGTGGACTTCGAATCCGAAGAGCTGCTCGAGCAGCCAGTCAGAGCGAAGGAGCCGACCATTGCGAACGCGCACACGGCGGCGATCACAACGCGAAGTTGCTTCTTCATGTGGGTTTCCCTTCCTTGATATGCAATTACCCCTTAAGACGAGTAAAGGCCTGTGCACGGGCCTTTACAAGTTCGTGACATAGTACGGGAAAGAGGATATTTCAGTCAATCGAGAATATCCTTACATCCGGACTAAATGCCCATATTGGGTATATTCGTGGAACAGGAGTGCTTTACCCGGGCGAAACCGAAGCGCGAGCGGCGGCAACGGACAGCGGGCCGCCGGGGCCGGGGCCGCCCCGGCCGCCCCTACCTGCCGGCGTGATTGCGCTCCTTGTCTTCGTACATGCGCTTGTCGGCGATCTTACGCACGGCGGCCGCCTGCGTGCCGTCGGAGGGGAAGCGCGCGCAGCCGCAACTGACGCCGACGCACACCACGTGCCCGTCCACCTCGATGGGCCGGCAGATGGACTCCTTCAGTATGGCAACCTTGCCCTCCAGCTGAACGTCGCCCAGCTCGGCCGACAGCACGATGGCGAACTCGTCGCCTCCGATACGGAACGCGAAGTCCTCGTCGCGGATGCACCCCTGGATGCGGTGGGCCACCTCTTTGAGCAGCAGGTCGCCCGCGTCGTGGCCGTAGGTGTCGTTGACGGGCTTGAAGCGGTCCAGGTCGAGATACAGCAGCGTGAACGGCTTGCGCAACGTCTCAAGCTTATGCAGAATCTCGGCAAAGTAGCGTTCGTTGAACAGGCCGGTGAGGCCGTCGGCGCGGGTTATGGTTTCCAGCTCCACGCGCCGGCTGATGTCCTGACAGCTGAGCAGCACCTTCTTGAGACGGCCGTCGTCGGTCCATTCCACCGGCACCACGTTCATCATCTTGTAAACGCCCCCCTCGCGCCCGGCATACTCGAAACGCACGACGTCGGTCTCGCTGCGCATAACCTCACGCAAATGCTCAGGGGAAATCTGCGAGCCGATTTTGGCGTTATCGGGGTCCGACGTCACGATGTAGCGCTTCGACATGGTCTCGACAAAATCCCGGTAGCGGCCCTTGAGCGGGTAAATCGGCTCATCGAATTCATGTTCGCGATACTCATAGGTGTCGTTCTCCAGATCGTATATGGCGAAACGATCCACTATTCGGGTGATGCCCTTGAACAGCTCGTCCGAAAGCTCCTTTTGACGCGCCAGTTCCGCCCGTTCCCCCTCCTTGTGACGCAGGCGTCGGCGCGACGACAGCATGACGCCGCCGACCACGAGAACCAACGCGCATACGAACAACCCCGCAAGCACGATCATCGTGACCGACTGGATATCCTTCATGCCGGAATTGACCGCTTCGTCGTGGACGACGCCGATGATCGACCAATTCTCGGTCGAGGAGGCCTGCCATACGACGACGTTGCTTTCACCGGAGTACGCGCAGAGAGCGCCGCCGGACTGCCCGGACTCCACGCCGCTTTGCAGCTCCTCTAAACTGCCGCGTTCGAACGACACGCTGCCGCCAAGGAAGGTGAACATATTGTCGATATGCTCGGTGAACTGGGTTTTCGTCGACAGCGACAGCACAACGTCGCCGTTTTCCCTGATCACATAGCAGTCACTCACCCCGTCGAACACGTTGCTCGTGATCATGTCCTCGACGACCCCGTTTTCATAGCTCACCGCCAAGCCGGTGTAGGTGACGCCGTCGACCACGATGGGCGACGAGGCGCGCACGGCGTAGACGATCTTGCGCTTGCCTTCGCTGGAGGTGTAGCTGGAAACGACGGGCTTTCCATCCTGGTGCAGCTCATCGAACACGCCCGCAATGCTGTCGGCGCGCCCCTGCCGGCCGCTGGCCGTCATGTAGTCGTTGCTTTCATTGAACAGGTACAGGTCGCTGATCATCCAGGAATCCCTGCGGTTGACGAAATCCCGCCAATGCTCGAGGACCGCTTCGGTTTCCGCCTCCCCCTGCGCATCGGCAAATTCCAAATCCCGGTCGGAGAGCATGTTCCAGTTGCGCTGGGAGAACAGGGAAAACGTCCTGTCGACCTGCTCGTAAGTGACGAGCAGGTGGTCGGTGCTTTCCTGGAAGATCTTATCCTTGACGTAGTTTTGATATACAACGAACCCGCAAATGATCAATGCGCAGACGAGGATGGGGGTTGCGACGTGAACTATGCGCTCACGCATGGAGTACCCCCCCCCGCGTTTTTCTGTACCGAATTTCGCATTATGTCGTCCCCCTACATGGCAAGCCGGCGCGGTTCGGTGCCTGCTGCGCCGGCCTCGATGTTTCTGCTGGATATAGTCGCACTTCCGCGGAAGGCAGGCAACGCGAACTTGGCAGGTCAACTAATTTTTCAAGAGTCGACGAGGGCGCTACACTGTTCCCCGCAGGTTTACGACAGCGCACGGAAGGCGGTCTGGAATGGAAAAGCGTTCGTTTGGGTGCGGGGATCAGGAGCGCGACGCTTCCGCCGTCGCCCCCGAAAGCGAGTCTCGAGCGGCAAGCGCCCAGGATATGCTCGACTTCATCGAGGTGTGCCCGAGCATGTTCCATACGGCGGCGACCTTGCGCGCACGCCTGGACGCGACCGGCTTCACGTACCTGCCCGAAAGCGCGCCTTGGCAGGTCGAGCGCGGCGGGCGCTACTACACGATGCGCAACAACTCCAGCGTGATCGCCTTCAAGGTGGGCGCGGCGCTCGACAACTACCACTTCCAGCTCACGGCGTCGCATTCCGACTCCCCCACGTACAAGGTGAAGGCCCATCCGGAAATCGCAGGGCCCGCCGGCTATTTGCGCCTGAACGTCGAGGCCTACGGCGGCGTCATGGACCACACCTGGTTCGATAAGCCTCTTTCGGTGGCCGGGCGCGTGATGGTGCGCGCGAACGGCCGCATCGAAAGCCGGCTGTTCGCCCCCGCCACCGACCTGCTCATCATCCCGCGCGTCCCCATCCACCTCGACCGCGAGGCGAATGCGGGCTTCGCGCCGAACCGCGCCGTCGACCTCTGCCCGCTCTTCTCGGCAGGCGAGCTTGCACCGGGCGCCTTCGACGAACTGGTGGCCGCGGGCGTGGGGGTCGCGCCGGACGCGGTGCTGGCGCGCGATCTGTTCCTGGTGAACCGCGAGCGCCCGCGCGTGTGGGGAGCGCGCAGCGAGTTCGTCTCCGCGCCCCGGCTCGACGATCTTGCCTGCGCCTACCTATCGCTCGAGGCGTTCCTCGCGACCGAAAACGACCACGACGTCTCGGTGTTCAGCTGCTTCGATAACGAGGAGGTCGGCTCGAACACCAAGCAGGGCGCCATGTCCACCTTCCTGCGCGACACCCTCGAGCGCATCAACGCGCGACTGGGCTTCACGCCCGACGACCTGCGTTGCGCGTTGGCGAAAAGCATGCTCGTGAGCTGCGACAACGCCCACGCCGTGCACCCGAACCACCCCGAGCGCTACGACGGGGAGAACCAGGTGCGCCTCAACGCCGGCCTGGTGGTGAAGGAAGCGGCGAACCAGAAATACTGCACGGACGCCTTCAGCCGCGCCGTGTTCGCCGCGGTGTGCGAAGACGCCGGCGTGCCGCTGCAAGCCTACGCGAATCGCAGCGACATGCCGGGAGGGTCGACCCTGGGCAATCTGTCGAACATCCAGGTGAGCATGCACGGCGTGGACGTGGGCCTGCCGCAGCTGGCCATGCATTCCAGCTACGAGACGGCCGGCGCGCGCGACGTCGACCTCGGCATCGCGGCGCTTGCGGCCTTCTACGCCGCCGACCTGCGCATCGCAGACGCCGACGGCGCGACCATCGCGTAAGCCGCGCCGCGCGCTAGCGGTTGTTCACCGCTTCCGGATACAGGTCGTGGTTCGCCAAGCGATTCCAGGCGACCTCTTCCCAGCGCGTGCCCGGCTTGCCGTAGTTGCAGTACGGGTCGATGGAGATGCCCCCGCGCGGCAAAAACTTGCCCCAGACCTCGATGTACTTCGGGTCCATGAGCGCGATGAGGTCCTTCATGATGATGTTGACGCAGTCCTCGTGGAAGTCGCCGTGGTTGCGGAAGCTGAACAGGTAGAGCTTCAGGCTCTTGCTCTCCACCATGCGCTCGCCGGGAACGTAGCTGATATAGATGGTGGCGAAGTCGGGCTGCCCGGTGATGGGGCAAAGGCTCGTGAACTCGGGGCAGTTGAACTTCACGAAGTAGTCGTTGCCCGGGTGCTTGTTGATGAACGTCTCCAGCACGCCGGGGTCGTAGGTCTGCGGATAGCGCACGCCCTGGTTGCCGAGCAGCGTGACGTCGTCGGTTCCCTCGCGCCTGGGGCCCGCGGGAGTGGCGGCAGTTGCGGTTGCGGCGGATTGCGCAGCGTCCGCGGCTCGAGAAGTGGTTGCTTCGCTCATACGGTTCTCCTTACTGGTTGGTGGCGGCTTGCGCGTCGAGCCGGTCGAGCAGCGGGTCGCGCATGCCCGCAAGCTCGAAAGCGCGGTTGCGGTCGATGCAGGTGCCGCACGCGCCGCACGGGTAATCGCCGCCCTCGTAGCAGCTCCAGGTCAGTTCATAGGGAACGCCGAGCTTAAGGCCGCATTTGACGATGTCGGCCTTCGACCAGGTGACGAACGGCGCCTCCATATGCAGAATCCCGCCGGTACCCTGCGCGATGGCGCGGTTCATAGCCTCGACGAATTCCAGCGAGCAGTCGGGGTAGGCGTTGCCGGCCCAGTCGTCGTGGTGCGCGCCGTAGAAGAGCACCGAGCAGTCCAGCGACAGAGCCATCGATGCCGCCGTCGACAAAAACAGCCCGTTGCGGAACGGCACATAGGTGCTCACCGGCGACCCGTCGGAGCCTGCCAGCTGCTCGGCATAGCTCTCGTTGGGAATTGCCTGGTCGGACTGAGCGAGCAAGCTGCAGTTGCTGTCGGCGAAGATGGCCGCGAGGTTGAGGAAGCGCTGCTGCACGCCGTAGTGCGCGGCGACGGCCTTCGCGCTTTCCATTTCCTTCTCGTGGCGCTGCCCGTAGCTGATGGACAGCGCGAACACGTTTTCGGCTCCGAAGCGCGCAACGGCCATGGCGAGCAGCGTCGTGGAGTCGACGCCGCCGCTGCACAGCACGAGCGCCTTCTTGTCGCGCGCATCGCCGAGGGCCGCGGCGGGGGTGCCGGCGACCTCGTCTGCGCCGGTCTCGCCGAGCTGGTTGCTATTGGTTTCCGTCATGGTTACACGCCCTTCTCTACGTTCGGCCAGATGATCTTGTGCAGCTGCAACTGCATGGTCGCCCAGCGCATGTCGTTGCGTTGCATGAATTCGACGATCGTCGCAGGCTCAATGCGCCCGAAGACGGGGCTCACGTAGACCGCCACGCGCCCCGGCAGGTCGAGTTTCTTCGCCACCTCAAGCGCGCGGGCAAGGTCCGCCGCCCCGCCGCAGACGAACTTCACGGTGTCGCCTGCGCCGAGCAGCGCGAAGTTGCCCGTAAGCATGTGCTGCTCCATGCCGCTTGCGGGCAACTTCCAGTCGACGGTGAGCGAAAGCGCTCCCGGTTCCTGCGAGGTGCGGCTTTCCCGCAGCTTGACCAGGGGCGCAAGGTCGGCAGCCCCGTTCGTCTCCACTTCCACGCGCAAGCCGCGCCCGTCGGGTCCCGCTTCTTTGAGCAGGGCCGCAATCAAATCGGGAAGCAACGGCTGCAGCACGGGTTCGCCGCCGGTGAGCGTGACGTGATCGACGCGGGTCTCGCGCACCCATTCGACGAGGTCATCGATGGCGAGCGCCTCAGCCGACCCCGCCGCGCCGGGTTCGTTCGCCCACATCGTGTCGCAGTAGGAGCAGCGCAGGTTGCAGCCCGCGAAGCGGATGAACGCCGCCAGCTTGCCGGCCGCCTGCCCTTCTCCGTTAATGCTGACGAAGCGCTCGACGACGGGCATGGTGGCGGAGTCGCCGCCCGCTTGCGCGCCGCGGCCCGCGCTTGCCGCAGCCGAACCCGCGCAGCTCGCAGCCGCGTTCGCGCCGCAATCCGCAACCGCGCAGCCCGTCACGTCCCGCTCCTTACGCACGGTAGATCGCGCAGTTGTTCGGGGTCTCGTACACGTCGATCTGCGAGACGGGGAAGCCCGCATCGGCGAGCTTGTCGAAGAAGTAGCGCGCCAGGTTCTCGGCGGTGGTGCGGAACGGCAGCATGGACAGCGTGAAGCCCTCTTCCTCCAGGCAGGCGATGGTTTTCGGCATGAGCGAGCCCTCCTCAACCACGAACGAGTGGTCGAGCTCCTCGGTCAGCTCGCGCAGCGCGCCCTTGAAGTCGGCGAAATCGATGACCATGTCCTTGTGCGTACCCGACTCCTGCAGCGCATCCTGCGCCAGGTAGGCGACGACGCGCCAGCGATGCCCGTGCAGATTTTCGCATTTGCCGTGGTAGTCGGTGAGGAAGTGCGCAGCGTCGAAGCTGCTTTCGGTCTTAAGCCCGTACATGGGCGGCCCCCTTTGCAAGTCGGCGAAAACCCGGTCGACGAGGGCCCGGCGCAGGTCGCGAAAGCGCAACCATGCGCAAACAGCCCGCAAGCCGCGGGCGGGGGCACCTAGTTTTGTTTATCGACAGGAGGTTTTCGAACTGTCTATCGGTTGTGGCGAAAGCTTAGCACGCGCCCGCCCGCCGCAAGGGGGGCGGGCGGGCGCATCCACCGAACTATCGCAGCTCCAGAATGCCGCGCACGAGGTCGTCCCAGCTGCGGGCCATAAACGTCGGCGACTCCTCCGCCAGGCGCGCTTCATCGAACATGCCCCAGGTGATCGCCGCGGTGGCGCATCCGGCGGCGTTGCCCGCCTGCACATCGAAGGGCGCGTCGCCCACGTACATGCATTCCGCCGGCGCCACGTGCAGCATTTCGCAGCCCACCTCCACCGGCTGCGGATCGGGTTTGGGGCGCTCGATGTCGTCCCAGCCGACCAGGCAGCGGCAATACTGCCACAACCCGGTGACCTCAAGCCCGCGCACCGCCGTGTCGTGGCGCTTGGAAGTGACCACGCCGAGGGCAAGCCCCGCGTCGGCGAGCTTTGCGAGCGCCTGCGCGGTCCCGGGGAACGCCTTGATCATTTGGTCGTGCACCGTTTTATTGTGCGCGCGGTACACGTCGCAGAAGCGCTGCTGCAGCTCCGGATCGTCCGTGAAGTCCTTGACCTGCACGTTTAGGGGTTGCCCCACCTTCTGCAGGTATTCCTCGTCGGAAAGCTGACGGCCGAGCACCGCCGGCCCGGCATGATGGAAGCTTGCCAAGATAAGGTCATGGGAATCCACCAGGGTTCCGTCGTTGTCGAAAAGGACGGCTTTCAAGCCTGCCATGGGAAACCTCCGCATCGTCGTTGTTCGAAAGGAAGTTTCCCACGAACCACGACCGCAAGGCCCAACCAGCACGCAACGGGCACATTGCGCCTAAATTTGCACGGAGCCGCGTCAATCGCGCTGTGCGGAACCTGGTTCGCGCCTGACGCCAGAAAACGTGCATATTTGAAGACGGATGCCGACTACCGAAGTGCTCGGCGTTGCGGCGCGCTGCGGCGTTTGCTAAAATACGGGGCAAGAGGGCGCCCCAGCACACTGGGCAGCGTTCTAGTTAGTTAAAAGCCGGGTCACTTTCTGAGGGTTCCCCGGCTTTTTCCTTTCCTTGATCGCGTTCGCGTTTCACTCCCTCCTCCTCAGCACCAAGCTGATGATTCCGATAACAACTAGCAACACGTTGCAGATGGCATCGACGGTGGCAGTATCCATGAGCAGACCTCCTAAATGGTTGTGCTGCCCAGGCGCGAAGCGTCCCTTCCCCACTTTCGATTGTATCAAGCCGCGGCTTGGTCATGCGAGCGTAAAGCACCACAAGAATGAAAAAGGCTGCCGACCTTTGTGGTCGGCAGCCGTTTGATTGATTGCCTTAAGGCACACTCTATCTCTTCGCGCTCACTTGCCTTGGGGGCGACGCCTTTGCGCGTGCCCGCTTCGCGCTCCTGCTTCTTAGAAGTTGAACATCGCGGTGGACAGGTAGCGCTCGCCGGTGTCGGGGAGGACGGCGACGATGACCTTGCCCTTGTTCTCGGGGCGCTGCGCCAGCTTCGTGGCAGCGGCGACGGCGGCACCGGAAGAGATGCCCACGAGCAGGCCGTCCTTGCCCGCCAGCTCGCGACCGGCCTCGAAGGCCTCCTCGTCGGTGATCGGCAGCACCTCGTCGTAGATTTCCGTGTTCAGGGTATCCGGCACGAAACCGGCGCCGATGCCCTGGATCTTATGCGCGCCGCCATGGCCCTCGGAGAGCACCGGGGAGCCGGCCGGCTCGACCGCGACGACCTTGATGTCGGGGTTCTTCGACTTCAGGAACGCGCCCGTGCCCGAAAGCGTGCCGCCCGTGCCCACGCCGGCGACGAAGATGTCGATTTTGCCCTCGGTGTCTTCCCAGATCTCGGGACCCGTGGTGGCCTCGTGCACGGCCGGGTTCGCGGGGTTGGTGAACTGGCTGGGGATGAACGAGTTCGGGATTTCCTCGGACAGCTCCTGGGCGCGGGCGATGGCGCCCTTCATGCCCTTGCTGCCGTCGGTGAGCACCAGCTCGGCGCCGTAGGCCTTCATGAGGTTGCGACGCTCGATGGACATGGTCTCGGGCATGGTGATGATGATGCGGTTGCCGCGAGCCGCCGCGATGGCGGACAGGCCGATGCCGGTGTTGCCGGAGGTGGGCTCGATGATGACGGTCTCGGAATTCAGCTTGCCGGCGGCCTCGGCCTTGTCGAGCATGGCCTTGGCGATGCGGTCCTTCACCGAACCGGCGGGGTTGAACAGCTCGACCTTGCCGACGATGGTGGCCTCGAGGTTGTGGTTCTTCTCGTAGTTGGTCAGCTCCACCAGCGGGGTCTTGCCGATCAGTTCGGAAACGCTCTTGTGAATTGCCATGAGATGTCCTCTCGTCTTTCCGTGCGCCCCTTCGCTTGCCGGACGCGTTTTCTTTGGTATGCCCCGTATCCTACTATGTCTGTAGGCATTGTCAATATTGTTCTCGAAAAAATTTCCCGCATTGCCTAGTGGGTTATAGGGTATTGTGCGCTATTCCTTATATTGAGCAGGGAACTATGCCGCATGCACCTTCATGAAGGAATGGCGAAATCCACTCCTGCGGACCCGTTCCCACGCGGTCACCGCGCCATTAACCGCATGCAGCCATTCCCAACGAGCCGCATGCCTCCCGACGGGAAACCCGGCGACCGTAATTCGACAAACAGGCGGACAGGACGCTTTCCGCCCCGCCCAGCAAAAAGGACGCAAGCGCGAGGCCTGCGTCCCTTCCCTAAATCGAATAGCTGTCCGCCGCGACGGCTGAGTTCTGGTCGATGACGCTCTGCAGCGTGATGCTTCCCAGATACTCGTTGATCACCCGGTACAGCCCGCGCCATACCCCCAGCTCCATGCACGGCGTCTCCATGTCGCACTCGAACGTGTCGTTCTCCAGACACGACGCCGGCGCGAGCGAGCCCTCGGTCACGCGCAGCACGTCGAGCACGGTGATGACGCTCGCCGGCTTCGACAGCTGATAGCCGCCCGCCGCGCCGCGCACCGATCGCACGAGCTTCGCGGTGACGACGTTCGAGACGATCTGCTCCAGGTACTTCTTGGAGATGCCCAAGGATTCCGAAACCTCTTTGAGCGAAACGGGGCCGCCGCCGTCATGCTCGGCCAGGTAGAGCATGAGACGCACCGCATAGAGGCCTTTCGTCGAGATTTTCATTGCGCGCATCGCCGCCTTTCACGCGCTCGGTCGCAAGGATCACACCTCCGGCAAGCCGCCGGAGACCATTGGTAGCCCACGGCTGTGCTCGACCAGAATTAACGCGCCACTGTTATTGCGCAAGGTGACGACACCGATTTGCTTGCATGTCACCCCTGGTCCAACAGAGCCAAACCTATTATACCCTTGATTTCGCTAGGATTTGGTGCCTTTGCGGGGCGAATGCGCCCTGCCGTGCCCACCTGACCGATGAGCGGCAGCGGAAGCGCCTCGCTTGCCCGCCGATCCAGCCCCGCCGCCACGCGCGGTCGCACCCGGCTTGCCGCCCTTGCCCGCCGACGACGTCGCCTTGCCCGCTATGCCGGCTTTGCCGCCCTTCGGCGACGCACCCGGCTTGCCGCCCTTGCCCGCCGTCGGCTTGCCGCCCTTTCGCGGCCTAATGAGGCATTTCTTGTCGTAGCCCACCAAGTCCATGCGGCCCGCTTGGCGCAACGCCTCGAACACGAGATCGTAATTCTTCGGGTCGCGATACTGGATGAGCGCGCGCTGCAGCGCCTTGTCGTGCGGCTTCTTCGGCACGTACACCCGCTCCATGGTGCGCGGGTCGACGCCCGTGAAGTACATGACGGTCGAAATGGTCGAGGGCGTCGGGTAGAAGTCCTGCACCTGTTCGGGATTGAACCCCATGTCGCGCACGTATTCCGCCAGCTCAATGGCTTCGTCGAGCGTGCTGCCGGGATGCGAGGACATCAGATAGGGCACCACGAACTGCTTCAGGCCGGCTTCGGCGTTGGCTTCGTCGAAGAGCTTCACGAAGCGCTCGTAGACCGCGTGCTGCGGCTTGCCCATCACCCCGAGCACCGCGTTGGACACGTGCTCGGGAGCCACGCGCAACTGCCCGCTCACGTGATGCGCGCACAGCTCGCGCACGAAGGCGCGCCCGCCGTCCTTGTCGGCCAAGGCGAAATCGAAGCGGATGCCCGAGCGCACGAACACCTTCTTCACGCCCGGAAGGTTGCGCAGCTGGCGCAACAGCGCCAAGTAATCCGAATGGTCGGCATTGAGCTTGCGGCACGGCGCCGGCGAGAGGCAGTGCTTGTTGCGGCAGGCCCCGCGGCGCAGCTGCGCGTCGCACGCCGGGGCGCGATAGTCCGCCGTCGGCCCGCCCACGTCGTGGATGTAACCCTTGAAATCGGGGTCGGCGATCATCTGCTTCGCCTCTTCGATGATGGACTCATGGCTGCGCACCTGCACGATGCGCCCCTGGTGGAACGTCAACGCGCAGAACGAGCATTCGCCGAAGCACCCGCGATTGCTGGTCAGGCTGAACTTCACCTCGCGGATAGCGGGCACGCCGCCGGCCTCGTCGTACATGGGGTGATACGTGCGCGCGTACGGCAGGCGGTAGACCGCGTCCATTTCGGAGGTGGTAAGCGGCTTCGACGGCGGGTTCTGCACCACGAACTCATGGTCGGAATAGGGCTCCACCAGGCGCTTGCCCGTGAACGGGTCGCTATTTTGGTACTGCACGTTAAAGCTGCGCGCGTAGTTGAGGTTGTCGTCCTGCATGCTGTCGAAGCTGGGCAGCAGCTCGTAGTCGTAGACGTGCTCGAGCGACTTCGCGCGCACCACCGTGCCGTCGATGAACGTGATGTCATGAATGGACAGGCCCGCGGCGAGTGCGTCGGCCACCTCCACGATGGAATGCTCGCCCATGCCATAGCTGAGCAGGTCGGCGCCCGAATCGAGCAGAATGGAGCGCTTGAGCTTGTCTGACCAGTAGTCGTAATGGGCAAGGCGGCGCAAGCTCGCCTCGATGCCTCCCAAAATGATGGGCACGTCCTTGTACGTGCGGCGGATGAGGTTGCCGTAGACGACGGTCGCGTGGTCGGGGCGCAGGCCCATCTTGCCGCCCGGCGCGAACGCGTCGGAGCCGCGGCGCTTCTTCGCCACCGTGTAGTGGTTCACCATGGAGTCCATGTTGCCCGACGACACCAGAAAGCCAAGGCGCGGGCGCCCGAGCGCGGCGATGCTGGCGGGGTCGTTCCAGTCGGGTTGGCAGATGACGCCCACCTTGTAATGGTTCGCTTCCAGGATGCGCGTGATGATGGCCATGCCGAACGACGGATGGTCGACGTACGCGTCACCGCAGACGAACACGAAATCGCACTGGTCCCAGCCGCGCTCTTCCATGTCCGCGCGGCTTACCGGCAGAAACGCGCTGCGCGGCGGGCGAACGGGTTGCGCCGCCTGCGCACCCGCGTGCTTGCGGCCCTGCTGCGTCCCCGATTTGCCGCCCTTGCGAACGGCACCTTTGGCACCTTGGCCGGCATGCCCCTGCTGCGCATTGCGCCCGCGCGCCTGCTTGCCGCCCGGCGCCGTGCCCTGCTTGCGCCCCTGCGGGCGCTTGGTCCCTTCGCTTGCCACTGCTTTCTACCCCCGTGCGTTTCCGTGGCGCTCAAACGGCATCGGATCGTCCTGACCACCCCATGCCGGCACATCGAACTGGCGCGTCCAGTACCCCCACGCGCGCACCTCGACCAAAAGGGCGAACACGAACAGGCAGCTGAAGATGTAGCTGAACACCGCCGCAAACACGCAGATGGCGAAAATGGCCATCGCAATGAGCATGGGGTCCATCGAGCTGATAGCCGACAAGGGATCAGGCCCCGTCGCAAGCACCGCGAGGGCGGCGCCGCCGAAAATCATGCCCACCACCGTCACGATAAGCATGAACACCGCGTATATGGCAATCGCCATAACGACGCTCATCAGGAAAATGCGGCCGACGCCGCGCGAGTCGTGGCGCATCATGGCCCACACGCGCGTGACCTGGAAGCCCGGCGCCAGGCGGCAGTACACGGTGGAGCGCATGGAGCCGACCTGCGCAAACAGCGAAGCGATGATGCTCAGCGCCAAAAACAGCAGCGTCATCATCGCATCGGGCAGCACGCCGTGCATACCCGCGCCAAGCACCATATCCGACGCCGTATCCAGGCCGCGCCCGGCCATGGCGTCCCACGCCGATTCGAAGATGTTGGGAACGAGAGCGCACACGAAGGCGATGACGAGCACGAAGAAACCGCGGCTGTACAGGCGCCCGTCCTCGTTGGCGAAGATGCGCGCCGGCAGGGGCGTCTTCATGTTCCAGGCAATCTCGCGCGCCCAGCCGTATGCGTAGCCGAAGACCACGATCTGCCCGAAGACGGGGATCATGAACAGAAGGCCGAGCAACAGGATTTTGGCGAACCAACCCGGCGTTTCCTTGATGTCTCCCCAGCAGGTCTTGAAGTATCCGGCTTCCACGAGCGCTCCTTCCCTCGCCATTTTCCTTATACGCTGTTCGAACCTTACACGCCGCACCCTGCCGCCAACGCATCCGTTGCCAAGTCGTTTTCGATACGGGAAACGCCTTGGCGACGGCTGCGCCGCCGGACAGAAAAGGACCCGCCGCACCGTAATGCAGCGGGTCCCGTAAAACGCTTTCTCTATTGCAGAGAGAGGATTTACTTCAGGGAGACAGCAGCGCCAGCCTCTTCCAGGGCCTTCTTCATTTCCTCGGCCTTGTCCTTGGCGACACCCTCCTGGATGGTGGTCGGAGCGCCCTCGACGGTCTCCTTGGCTTCCTTCAGGCCCTGGCCCGTGATCTCACGGACAGCCTTGATGACGGCGATCTTGTTGTCGCCGAAGCCCTCGAGCACGACGTCGAAGTCAGACTTCTCCTCAGCGGCAGCAGCGCCAGCAGCCGGAGCGGCAGCGACGGCAACCGGAGCAGCGGCGGACACGCCAAAGGTCTCCTCGATGTCCTTGACCAGCTCAGAAGCCTCGAGCAGGGACATTTCCTTCAGAGCCTCGATGATCTCTTCGCGAGAAACAGCCATGTTAGTTTCCTTTCATAGGGCCGGGACTTCCTTGTCCCAGCCGAAATTTCAAATGCGTTAGGCAGCATGCTTCATGCTGCAGGTGAAAGCCTTAGGCGGCCTTCGTGTCGGCGACGGCCTTCGTGACCTGAGCCAGGCCGCGCGGCACACCGCTGATGCAGGTAGCCAGACCGGTAGCAACGCCGTTGATGGCAGCGGCGATGTGAGCGTAGAGCTCCTCGCGGGAAGGCAGGGAAGCGATGGCTTCGACCTCCGCGGCGCTGACGGCCTTGCCCTCCATCAGACCACCCTTGATCTGCAGGTTCTCGTTGGTCTTCGCGAATTCCTTGACGGCCTTGGCGGCAGCAGCCACGTCGGAGCCGGCGAACACGAATGCGCTGGGACCATGCAGGATGTCGTCGAGCGTCGGCAGTTCGGACTCGGACAGCGCGATGTGCATGACGGTGTTCTTGTACACCTTCATGGTTGCGCCGGACTCGCGAACGGCGTTGCGCAGAGCCTGGACCTCCTTGACGGTAAGACCGCAAGCGTCCACGACCCACACGGCACCTGCACCCTCCAGGTCGGACTTGATCTGATCGAGCATAGATACGTTCTTTGCGTTCGGCATATGTACACCTCCTTCTTCTCATGCATCGGGTTCCGCCCCATGCGGGTGGAGTCGTGCTTGAGAAAAAGAACGACCCCCTGCCGTCATAAAGACTCAGGGGGTCGTTTAAGCGCGATGCTGAACAACCACCTCGGCGGGCTGCGCTTGCGCGCAATTAAACCTTGCGGTGCCTGCTGTCTTTGGCAGCGGAACTGGTAGTTACGATGCCTTCGTCGCAGTCACCGTTTCGGCGGACGTGCTGTCCGTGCTCGCGGTGGCTTGCGTCGAAAGCTGTTCCATACTATCAGAACTTTCGCCGCTGTCAACGATTTCTTGGACCGAATTCGTGGAATCGCCCGGGATATACGTGAAGGAGATGGTGTCGCCTTCCTTGTAGCCCACGATGTCGAGCATGGCCGGCAACGCGAAGTCGTAGATGGCCTTGGAGTCGCCGAGTGTCACGTAGAAGTGCGAATTGCCGTCCATCACCGCCTGCGCCATGCTGCGGATGGTGCCGCTGGCCTGCTCGGTGACGCTCGCCTGCCCGCTTGAGGCCAGCGAGCCGGACGTCGCGAGCATCGCCTGGTAGGACTTCTGCGTCTCGGCGACCGTGTCGCCGACGGCCACGTTCTGGTAGTGCTGGATGTCGACCATCGCGAATTTCTTCACCGTGCCTGCGTTGTCCTTAAGCGCCATGAAGTACGTCGGCTGCTCGGAGACGTTGATGAGGATGGGGAAGGTCGCCTCGTAGCGCAGGTTCTGCACCGCGCCCTCGGCCGACTGCATGGCCGATTCCTCGGTGGCGCCGGCCACCGCGTAGTAATGCGACTCCGCCGTGCGCTGATTGACCAGCACGAAGCCGACGATGGAGTTGTCCGCCGTGGCCGAGGTCACGCCGGTGTAGACCCACACGTCGTCGTCCTTGGCGATGTAGTTGTAGCCGAGGTCGCCGTTGGAGCCCGGGGTGGTCTGCACGACGTTCTTCTGGCCCAGCCAGCTGTTCAGCCAGCCGTCCTGGTACTTGCCCGACCAGTTGTACTGCTCGATGAGCAGCTCGGCCGGATAGGCGCGGTCCACCCACTCGGGCACGTCCTCGATGGCCAGGTCGGTGCACTCGCCCGTGGTGGCGTTGACCATGACCACGCGCTCGATGGTGGTGCCGCCGAACAGGCCGATGGTACGCGTCTGCACCGGGCAGATCCACCAGGGATTGCCGTCCTCGTCGATTTCGAACGCCTTCTCATCGAACATGTAGAAGGGGTACTTCAGCTGCACGTAGCGGTCGATGTTGCGCGCGAGCGGCTCGGACTGCGAATAGAAGATGGCGTTGTCGCCGAGCTTGACGATCTGCGCGTCCTGCGTGGTCATGTCCACGAGCGCGTAGGCCGGGATGCCCTCGGAGCGGTTCGTGAGCCACTTGAACAGGTCGGCATAGCCAAGCGGGCTGACGCGCACCGGCGTGCCGTGGTAGTTGATCTGGCTGTAGGTGTCGGCGATTTCGAACTGGCTGACGTACTCGGGGATGTTGCCCATGGCGCGGTTGCCCAGAAGCGAGGCCGAGCTGCGGTCGATGATCGGGATTTCCGAATAGTCGACCTGCTGGATGTCCTCGGAGAAGTTGGCGCTCTCGGTCTTCAGGACGTTGGCGTACTTGGACGCGTTGCCCGGAAAGATGGACAGCGACATGACCGCACCGATGATGCCGACGCACACGATGGCGACCGGCACGTAGGAAGCGATCTTGAACGCCTTGGACTTCGTGCGGTTCGGGTCGACCTTGGAGTTGCCCGTCTCGTACGTGCGCGACTTCGCACGCCACACCATAAACAGCGGCAGCAGGATGAACACCGAGACGAACAGCCAGGTGTCGACGCTATGGATGTTGATGGGCGGATGGAACCACCAATACGCGACGGCGGCGATAATGAGCACCACGACGACGCTCACGATGATGGCCTTGCGCGACATCTTGCCGAAGGAGTCGCTGAAGGAGAACTGCTCTCCCCCACCGGACCCGCCATGCCCGCCGCCGAAACCGCCGAAGCCCGAAAACGGGCTGCCTGCGAAGGGGTTTCCCGCGCCTTGGCCGCCTCGGCTGCCCTGGCCGGCGGACGACGAGCCTTGGCCGCCGAGCCCCCCCATGTCCATGCCCGACTGCTTCAACGCATCGAGCAACGATTCGAAACCGGATGTCTGCTTCACGGCATCCCTCTTTCCCTCTGATTCCCTTGCGAATACACGCACGTAAACGGTGCCAATCCGCCCCATCATACACGAAAGCGTCCAGTTTCCAGGAAACGTGAACGCTTTCGTTACTTTGCTATGACGGACCGTTTGAGCGAGCGGACGCCCGCTCAAACAGCGGTCGAAGCTAGTCCAGAATGCCGGCCTTGTAGGCGTTGGCCAGCACGGTCGCGGCGCGCTCGCGGCTGACCAGCATGCCGGGCTTGAGCTCGCGCGCCTGGTCGTCGCCGTTGTCCCAGCCGCTGACCAGGCCCGTGCTCACGGCCCAGGCCATCGCATGCTTCGCCCAGTCGGAAACCTCGGCGGCGTCGGCGAAGCGGTCGAGCTCGGAAAGGTCGCTGGACTCGTAGTCGGCGCCGGACGCCTTCGCCACGATGCCCACCAGCTGCTCGAACGTCAGCCCGTCATGCGGGGCGAAGTCGCGCTTGTCCTGCCCGGCGCGCTCGTAGCCCTCGATCACGCCATTCTCGACGGCCCAATTCGCAGCCGCGGTGTAGTACTTCGCGTCCTCGATGCCCTCGACGGCGTCGGTGCCGGCCGTCTGCTCGATCACGCCGTCGTACTCGGCAGCGGCGGTTTTGCAGGAGTTACGCCACAGGATGGTCGCCAGCTGCGCGCGCTGCATCGTGTCGCCCGTGCCGAAGGTGCCGTCATCGTAGCCGAGGATCAGACCGTTCGACGTGCAGTACGCCACGCTCGCCGCGTACCAGCTGCTCGCGGAGTAGTCGACGTCCGGGAACGTCCAGTCGATCACGGGCGCGTCGACCTTCACGGTCAGCGACAGCTCGGTCGAGACGTCGCCGGCCTCAACCCACGACGGCAGCTCAATCGAGCCCGCGACGGTGAACTCCTGGGCCGCCAGCTTGTTCGAATCGAAGCCGGTCGGGATATCCCAAGCGATATCCGCGTCGATCTCCGTTCCGTCGTTGAGCGTGACCACCGTCGACTTGGGCAGCTGCCAGTGGTTCAAGCCGTCAAGGTAGGACTCCTGCGCCGACTGACGCGCGCACGCCTCGTCGAAGGTCAACGTCGCGTCGTCGAGCTGCACCACCTCGGCGAGTTTCAGCGAGCCGGTTTCCGGGAAGGTGAGGCACAGGTACAGTTCGCCGTCCTCGATGAGGAATCCGGCCGTCACGCCGTCTGTCTGCTCGCCGGCGAGCTTCACCACGACGTCCGGCGAGAGGACCTTGTCCACGTCGACGATTTCGCCCTCGTCATCGCAGGCCGCGCCCAAGTCGATGCGGGCGGTGTAGGCGGTGTGATGGGCCGCATGCCCGCTCGTGAGGTCGGGAGACCAGTTCACGGCGAGGTTGCCGCCCTCGTCGCCGAAGGTCTTCGCCAGATCGTACGTCGTGCCGTTGGAGCCCGTCAGATCAAGCTTGTTGATGGTCGACACCAACGTCTCGCCAGCTGCAGGCGCGGACAGGCCGACGTTGACCTCGGTCGCGACCGGCACGTAGACGGCGTACAGATCGATATTGTCCGCGTCGGCGTCCTCGATGCTGACGGTGCCCAGCTCGTCGTCGTACACGTAGCCCTCGGGCACCTTCTCCCAGTGATTGAAGTTGTAGCCCTCGATTTCAGGCGCGCATACGGTCACGTCGGAACCCTTGGTGTAGGTGACCACGAGGGTCTCGGTGCCGTCCTCGGACACGGCGGCCACGGCAGCGTCGGCGGAGGCGGCGCCGTCGGAGGAGACCGGCAGGTCGCCGGTGCTCATCTTGACGCTGACGGTGCCCGTGTCGCCCTCAGCACCCTCCTCGCCGGGAAGCTCAATCGGGGTGGTGATCAGCGTCAGCGTGCCGGTCCTTGAATCGACCGAGGCGCTTGCCACGTTGCCGGTCTGCACGTTGTCGACGTACTGGGCCAGAGTCTTGCTCGAAAGCGACGGGTCGAACACGGGGATCTTGGTAGAGCTTTCGCGCGCGACCGCATAGGCCACGTAGCTCTTGCCCGCGGCGGCGTTGCCGCTGACGGGGGTAAGCTTGTCGCCCTCGCCAACCTCGTACCACTGCAGCGGAATGCTTGCCTTGGAGATGGTGCCCAGCGAGTTGAGCCAGCTCAGCGTACCCGTGGCCGGGAACTTCTGCCCCGCCTTGGGGGAGTTCACGTACAGCTGGGCGACGGAGAGCTTGCTGCCGTAGACCGCGACGAGATGCACGTCGTTCTGCGGCATGGTGAAGCTCAGAATCGGGTTGTACGGGTCGGCGATGTAGGAGTCGATCGGCTCGAGGCCCGTCGTACCCGTAGTCGACCAGTACAGGAAGACCTTGCTCTTGTCCGAGGAGAGGCCGTTGACCGTGACGTTTGAGCCCTTCTCATAGCGATTGGTCCCGTTGCCGTTGATGGTGACCGCGTAGTCGACCTCGCCCGCACGCTGCCACAGCTCGCCGTCCTCGGCGTTGTAGCTCAGGTGATAGCCGTCCCTGTTGAGGAAGAAGGTGCCCTCGTAGTACTTCGTCAGGTTCTCGAAGAGCTTGTGGTCGATGGCCTTGTCGTTGCAGATGCCGATCTTCGAGCCTTCTTTGACGTTGCCGATGCCGTAGGCCTCGTTCGCGTACTCCTGAGCCCACAGGTGCAAATCGTCGGGAACCATGTTCGATCCGCCGGTGTTGCCCGTGATGGTCAGCAGGCCGGAAAGGTGCACGTTGTACCACTGGGAGACGTACACGCCGCCGGCGAACTCGTCGGCCTGGTTGCCCGTGATGGTGCAGCCGTCGATGAAGACGAGGTCGTTATTGATGGCGATGGCGCCGCCGCGCTTCTTGGCGTAGTTGTCCGTGAAGGTGCAGTCGCGGATCGTCGTGTACTCCTGGCGCGTGAAGATGGCGCCGCCGTACCACTTCAGCGAACGGTTCTTGGTGAAAGTGATGCCCTCGATGAGGCCCTCGTTGGTGCCGAGCATGACGGCGGTGATGCTGATGGCGCCGCCACCGGTCTGGTAATCGCCGTTGACCGTGCGGTTGCCGGACATCTCGCCGGTCCTGTCGGGCGAGACGACCTTGTAGTACGACTCGTAGAAGAAGATGCCGCCTCCGTCGGAGGACGCCGTATTGTTGTTGATCTTCGAGCCGTTGTTCAGGTAGATGCTGGTGCCGCCGGCAGCGGAGTAGATGGCTCCGCCCTTGAACAGGCAGCCGTTGTTGCTGATGGACGACGCGTCGAGGTTGAAGGTGCAATACTTGCCGGCAACGTAGGCGGCGCCGCCGTTCTGCGTGCTGTAGTTGTTGTCGACGCTCGCGTTCTTGAGGTTGATGGTGCAGTTCTTGCCCTCGACGAAGAAGCCGGTGTCCGGCGAGGAGAAGCCCGCCGCCGTCACGCCTTCGAGCGTGACGGTACCGCCGTTGCCCTCCATCCAGAAGCCGCCGTAGCACTCGCCGTCACCGACGCCGCTGGTGACAAGACCGCCCGAGGTCGCCGTCATGTCAACCTTGGTGGAGTTGCGGTTGTAGCCCATGAAGTTGAACTCGTGTTCGGGCTGCATGTTGCCCGTGAGCGTGAGCTGGGCGTTCTCGTAGAGATGGAACACCATCGCATGGCGCTCCCCGTACTGGGACCACCACGGCGTGTTGTAGGCCGTGCGGCGGATTTCATGGCCGTTCATCTCGATCGTGAGCTTCTGGTTCTTCTCGACCTTGATGGGGTCGGTCATGTTCCAGTCGGCCGTCATGACGATGGCCTTGCCCGACAGGCCCGCGTTGATGGCCTCGCCGGAGGTTGCGTAATACGTGATGTTGCCCGCTTCGTCTTGCGAATAGGCGACGTTGTCCGCCGCGAAGGCCCGCGCCGGCAGCAGGAAGATTGCCGCGAGCATGAGCAGGATCGCCGCAGCCGCAAACGCCGACACCCCCGTCCTACACGCTTGTTTTCCCATGGTTGAGTCCTTTCTCTTGAAGGGCTGTTTTCCCATCTATTCAAGATAAAAAGTATACCATTTACATAGGACTTTTAACAGGGCGGATAGGTGCTTTCACCTCGGGAAACGCGGTCGGGACGCTTTCCTGGACACCTGCGGCAAAAACGCGGAACGGGCGCCTTGGCGGCGCCCGTTCTTGAAGAATTGTGTCGCGCCTTCGGCGCTTTTTTCGCGGGATGCTATCGGGCTACAAACCCAAGTCTGCGGCGACTTCCGCGGCGCAGGCGAGGGCGTCGGCCATGGCGTTGACCACGAGGCTGCTGCCGTTGCGCGCGTCGCCCGCGGCATACACCACTGCACCCGCCGGCGCACCCTCCGCGCGCTCGGCGCGATGCGAGCCGTTCGCCATCACGGGCAGCGGACGTCCCTGCGCGGCCATCGGCACGCCGAGGGCGTCGTACACGCCGCGCTCCGGGCCGGAGAAGCCGCAGGCGATGAGCACCAGCTGCGTCTCGATCTCGCGCTCGGTGCCCTCGACGGGCGCCGGCTTGCCGGCCGACCAGTCGAGCGTGTGCACCTGGATGGCGCGGACATGCCCCGCCTCGTCGAAGAGCACCTTCTGGGTGTCGGCACCCCATTCGCGCAGGTCGGCGCCCTGCATCGCGGCGGCTTCCTCCTGACCGTAATCGGTCTTCTTCACGTTGGGCCACTCCGGCCACAGATTCGACGCGCTGCGCTGCTCGGGCGAGGCCGGGCCGTACTCCAGCTGACGCACGCACGCGGCACCCTGGCGGACCGCCGTGCCCATGCAGTCGTTGCCGGTGTCGCCGCCGCCGATGACCACGACCTGCTTGCCGGCGGCGCTGATGGCCGGCTCGCGGCCTTCCAGCAGCGCTTTGGTCTGCTCGGTCAGGTAATCGACCGCGTAGACCACGTCTCCTGCGGAAACGCCCTCGTTGAAGCCCTCGGCCCCCACACCGCGCGCCGCACAGGCGCCGGCCGCGACCACCACGGCGTCGAACTCGGCGGCCAGCTCGGCCGCAACCGCCGGGTCGGCGGCGTCGACGTTCAGGCGGAACTCAACGCCCAGCTCGATCATCAGATCGACGCGGCGCTGCACCACCGACTTCTCCAGCTTCATGTTGGGGATGCCGTACATCAGCAGGCCGCCGGCGCGGTCGTGGCGCTCCACGACCGTCACGCGCGCCCCGCGACGGGCAAGCTCCCAGGCCGCCGTCAGGCCCGCCGGGCCGGAACCGACGACCGCCACCTTCGGCGCGCCTTCCGCGGCCGGCTCGAAGCGGCGCGGGCCGCCGTGGGCCCATTCCCAGTCGGAAATGGCGCGCTCGTTGTCGTGGATGGTCTCCGGCTCGTCGTTGCGGCCCAAATTGCAGGCCGCCTCGCACAGCGCCGGGCACACGCGGCTCGTGAACTCCGGCATCGGGCTAGTAAGAGACAGACGTTTCGCCGCCTCGGCCCATTGCCCGCGATACACCAGATCGTTCCACTCGGGAATGAGGTTGTGCAGCGGGCAGCCCGACGGGCGTGCCTTGCCGAACGACGCGCCGAACTGGCAAAACGCCACGCCGCACGCCATGCAGCGGCTCGCCTGCACCTGCTGATCGGCGGGTGCGAGATTCACATGCAGCTCGTTGAAGTCCTGCGTGCGCTCGGCGACGGGACGCAGGCTGTGGGCGACGCGCCCGTGCTCCAAAAACGCTCCTGGCTTACCCATGGCCTACTTCCCTTCCGTCATGGCGTCGAATGCGATCTGCAACGCCTCTTCATGCGACTTGCCCTGCGCCTCGGCGGCCGCCACGGCATCCATCACGCGCTCGTAGTCGCGCGGGATCACCTTGACGAAGTGGCGCTTCAGGGTGTTGAACTGGTACAGCAGCTTGATGCCGCGCGGCGATGCCGTGCGCTCGGCGTGTTCCTCGACAAGCTCGTGGATGAAGTCGATCTCATCGGCAGAAGGCTCGCACAGGCGCACCATCTCGAGGTTGCAGTTGTCGGCGAGCGTGCCGTACTTGTCGTAAACGTAGGCCACGCCGCCGGACATGCCGGCCGCGAAGTTCGGCCCGACTTCGCCCAAGATGAGCGCGACGCCGCCGGTCATGTACTCGCAGCCGTGGTTGCCCACGCCCTCGACGACCACCGTGGCGCCGGAGTTGCGCACGGCGAAGCGCTGGCCGGACAGGCCGTTCACGAAGCCCTTACCGCTCGTGGCGCCGTAGAAGGCGACGTTGCCGATGACCACGTTCTCGTCGAACTTGTACGTGGCGGCCTCGGGCGGGCGCACCGTCAGGATGCCGCCGGAAAGCCCCTTGCCGAAGTAGTCGTTGGCGTCGCCGGTGATGTTGAGCGTGACGCCCTTCGGCAGAAACGCGCCGAAGCTCTGGCCGCCCGAACCGTCGCAATCCACCGTGATGGAGCCCTCGGGCAGGCCCTCGGGATGCTGGCGCGTCACCTGGCTGCCGAGCATCGTGCCCACGCAGCGGTTGACGTTGGCGATGTCGGCGCGGAAGCGGATGGGCTCGAGGTGCTCGCGGGCGCTTGCCGTGTACGGGATGAACAGCGTGGCGTCGAGCGCCTTGTCAAGCCCGCAGTCGGCGGCCATCGAGGGCAGGAAGTGCTTGCCCTCGGCGCCGGGGATGGCGCGGCCGAACTCGTTGGTCACGCTGGCCAGCATGTCGGTGAGGTCCATCTCGTTGGCTTTCCAGTTGCCCTCGACGCTCACCTGGCGCAGGCACTCGGGATGGCCGACCATTTCCTCGACGGTGCGGAAGCCCAGGCGCGCCATGATCTCGCGCATTTCCTCGGCCACGTACATCATGAAGTTGACGACGTATTCCGGCTTGCCGTTGAAGCAGCCGCGCAGCTTGCAGTTCTGCGTGGCAATGCCGACCGGGCAGGTGTCCTGCTGGCAGTCGCGCTGCATCATGCAGCCCATGGCCACGAGCGGCATGGTGGCGAAGCCGAACTCCTCGGCGCCGAGCAGCGCGGCGATGGCCACGTCGCGGCCGCACATGAGCTTGCCGTCGGTTTCGACGACCACGCGGCTGCGCAGGCCGTTGCGCAGAAGCGTCTGCTGGGTTTCGGCCAGGCCGATCTCGAACGGGATGCCCGCATGGTAGATGGAGTCGCGCGGGGCCGCGCCCGTGCCGCCGTTATGGCCGGAGATGGTGATCTTGTCCGCGCCGCCCTTCGCCACGCCGGTGGCGATGGTGCCCACGCCCGCCAGCGCGCACAGCTTCACGGAAACGCGTGCGCCGGGGTTGGCGTTCTTCAGGTCGAAGATGAGCTCGGCCAAGTCCTCGATGGAGTAGATGTCGTGGTGCGGCGGCGGGGAGATGAGGCCCACGCCGGGGGTGGAGCGGCGCACCTCGGCGATCCAGGGGTAGACCTTCTTGCCGGGCAGATGGCCGCCCTCGCCGGGCTTGGCGCCCTGGGCCATCTTGATCTGGATCTCGATGGCGCTCGACAGGTAGCGGCTCGTCACGCCGAAGCGGCCCGATGCCACCTGCTTGATGGCGGACAGCTTGCTGTCGCCGTTGGCCAGCGGGGTTTCGCGCGCCGGATCCTCGCCGCCCTCGCCGGTGTTCGACTTGCCGCCGAGGCGGTTCATGGCGATGGCCAGGCATTCGTGCGCTTCCTTGGAGATGGAGCCGTAGGACATGGCGCCGGTGTTGAAGCGCTTGACGATCTCGGAGGCAGGTTCCACTTCCTCAAGCGGCACGGCGTCTTGCTGCGGGACGAAGTCGAGCAGATCGCGCAGGGTGACGGCGCGGCCGGGCACGTGGCAGGCGGCGCTGTACTCGCGGAACAGCTCGAAATCGCCCTCGCGCACCGCGCGCTGCAGCAGATAGATGGTCTTGGGGTTGATCAGGTGCTCCTCGCCGTCGATCGGGCGCCAGGAGGTGACGCCGAGCGTGGGCAGCTGGTCGGGCGCGGGCGACTTGTCGAGCGCCAGGGCGCGGTCGTAGCGCTCGTTCAGCTCGCGCTGCACGCCGGCGGCGTCCAGGCCGCCGATGCGCGTGGAGGTGTGCGTGAAGTAGGCGTCGACCAGGGCGTCGTCCAGGCCGAGGATCTCGAAGATCTGCGCGGAGTGGTAGCCCTGCATCGTGGAGATGCCCATCTTCGACATGATGGACGTGATGCCGGCGGTGACGGCGCGGTCGTAGTTGGCCACGGCCTCGTCGCCGGAGATGGAGATCTCGCCGCGCTCGCACAGGTCGCGGATGATCTCGTGCGCCGCGTACGGGTAGATGCCCGACGCGGAATAGCCGACCAAGCAGGCGAAATCATGCGCGCGCATGGCGTCGCCGGTCTCGATGAGCAAGTCGGCGTCCGTGCGCAGGCCCACCTTGATCAGGTGGTTATGCACCGCACCCAGCGACAGGAGGCTGGGAATCGGCACTTCGCCCGCGGCCGCGCGGTCGGACAGCACGATGATGTTCGCGCCCCCGCGGATGGCCTGCTCGACGTTGGCGCACAGCTTGGCGAGCGCGTCCTTCAGCGCGCCGGCCTCACCCGCGCGCTCGTAGGCGCACACGAAGCGTTCGGTCTTGAAGCCCACGCGGTCGATGGCGCACAGGCGGTTGAACTCGTCATGCGTGAGCATGGGGCTTTCCAGGCGCACGAGGCGGCACGTGTCGCGGCAGTCCTCCAGCATGTTGCCGTGGTTGCCCACGTACAGCACCGAGCTGGTGACGAAGCTTTCACGCAAAGCGTCGATCGGCGGGTTCGTCACCTGGGCGAACAGCTGATTGAAGTAATCGAAGAAGCTGCGCTGCTTTCTGGACAGGCACGCGAGCGGCGCGTCGGTGCCCATGGAGGCCAGCGGCACCTTGCCCTGCTCGGCCATGGGGCGGATGAGCTCCTGCACGTCGTCGAAGTGGTAGCCCAGCTTCGCCATGCGGCGCGTGAAGGGCACGCCCGCGTCATGCTCGGCGGGAAGCTTGTCGGCCGCGGGCGCCTCCAGGTCGTCGACCGCGAGGGTTTCCTCGTCGAGCCAGTCGCGATAGGGCTTCTCGTTGGCGTAGCGGTTGCGGATCTCGTCGTTCCAGATGACGCGGCCCTGCGCAGGGTCGACCTCGAGCATCTCGCCGGGGCCGAGGCAGCCGGCCTTGAGCACGTTGGCCGGGTCGACGTCGATGGTTCCCACCTCGGAGGACAGGATCAGCCAGTCGTCGCGCGTGACGTAGTAGCGCGCCGGGCGCAGGCCGTTGCGGTCGAGCGCGGCGCCGAGCATGCGGCCGTCGGTAAACGCGATGGCCGCCGGGCCGTCCCAGGGCTCCATGAGCATGGACTGGTAGGCGTCGTAGGCGCGACGCTTGTCGGAGATGCGGTCGTTGTTGTCCCACGGCTCGGGGATCATCATGGTGACGGCGCGGTCGAGCGGGCGGCCGTTCATCGTGAGGAATTCCAGCACGTTGTCGAGGATGGCCGAGTCGGAACCCTCGCGGTTGATGATCGGCAGGATCTGCTTGAGGTCCTCGCCGAGCACCGGGCTGTAGAGCTTCGGCTCGCGGGCGCGCGTCCAGGAGATGTTGCCGCGCAGCGTGTTGATCTCGCCGTTGTGGATGATGTAGCGGTTCGGGTGCGCGCGCTCCCAGCTCGGGGTCGTGTTCGTGGAATAGCGCGAATGCACGAGCGCCAGGCTGGTTTCGACGGCCGCGTCGTTGAGGTCGGTGAAGAAGCGGCGCATCTGCGTGGCGACGAGCATGCCCTTGTACACGATGGTGCGCGAGGACATGGAGCACACGTAGAAGATCTTGTTGGCCAGCGCCGGGTTCGCGTCGGCGGCGCGCTCGATGGTGCGGCGGCACACGTAGAGCTTGCGCTCGAAGTCCTGACCTGCGGCGACGTCGTCGGGGCGGCGCACGAAGGCCTGCAGGATGGTGGGCATGCACGCGATGGCGGTGGAGCCGAGGTCATGCGGGTCGACCGGCACCTCGCGCCAGAACATCAGCGGCACGCCGCATTTCGCGCAGCCCTCCTCGAACACGCGCTTCGCGTCGCGCACGCCGGTTTCGTCGTCGTGCGGGAAGAAGAGCATGGCCACGCCGTAATCGCCCTCGTCGGGCAGCAGCTGGCCTTCCTTCTGCGCTTCCTTGCGGAAGAAGCGGTGCGGGATTTGGAACAGCACGCCGGCGCCGTCGCCGGTGTTGCGCTCCAGGCCCGTGCCGCCGCGATGCTCCAGGTTCACGAGCACGGAAAGCGCGTCGTCGAGCATGGCGTGGCTGCGCTGGCCCTTAAGGTGCGCCAGGGCGCCGATGCCGCATGCGTCGTGCTCGTAGGAAGATCTATATAATCCGCGCGCAGCGGCTGCGGGCGCGGGTGCGGCAGCAGGGGCGGCGCTTGCCGCGCCCGCGCCGTCCGTGGCAGCGTTTGCGCAGGTCATCTGATGATGTTCCATGATTCGTCCTTCGTCTTGGCCGACTGCCGGCAAATGGGTATGGCAATCTGAGATAGTAGTTTAGCGGGCGCGGGTGCCGAGAAGGTTTTTCGTAACATGCGCTTGATAGCCATGTAACACGTTGGAAATCATTGTGACGGGAATGCGCGGCGGGCGGCGCGAGGGCGAGTGGGGCAGGAGGCGCGGCGGCGCGGGGATGCGAGTCGGGCTCGGCGGGCGGCGCGCGGGAACGCGCGCTACCGCAACACGGCCTTCACGAGGTACTCGATGTTGCCTTCGGTGCCGGTTATGGAGCTTTCCACGACGCCGGCCACCGCAAACCCCGCCGCCTCGAGCGCGTCGCGGACTTCCTGCACGGTGCGCTCGCGCACGCCGGCGTCGCGGACGATGCCGTGGTCGGTTTCGTCGTGGCGGCTTTCGAACTGCGGCTTTATCAGGCCGATGAACACGGTGCCGGGCTGCGCGAAGCGCGCGAACGTGGGCGCGAGCGACGCGAGGCCGATGAAGCTCAGGTCGGCCACGAGCACGTCGAACGGCGCGCCGAGCTTAGCCGGATCGGCCAGCTTGATGTTGGTGCGCTCGAACACGCTGACGCGCGGGTCTTGCCGCAGCTTCCAGGCGAGCTGCCCGTAGTTCACGTCGACGCAGGCGACGCTTTCCGCGCCCGCCTGCAACAGGCAATCGGAGAATCCGCCCGTCGAGCTGCCGATGTCCAGGCAGCGCAGGCCGCGCACATCCTGCGCGAACGCGTCGAGCGCGCCTTGGAGCTTGTGGCCGCCGCGCGACACGAACCGCTTGCGACCGCGCACCACGATGTCGGCGTCGGGCGCCACCTTGATAGCCGCGCTCGTGACGTACACGTCGTCGACCTTCACCTCGTGCGCCATCACGGCGCGCAGCACCGCTCCGGCGTCGGGGAACGTCCCCTGCTCCACCAGCAGCTCGTCGAGGCGTATTTTCTTCGGCTTCTTCATCATGCGGTTCATTGTAACGAAAGGGACGCGGCCAAAGACCGCGTCCCTTTCAATTCCCACAGGCAACCCTCGTACGAGCAGACGACGGCTTCCCTAGCTGCGGGCGGTGGGTTGGTAGTTGGTCGTCATGGCCGCCATCTCGGCGCGGGTGATGGGACCGCG
>CAVCPR010000009.1:38846-46533 GCA_963604235.1 Anaerovoracaceae bacterium | reverse complement strand
GCAGATATCTGCAAGAACCAATGCGCCTTTGGGATTTCCGTTTCGCTAAGCGGAAACCTTGGCAAGGCGCTCCGTGACGCGCGCCGTCACTTCGAGGTAGTAGGCGCAGTCGGCTTCAGAGAGCGTCGTCTGGTCGACGGCGTCGATCTTGCCGGCCCATTCAACGTATTCAGCCGAGATCTTGGTGTAGTCGGCAAGCATAGCGGCCGTGCTGCTGGAGCTGTCGTACTTTTCCATGAAGTCGCAGTACTTGTTCATGATCGACTCGTAACCGTCCATCATCTCCTTGAACTCCGGCGTCACGCCGGAAGAAGAGGAGGCCGAAGCCGCGGCGTCGGCAGCGGACGTGGCGGTCTTGGTTTCAGTTTTGGACTCGCTCGCAGCTTCCTTCTTAGTGTCGGTCGTGCTCGACGTCGAACTCGAGGAATCCTTAGCCGCGTACGCGATGACTTTCATGAGGTTGTTGCCCTCGTACGAAATATCGACCGATGCCCCCTCGGCGTTTTTCGCGTGGAAGCTCGTATCCGACTTGCTGAAGTCGACGTTGAACCCGGCGGCGGACACCGTGTCGGCATATGCGCTGAAATCCTGCTTCGAAGTGTTGCCCACCGTCACGCTAAACGTCGACGAACTGTTTGTCGTGATGCTTCCCTTGTCGGACGCCGGCTTCGGAAGCGCGGCTCCCGGCCCGGACGTCGGCCAAGCGATGGTTTCCAGGGCAACCGCGGCATCAAGCGAGATGTCCATCGAGTCCGTATAGAAGCTCAGCCTAAGATGCTCGCCCGATTCGGCGTATGCCTCGAAACCGCTCGACGTTTTCTCAGCGTCCACCGTGAAGCCCTTCTGCTTGCAGGCTTCGATATATTGCTCGAACTTCGAGCTCGTATAGTCGTCCACCGAGATTGACAGTCTCTTGTCGCTGTTGGTCATCACGTCGATTTTGCTGCTGTCGGGGTCGGGCAGCAACGTCGCAAGCCCGGTCGTCGGCCAATCTTCGTAGGTCTTCGACGACGTGCCGCAACGCGACAAACTTCCGACCAGCCCAAGCACCACGATCACCGCCAGGATGATCAAAACCACACGCTTGGTCTTCTTTCCCTTCGACGCGGTTTTCGGCACGCCCGCGCCGCCGTTGCCGCCAGGCACCTGCTGTCCGTTCGGCTTCCCGGCCTCTTCCCAATCCATAGGTTCCTCCTTCTCATAAGGCTTTTCGCTTCCTCGGCGAATAAGTCTAGAGAAGGCCCCGCCCCGATTCCTCAGTTCGCAGCTGAGGAAACTAATTGGGTGGTTGCCTACCATGACATACGGGCAAAACGTCTGCAAGGAGCTGCGACCATGGAAGATTACAACCTCGATCCCGGGGAATTCGTCATCATGCAGGAGGCGCCCGCCGAGCTGCACAGCGGGAAGTCCACCGACAAACTCGATGAGGTGGTGCTGACCAATCGCCACCTCATCTTGGTGTGCAGCCAGCAGCAGGGCCTGTTCCAGAAACGCCGCCTGCTCAAGCGCTGCCCGCTCGAGCAAACACTCGACAGCCAGGGATTTCCGCAGGTGGTCACTACGCACCTGCACGACAAGAACATCCTGCAGATGCTCTTTTCCGGGGAGAATATCTCGGTGAGTTTTCCCAACAAATCGAAGATCTCGGTGAGTTTTCCCAACAAATCGAAGCACACGGTCAAGCGCTGGGCCGAGGGCGTCCGCAACGCCGCCGTCGGCAATCTTGGCGAGATAAAGACCGAAAACCCCCTGCCCGACGAGCTCGCCGATTTCGTCGACGGGGCGAAAAACCTGGTCGGGGGCATCTTCGAGAAGAAGAGCGCGCCCGCCCCCGCGGCGCGCGCCGGCGGGCGCGCAATGGTCGCGCGCAAGTGCCAAGGCTGCCATGCACCGCTCACCGGCCGCGCCGGCGACGCCGTGACCTGCCTGTACTGCGACACGAAGCAAACGCTGTAGCCCTTCCCCGCCTAAAGCAAAGGAGACCTCATGGGTATCGTTGATAGCATGTTCGACGCGTTCGGGGGCATGCTCGAAGACCAGTGGAAGGACATCGTCACCGCCGGCAGCTTCGACGAGCATACGCTGGTAGCCCCCGGCGTGCGCCAGAACATGGACAACGGGCGCGGCAACAACCACGGCGCCCAGAACATCCTGACGAACGGCTCGATGATCTACGTTCCGGAAAGCACCGCCGCGTTCGTGTTCAGCCAAGCCGGCATCGAGCAGATCATCACCACGCCCGGCGGTTACGAATACCGCAACGGGCAGGCCACGGTCTTCGACGCGAAGGACCGTGCGGAAGTCGGCCTCGGAAAGACGCTGCTCGGGCAGGCCGCCGAGCGCTTCACCTTCGGCGGCACCTCCCCCGACGACAAGCGCGTCGCGTTCGTGAACCTGCGCGAAATTCGCGGCATCCGCTTCGGCACGCGCGGGCCGCTGGCCTACAACGACCGCTTCTACGGAACCGACCTGGAGGTGTACGCGTACGGCGCCTTTTCAGTCCAGGTGAGCGACCCCTCCCTGTTCATCCGCGCATTCGTGCCCGCCAACATCTCCAGCTACTCCATCGATGACCCGAAGGCGCGCCGGCAGCTCACCTCGGAGTTCCTGCACTCGTTCATCGCGGCCGTCAACGCGCTGTCGTCGCAGTTGCGCATCTCGCAGCTGCCGGGACAGACGGCCACCATCGCCGAAACCGTTGCCGCGCAGGAAAGCAACGCCGGGTCGTGGCCGGCGCGTTTCGGCCTTTCGCTCGTGAGCGTCGCCATCGAGAACATCGAGTTCTCCGACGAGTCGCGCGAGCTGGTGCGCGGTTACGCCGAGAAGAAGATGAACGTCGCGGCCTTCGAGGGCGTCTCGCAGCATGCGGCCAACGTCGCCGCGCAGCAGATGATCGCCGAAGGGGTGCGCGACAACGGGCTTGGCGAAGGCGGAGGGATGCTGTTCGGCATGAATCTCGCCGGCGCGATCAACCCGCTGAATGCGCAGGTTGCGGGTGCGGCGCCGGCGGGTACGGCGCAGGCAGGTGCGGCGGCGGGGTCGGCGCAGACGGTCGGGGCTCAGGCGGCGGGAGGGGCGCCGCAGCCGGAAACCGGCCGGGAAGCGGCCGGCGACCAGCAGCCCGCTTCCGCGTTCAACGACCTCGACGAGCGCATCGAGGCGCTTCGCAAGTTGAAGGACCTTGCCGACGCGGGAATCCTCACGCAAGAGGAGTTCGACCAGAAGAAAAAGCAGTTGTTGAACTTGTAGGTGTTCAGGCGAGCAAGGCGCGAAGCGCGGCGCCCGTCCCGCCGCGACGCCGCGCTTCGCGAAGTTGGCGTCGCGCCCTTCGGGCGCTCTCAATCAGGGGTTGAGCTTGCGTTCGGCTACGAAATCTGGATGCTGGGTTACTGTCCTAGCGGCTGCTTGGCCCATCACCAATCGCAGGCATGCACTTCGATGGATTCGTAGTTCGCTGCGAAGGTTGGCACGGTGCTGAAGGCGACGCTTTCGCCTTTTGCGGGGCATGAGACGAATGCCTGGTCGCCGCCGACGATGTTTCCCGCGCCGTCCCTGAACACAACGGTCACCATAAGCTGATTGCTGCCGACACTCCCCACCTCGTCGGCGGTCACCTCGCCGGTAACCTTTGCCATGCCGTACTTGTCCGTCGATTCGGAAACGTTGTTCACCGAATACGAACCCGTCGACTTCGAGGTGCTCAAATTGTAGCTGCTCGGCGTTATCGGCTTGAATTCCACGCTTGCCGGCATTTCACTTACTTCCCCAATGCTCGCGTAATACTGCGTTTGACCAGCCCCGATGGCCCACAAGGTCGTTTCGCGCGTGAACAGGATGTTCCCCGAGGCGCTCTTGCCCGTCACCGTCACCTGCGGGAACGCGACGGTCGTACTCGATGAGCCGTTGCGCAAGGCGTAGGCGAATCGCACATAGCCATCATCGCCCATCGACCAACCCGACTCGACAACGCTCAGCATATCCTCGGCGCTCTCGGCACTACCGGCCGATGAACTTCCCGAGGAAGCCTCGCTTTTAATTGAAGATGCTGACGAGGCGCCGGATTCCGCACCATCCTTTTGCGAAGAGCCGTCGGAAGACGCCGAATCCGCCGAATCATTCGCACTCATCCCCGACCCCGCGGACTGCGATTGCCTGCCGATGCCGGAAGCGCCGCCGAGCGCCCAAGCGCCAGCGAGCACCACGACCGCCGCGACCGCAATGCAGGCGACGATTACGGCCATCCGGCGAGAACCGCCGCCGGCAACCCGCTTCGCAGCCGACGAGGCGCTCACGCGAGACGCCTTCTCGCCCGGACGCGGGGGCCGCGCACCGGAAGAGACGGCCCGATCGACGGCGTCTTCGGCGCAACCGGCCGCATCCACGCCCTCAACCTCGCTCGCGAAAACATCAGCGGCACCGGCGCCGCAAGCGGTCAAAGCACGCGCCATCTCCTCGGCGCTTTGATAGCGTCCGCTCGGCTCGAACGCGCAGGCCTTCTCGACGACGGCCTTCACGCTCGCGGGGATGCCGTCCGTACGATCGAGCGCGCCGGCAAAATCGTCCGCGTCGGGGCGAACGCCCGTGAGCGCGTAGGCGAGCACGCGCCCCATCGCGTACACATCCGAGCGCGCGTCGGTCTGCGCGAAGCCGAACTGCTCTGGCGAGGCGAAGCCCCACGTCCCCAGTTTCGTAGTGCTCTTCGCCGGCGCCTCCGCGATCACTCGCGCGATGCCCAAGTCGATAACGTGCGCGCCATCGGCCGCGATAACGATATTGCTCGGCGAGAGGTCGCGATGCACCACGTGGCACGCATGCAGCGCGCCTGTCGCCTCGCATACCTCCCCCAAAAGGCGCACGGCGTCCTTCGCATCGAGGCGCCCATTCTGCTCGACAACGCTTTCCAGCGTCTCGCCCGGCACGTAATCGTACACCGTGACGAAGCTGTCGGGGAGTTCATAGGTCGCCACCACGTGCGGCAGGCGGCGGCAGGCGCACTCCGCCAAGGCGGACCACACCCCGCGGCGCGCAAGCTCGCTCGGTATCTTCTTGCGCACGAAAGGACCCGACCCGTCGAGAAAGACCAGCTCGGTCCTGCCGCCGGGGCCGTCTGCAAGCACGCTGCGCACCTCGTACGCATCATCGAAATGAAGCGCATGCAGAATCTGATCGTCGTTCACGGATTACTCTTCCTGAAATTGCGATAGTCGATTACGCCGCCCGAAACAGGACGCAAAAACGCCCTGCCGCGAAGCAGCAGTTGTCAAGCATTGTACCCTTGCATTCGCCGCCCGCGCGTCAGCTGCGAACTGAATTATGCGAATCGGCAACATGCGTCCCCGGGCCCCGCGGGCGGGGTCTCCCTACCCCAGACGGCCTGTTGCGAGCAGGGTTTTCTCGCCGAAACGGAACAGCTCGTCATCGGCCTCGGCGCGCGTCGCCCCCTGATCGATGCACCAGGCGATGATGGCGTCACGACGGATTTTCGCGTACAGCTCCGATACGCCCGCCTGCCGCAGCAGCCGCTGCGTCTCGCGCAGGGTGCAGCCAAGGCCGAACGCCAGCATGATGGCGTGGTCGCGGCCGGGTTTGCTCTTCCCGGCGAAGATGTCGTACACGACGGTCGCATTGATGCCCGAGGCGCGAATCACCTCGGCGCGCTTCAGGCAGTGGGCCCGCAGAAGCTCGTTGAGGTACTCGCACAGCGCGCGATCAGCGGGCGCCGCCTCGTCCAGATAGGCGTCGATGCTGCGCGAGGCCAGCAGCCGCTCAAGCAGGTCCTCCGTCAGGCGCGGGCGCTCCTCGCCGCTCGTGCCGACACCACCCGCGCCGGCCGCCCGACCTCGCCCGCTTGCCGCATTCACCATCTCGTTCGCACCCATTCGCCATCCGCCCGCTTCCATAGCCGCCATCCGTGTCGTTCCCGTCCATGGTAGCAGACGGCGAAAAGCCCCCGGCGCGCAAGGCTCTTGCGAACCTGCACGCCGGGGGCGTGGGAGTTAAAACTCCATGATGGTGCACTCGTTGTAGGCGATGTCGGACCGCGCCATCAGGGCCTGCAGCTTCACGCGGGACGTCAGCGGCGCCGACCATGCCTGCCCGCACCCGGCATGCAGCGACTGCGGAATGGGGATGAGCCTGCCGGCCACGCCCCCTTGCGCACAGGCGGAGGCGAACGCCATGGCCGCCGTCGTGTTCGGGAAGGTCACCACGAACCGTACATCGCCGAACCCCTCCATACGGGCCTACTTCTTCTGGCGCTGCGAGTAGATGTACCAGTACGCCATGCCGACGAGCACGCCGCCGACGATGTTGCCGAGCGTCGCGGCGCTCAAGTTGAACAGGATGCCGCCGATGGTTATCGCGCCCTCGGCCCCGATGCCCATGGAATTGAGCAGGAAGCCGGTGGGCAGGAAGAACATGTTAGCGACGCAGTGCTCGAAGCCGCAGGCCACGAACGCGGAGATGGGCAGAATGATGCCGATAACCTTGTCGGTGACGGTACGGGAGGCGAACCCGATCCACACGGCCAGGCACACGAAGATGTTGCACATGATACCCTTGAAGAACAGCGTGCCCCAGTCAGGCGTCACCTTGCTCACGGCGACCGAGACCATCGCCTCACCGACGCCACCGCCATTCATGGCGTACACCTTGGCCAGGTAGATGAGCGCGACCGCCACCAGGGCGCCCACGAAATTGCCGACCCAAACGATCACCCAGTTCCTCACCAGGCCGCCCCAGTCGATTTTGCCGGAGGCCTTAGCGCAGCACATGAGCGAATTGCCCGTGAACAGCTCAGCGCCGCAGCACAGCACCAATACCAGACCGAGGCAGAAGCAGATGCCGCCCACCATGCGTTGAGCCGCGAACGGCATAGCCGAATCCCCCAGGAACACGCAGAAGTACATGCCGCCGAACGCGATGAATGCGCCGGCAAGCATCGCGGACACGAAGCACTTGCCCGCAGCCATGCCCGCCTTCGTCACGCCGATGCCCTCGGTCTTCGCCTCGGTTTCCGCCGGGGAGAGCGCGTCGGGCTTCAGCGACGAAACAGTGCTTGCATCAAGGACGACAGGATCTCTCGTCTCCATGTCGATCCACCTTCCTTCCTAAATGCGACAGGCACGCTACCCCGCGCACCCGTCATCGCCTGGGACGCCCGCGGCGTAGCCAAAGCCGGTCGCAAGCATTCCGTAGATTTTTTCCACAGCCTCGTTCACCTCCGGGGTGAGCGGCGCCATGAATTCCAATTGACCTGGCTGAATGCCAAGAAACACGACCCTACCACAACAGGTTTTCAGCTCCTTGAGCAGAAAACTAATGGGGAGCGAATGGGTAGTAAATAGCATGTTAGCGGCGACGTCGTGCTCGTCGAGCACTGCAATGGTTCCCGGCGAGCAGCCCATGTCGGCGGCGTCGACGAGCAGGAGTACATCGGGGCTCATCCGGCGCACAACGGCCAGCTGATCCTCCGGCATCTGCCCGCCGTCGATGTTCGTCCAGCCCTCAACCGGGTTTGTCTCGAGCATTTTGGACAGCATCGGGCCGGCGGCGTCGTCGCCGCGCAGCACCGCCCCCACCGTCAACACCGCTTTACCGCTCATGGCCTTCGTATCCTTCCCATGATGTAGGCCGCGCCCTCGCGCGCGAGCACGTCCACCATTTCCGTCAGCGCCTCTAGCGC
>CAVCPR010000009.1:0-38785 GCA_963604235.1 Anaerovoracaceae bacterium | reverse complement strand
GCCTCGCGCATGGCGGCCAAGCCGGGAACCATGACCGCAAGGTGCATCTTGTCGATCTGGATTTCCCCGTGGCGCATGACGCCCGCGAGCTTGTAGCGCGCATCCCCCTCGGGAAACGCCTCCACCAGCCGCTCGTATGCGGCGAGCGAGCAGCGGAAACGTTCCTCGAAGCAGTCGATGACGCCGGTGTGGTGCCCGACCGCCAAGGTGTAGTACAGCACATCCTGCGCATCATCGGGCACCGATTCCTCCGTGTCGACGAACTTCTTCGTCAGCTGGTAAAACACGACCTCCGGCCCCGCTGCGGCCGCATCGGCGGCGCTGGCGGGCGCGCAGGGCGCATAGGTGTTCGCACTACCGTCCATCGCCATCGAGCGCCTTCGCGAAGATGGACGCCGCCGCATCGCCGCCGTTCGCGACGACCACCTTCTGCAGCGCCTCCTTGAGCAGCTTCTCGTTCGCGTCGTCGGCGATGGTCATGCCGTTGAGCACCTCGCCTAGGTGCGCGTACACCTCGGCGCGGCGCGGGTCGGTCTGGCTGGCCACGAGCGAGCTCACCGCGCCCATGACGTTGCCCGGGTTCGACTCGAGCGTGGTCAGGAACTCCTCGGCCAAATTCCCGCCCTGGAAGTAGCCGGAATACAGGCGCGCTTCCCGCTCCAGCGTCGTGCGCACCTTGTACGGCACGTCGGCAAAGCGCAGGGTGGCCTGCTCGCCGGGCTTCTCGAACTCATCCTTGTGCTTGAGTTTCTGGCCCAAAAGCCCAAGCGTCATGGCGAACCCGTAGATGGTCTGCGCCGGCGTGGGCGGGCAGCCCGGGATGTAGACGTCGACGGGAATGATCTTGTCCGTGCCGCCCCACGTGCAGTAGTTGTCGTGGAACACGCCGCCGGTGCAGCCGCAGGCGCCGTAGCTGACCACGAGCTTCGGGTCGGGGGCGCCGTCGTAGGCGCGCAGCGCGGGCATGCGCATGGCGCGCGTCATGGCGCCGGTGTACACGAGGATGTCGGCGTGGCGCGGCGAGGGGGTGTTCTTGATGCCGAAGCGCTCGGCGTCGAACACCGGCGTGATAGTGGCGAAGATCTCGATCTCGCAGCCGTTGCAGCCGCCGCAGTCGACGCGGTAGATGTAGACGGAGCGCTTGATGTCGTTGAGCAGCGCTGCCTTGGCCTTCTGCACGCTCTCGTCGAGCGTGCGCACGTCGGGCTGGTACTGGAGCGCCTCGGGGTATTGCCTATCGATTATCATCTTTGGCCTCCATCCTCTTCTTGCGCTGGGCGCCGGACAGCTCGTCGGCGCGCTTGGCGCGGTACGCGTCGGCCTTGCGCCTGCATGCCGGGCACAAATGCGCGACCTCGAGCGCCTTGGCCGTCTCCGCGTCGGGCGCGCCCTGCTTGAGGATGGCCGTGGCGTAGGCGACCTGCTTGACCGTGGCGAAGTACGCGCCGCAGCTCTCGCAGGCCTCAAGCTTGTAGGTGGCCGTCTCCTCCAGGTCGTCCTTGTTCATGACGGCCAGCTCGAACTCCTTCGAAAGCGCGATGGCCTTCGTCGGGCACACCTCCTCGCACCTTCCGCAGAAGATGCAGCGGCCGAAGTTGATCGACCAGGTGGTCGTTCCCGCCACCGCGTCGATGGACATCTGGATGGCGTTGGGCGGGCAGACGTTCGCGCAGGCGGCGCAGGCGATGCACTCCACCGCGTCGTGCTCGGGCTTGCCGCGGTAGCCGTCGTACTGGTGCAGCGGGGCCGACGGGTAGGCGACCGTCCCGTTTCCGGTGCGAAGTATTTCCTTGATGGTTTTAAACATCGCGCACCCCCTAATCCTTAAGCGGAGAATGACGGCGGTTGGCGCAGTAGTTCTCCAGCTGCGTCTTGGAAAGCGTCTTCTGCGTCCGCTTGTTCACGTCCACCACGGTCACGCGCTCGGTGCACGAGTAGCACGGGTCGAGGCTGCCGACGATGAGCGCGGCGTCGGAAATGGTGTTGCCGCGGAACATGTAGCGCAGCACCGGCCAGTTGCTGTACGTGGACGCCTTGCACCGCCACCGGTAGCACTTCTGGTTGTCGCCGACCATCGACCAGTGCACGTCCTCGCCGCGCGGGGCCTCGGTGAAGCCCACCGCGAACTTGTGCGGCGTGTACGTCCAGCCCTCGGTCAGGATGGGTCCGGCCGGAAGTTCCAGGTCGAGCAGCTCCTCGATGATGTCGATGCTGTCGAAGATCTCGCCGATGCGCACGAGCGTGCGGCCGAGCACGTCGCAGGAGTCCTGCGTGATCGGCTTGTGCTTGTCGGCGATGAGCTTGTAGCCGTCGAAGGGATGCACCCAGCGCGTGTCGCGGGCGAACCCGCTGCCGCGCATGAGCGGGCCGACCGGGCTGAAGTCGCGGGCGATCTTCTTGTCGAGGATGCCCACGCCCTGCGTGCGCTTCATGAAGTTCGGGGTGGACGTCATCTCGTCCACCAGGCGCTTCACGTCGACGCGCAGCTCGGAAAGCAGCCGGCGCGTTTCCGCCGTCTGCTCGGCCAAGATGTCGCGGCGAACGCCGCCGATGAGGTTCAGGCCGTACGTCTTGCGCGCGCCGGTCAGAAGCTCGGCCAAATCCATCGCCTTCTCGCGGATGCGGAAGAAGTGCTGGAAGCCCGTGTCGAAGCCGGTGTAGTGGCACACGAGGCCCAGGTTCAGCAGATGCGAGTGCAAACGCTCGGTTTCAAGCGCGATGGAGCGGATGACCTGGGCGCGCAGCGGCACCTCGATTCCCTGCGCATGCTCGATGGTTTCCGAATAGGCAACCGAATGCGCGTAGCCGCAGATGCCGCACACGCGCTCGGCCAGAAATGGGACCTGGTCATAGGTCATGCGGGCCTCGGCGCACTTCTCCATGCCGCGATGGATGAAGAACAGGCGGTAGTCGGCGTCGATGATGTCCTCGCCGTCGACGAACAGGCGGAAGTGGCCCGGCTCGTCGGAGGTGATATGCAAAGGACCCATCGGCATGATGGTGGTTTCCTTGCCGCCGGTTTCCTTCAGAAACTCGTAGCTTTCCAGATCGCTCGTAGGTGCCGGGCGGTAGCGGTAGTCCATCGAGTCCTTGCGCAGCGGGTAGAGGCCTTGTGGCCAATCATCGGGCAAAACCAGGTTGCGCCCGTCGATGATGCCCTCGGCGTGCAGGCCGAACATGTCCTGCACCTCGCGCTCGGACCACACCGCCGCCGGCACCTTCGCCGACACGGCGCGGAACGTCTCGGTGTCGCGCGGCACCTCCACGCGCACCGTCAGAAAGCCGCGGTCCTCGCCTTCCATGGACAGCACGTAGTACAGCGCGTAGTGGCCGTTGAGCTGGCGCTCGTCGTTGCCCACCATGACGGGCATGAAGCCTGTGCGCTCGTAGTAGAGGTACTCGATGACCTCGGGGGCGCAGTCGGCCTCGACCGTCATGGTCACCTGGTCGTCGTCCTGCCATTCGTAGCGCTTCACCGCGCCGGGAAAGCGTTCTTGCACCGCTTTGATATGCGACTCGCACACCCGTGTGCGAGTATTTGCCGTTGCAGCCATTGCTCCTCCTTAATCCATCGTGCCGGACGCGCCGAACAGGCTCGAGAAGAGCGGCTCTTCGTGCAGAGCGCTGACATCGGATTGCAAAACGATGGCGGTCGCCTGCTCCACGCCGTTGATCACGGGCTGGGGCATGGCAACGCCGAACCACAGGATGACGAACACCATGATGACCTCGGGCGCGAGCGCGAGCGGGCTCACGTCGCCCTTCTTCACCGTCTCAGGCGCCTCCCCGAACACCGCGCCGGTGACCACATGCACGCAGGCGGCCACGACGATGGTCAGCGCGATGCCGAACAGCACCACGAGCGGGATATGCCCGCCGAGCACGCCGGAGGCGAAGGCCATGATCTCGGAGACGAACATGGCAAACGGCGGGAAGCCGGCCAGGGCGAAGAACCCGATGGCCATGAGGACGGCCGTGGTGGGGGCCACGCGCAGGATGCCGCTGATCTTGTTGAGGTCGCGCGTGCCGTACTTCATGAGCACGTTGCCCGAGATGCAGAACAGCAGCGCCTTCGTGAAGCCGTGCGTGACGCAGTGCAGAAGCGCCGCGGCGATGCCGAGCGGGCCGCCGAAGCCCAGGCACAGAGCCACGATGCCGATGTTCTCGCAGGAATGGTACGCCAGCTTGCGCTTGAGGTCGTCCTGGGAGAAGACCGCGAGCGCCGCCATGCCCACCGAGATGGCGCCCAAGATGAGCATCACCGTCTGCGGGAAGGTCGGCCCGACCACCTGGATGGCCAGGATGTAGAAGCGGATGATGATGAGCATCGCGCACTTGAGCAGCACGCCGGACAGCAGCGCGGACACGGGGCTGGGAGCCTCGGAGTGCGCGTCGGGCAGCCAGGTGTGCATGGGGAACAGGCCGGCCTTCGTGCCGAAGCCGATGGCGGCGAACACGAACGCGATCTGGATGAGCTGCCCGTCGAACTGCGTCGCGTAGGGCAGGATGGACGTCCAGAACACCGCCTGGTGCGGATCGGCCATCACCGCATTGGCGTTGGCGTAGACGAGCACGGTGCCGTACAGGCCGAACGCCACGCCCGCGGTGCAGACGATGACGTACTTCCACGCCGCCTCGAGGGAGAGCTTCGTGTTGTACGCGCCCACCAGAAACACCGTGGCCAGCGTGGTCAGCTCGATGGCCGCCCACATCATGATGATGTTGTTCGACGACACGGCGACCAACATGGAGAACACGAACAGGCTGAAGAACACGTAGTACTGCTTGACCTGCCCCGGGCCCATGTTGCCGATCTCGATGTCGTGGCGCACGTAGGCCAGCGAGTAGATGCCGGTCAGAAGCCCGATGACGCCGATCAGCGTGGCGAAAATGGAGCCGAGCCCGTCAAGGCGCAGCCACATGCCCACAGCCTCGATGGCCGCGCCGCCCACGAACACCTGCACGACCAGGTACACGGACAGCACGCACACCGCGCCGACCGACAGGATGTGGATCGACTCGAACGCCGCGCTCGAAACCGCCTTCGAAGGCAGCACCGCCATGAGCAGCGCCGCAACCAAGGGGGTGAGCAGCAGGACCACGAGCAAACTTGAAAGATCCATGATGACCCCCTAACCCTTCAATTCCGAAAGCTCATCCGCGTTGAGCGTGTGAGCATACGTGTGGATGCGCAGCGCCACGATGGCCATGATGATGATGGCGAAGATGGCGTCGGTCGCGATGCCGACTTCGACGAGCTCGGGCGCCTGGGGCGCGAGCAGCGCCAGCGTCACGTGCGAGCCGTTCTCCATCAAGCAGTAGCCAAACATCTGCTTCAAGATGTTGCGCTGCGTGATGATGCAGGTCAGGCCGATGAAGAAGTGCGCGAGCGAAACCGCCAGCGCGGGCTTGACCTCGGCTGCGGTGGGCAGGTTGATGCCCATGACCGCGATAAAGCACACCAGAAGCTCGATAGCCACCAAAACGATCGACAGCACCGGCGTGGTGGACGATCCTTCAGTGTTTTCCGGCGAGCCCATCTTCTTGTAAGCGATGAGCACGACCGCCGGCACGAAGATGACCTTCGTGAGCGTTGCCGTGAACGACCAGGCGAAAAGCTCGGTCGATCCGGTCACCACGCCGAGCGTGATGAAGATGGCCACGAGCACGCACGATTGCGCGGCGTACTCGAAGGCCGCTGTCCTCGGCGAGCGGGTGAGCATGACCGACAGCGAAGTGACGATCAGCAGCGCTCCGAGGACGTTGACCAGAATGTATCCATCCATGGCAGCCTCCTATCCGAGCCAGGCCGCAGCGATGAAGCTGGAGCATACGGTCATGATGATGAGTACAACGAAGACGCCGACCATGGGCTTGGGCAGAGGCTGGCTTGCGGCGACCGTCTCGGACGGCTCACCGGGAAGCACCGAGCCCATCCACTTCAGGAACCAGGCGAAGCAGGCGACCGTCTCGATCAGGCCGACCACGACGATGGTCATGAGCAAGGGGTTTCCCTGCGCTGCCGTGAAGCTGCCGGCGAAGATGGAGAACTTGCTGAAGAAGCCGTTGAACGGCGGGCAACCGGCGATGGCGAGCGCCGCCACGCCGAAACCGACCGCCAACAGCGGCTGCTTTTTCAGCACGCCCTTGAGCTTGGGCAGCATGCGCGTGCCCATGGTGTAGCTAAATGCGCCCGCGACCAGGAAGAACAGCGTCTTGGCGAAGGCGTGGTTGAACATGTGCATCACGCCGCCGTCGAAGGCCATCTGGCTGCCGAACACGAAGAAGCCGAAGCCCAGGAAGATGTAGGACAGCTGCGAGATGGTCGAGAAGGCCAGCAGGCGCTTCATGTCCTTCTGCGGCAGATACATGAAGAAGCTGAAGATCATGGTGACGATGGCGCCGATCACGATCACCCAGCCGACCGGCTCGGGGATGACGCCGGCAGATGCCAAGGCGCGCGCGAGCACCGCGACACCGACCTTGACCATCGAGGCGCCGTGCAGGTACGCGGACACCGGCGTGGGAGCCTCCATGGCGGAGGGCAGCCACATGTAGAACGGCAGCTGCGCCGACTTGCCCCAGGCGGCGATGATGATGCAGATCAGGACGGCGATCTTCCAGTCGACGGAAAGCCCCGCGATGGCCGCGATCTCGAACGTGCCCGTCTGCGTGAACAGAAGGCAGGTGGCGATATAGAGGCCCAGCGCGCCGATGTGCGTGAGGATAAGCGCCTTCATGGCCGACTTATTCGCCGTGGGCGTTCCGTAATAGCCGATGAGCGCCCAGGAGCACGCGCCCGTGATCTCGAAGAACACCAGCTGGCACACGAGCGTGTTGCTGTACACCAGGCCGGCCATCGCGCCGATGAACACGGTGAAGAACGCGTAGAAGCGACGGCGCGGCGCATCGGGGTGCTCGCGGTTGCCGGCGTTCATGTAGCCCACCGAGTAGATGGAGATCAACAGGCCGATGCCCACGAAGGCGGTGGCGAGCATGACGCTCATCTTGTCGAAGATGAGGCCAAGGATTTGCGCATCGCCCATCGAGGCGAGGGCGACCGTGACGGCTTCCCCGCCGCCTTGCGCCACCGAGCCCCAGACGAGAAGCGTCAGCACGGTGGAGATGGACGCGGCCGTGATGCACAGCCACTTAGCGGCCGGCTGCGGCGACACCACGATGATGAGCGCCATCACGAACGGGATGACGATGGCACCGAGACCGAGAAGGGATATGGTCGATATCATTTCCGTATCTCCTTTCTACAATCCCAGGATGCAGAACACGAAGGCGAACAGGGACAACGCCACGATGCTCCACGTCTGACGGCCGACGAACTTGTAACGAACGCGGCTGACCACGTTCTCGAAAATGCTGCACAGGGTGAAGAACACCACGAGCTTCACCAGCCAGAACACCAGGCCTAACGCCAGCGCCGGGATGGTCAGCTCGGTCGCCGCGCCCCAGGGAACGAAGATGGCCAGAAACCAGCTCATGACGATGATCTGCTTCATGGAAAGGGCCATCTTGCCCATGGCCAGCGACGGGCCGGAGTACTCGGAAAGCGGTCCTTCCTGCAGCTCCTGCTCGGCTTCGGCCAGGTCATAGGGCAGCTTGCCGAGCTCGACGTAGCAGGCGGCGAAGAACGCCAGCGCCGCGACGAAAACCCCGACCGGGCTGGTGACGGCCAGCTGCGCCACCGCATCGCCCATCTGGCCGACCGCCGTGGTGCCCGTGGCGAGCGCCACGGTGAACAGCGCCAGCATCATGGCCGGCTCGACGAGCACGCCCACGATGAGCTCGCGCACGCCGCCGATGCCCGCATATGCGTCGCCGGAATCGACCGCCGACAGCGAGAAGAAGAAGCGGGGCAGCGCGAGCAGGTACAGGATGAGGATGATGTCGCCGAGCGCGGGGATGGGGCTTTGGCGCGTGATCATGGGCACGCCCATGGCCAGCACGAGCAGGCACCCCATGAACAGCGGCGGCATCAGCTTGTGCACGAAGCTCGAGTCCTTGGTGTGGACGTCCTGGCGCTTGAAGAGCTTCGCGATGTCGTAGTAGTCCTGCAGGATGGACGGGCCCTTGCGCGTGTGCATCTTCGCGCGCAGCCAGCGGGCCGAGCCCGAGACGAGCGGCGCGAGCACGACGAGCAGAAGGGCTTGAACGATTGCAACGATGATTTCCATTTCGCCCTCCTTACTTCATCAAAACGGCCAGGCCCAGGAAGAACACCAGGGCGACGACGATATAGATAATGTAGACGCGGAAGTTGCCGCCCTCGATCTTCTGGACCTTGCCGGAGATCCACTTGACGAAGGAGGCGGTGCCGGCGACCACGTACTTGTCGCCCACCACCTCGGCACGCTCCGCACCGCTGACCACCGTGCCGAAGCCGGCGCGCCAAGCGGCCGCCGTCGAAACGATGGCATCGCGGGCGGTGTAGATGGGACGCAGGAACATCTTGACCTCGGCCGCGAACGTGGTGGCGACCACGGGCATCTCAGGGTCGAGCGCATAGCCGCATGCCCACGGGTCGCGGTCGGAAGCCTGCCCGCCGCTGCTTAAGATAGAGCGCGCCGCCACGGGCACGAGCACCATCGCGATGAGCAGCACCGCGATGAGCGGCGTGGAGACGACCGAGCCGAGCGCGGGGTTGGCAAGGTCGATGCCGCTGGCCACGGCGATGGTCGCCTGACCGGTGATGGAAGCGGCGATGTTCTGCATAACGGGAGCGACCCACGGGGCGCCCAGGCCGAGCGCCACGCAGATGACGGCCAGCACGATCATGCCGAAACGCATGGACGCCGGGACTTCCTTGGCGCTCGCCGCCGCCTCGGAACGAGGCGAGCCCAAAAACGTGACGCCATAGGCCTTCACGAAGCAGGTGACGGCGAGCGCGCCGGTGATCGCAAGCGACACCGCTGCGAAGGCCGCGAAGACGCGCACCACGATGTCGCCGGTGATGGCCACCGAGAACATGGACTGGTAGATGAACCACTCGGACACGAAGCCGTTGAGCGGCGGGATGGCCGAAATGGCGAGCGAGCCGATGAGGAAGCACATGGCCGTCGTCGGCATGACGCGGGCAAGGCCGCCCATGATCTCCATGTTGCGCGAGCCGGTGGTGTAGAGCACCGAGCCGGCGCCGAGGAACAGCAGGCCCTTGAACATGGCGTGGTTGAGCACGTGATACAGGCCGGCCATCAGACCGAGCACCGCGATGACGGGCTGGTTGAGCGCCATGCCCATGTAGCCGATGGCCACGCCGAGCAGGATGATGCCGATGTTCTCGACGGAGTGGTAGGCCAGAAGCTTCTTGATGTCGTGCTCGCCAAGCGCGAAGGCGACGCCGAGCACGCTCGACAGCGCGCCGATCACCAGCACCACGATGCCCCACCACAGCTGCACGTCGCAGGAACCCAGCAGGTCAAGACCGACCTTCACGATACCGAAGATGCCGATCTTGATCATGCCGCCGGACATGAGCGCCGACACGTTCGACGGCGCCGCCGGGTGCGCCTGCGGCAGCCACGAATGGAACGGGAACATGCCCGCCTTGCAGCCGAAGCCGCAGAACGCCAGGATGAAGCACAGGCTGGCGATGGCCGGCTCGAAGTGCGCCGCGCGGAAGTCGGCGAACTCGAAGCTTCCCGTGATGCCCGCCATGATCAGATACGAGAGCATGATCATGAAGAAGCCCACGTGCGCCATGATGAAGTAGAGGAAGCCGCCCTTGATGGACTGGGGCTTCTGCTCCACGATGACCAGGAAGTACGAGGTCAGCGACATCAGTTCGAAGAACACGAGGAACCAAAACGCGTTGTCGACGGTCAGCACCATGTTCATGGAGGCCACGAACAGGTTCATGAAGAAGCCGATCGCGCCAAGGCCCATGCCCTTGTACTCGTCGAAGTAGGCGAACCCGTAAATCCAGGCGACGAAGGCCAGGATGTTGATGGCGACCAGCAACAGCCCCGACAAGGGGTTCACCAGCAGCGTGAAGTTCGCGAAATTGAAGGGCGTGGCGAAGCAGATGAACTGCTCGGGCATGAAGATGCCCGAAAGCCCCGCCGCGATCGACCCTGCGGCGGCTACCGCGCCGAACAGGCAGGCGACGGATTTGGCGGCCGTCTCGGCCTTGCTCATGCACAGCGACACGATGGCGCCGACGACGGAGACGACGGTCGATATCAGCAGCATATTCATTGCTCATCCCTCCCTTCCGGATTGAAGTCCTCCAACATCACGAGCCCCGCTTCAAGTGCCTGGGCGCGCTTCTCCTCAAGGTCGGCATCGGTCCCATCGGTTTCGATGAGGGTGAGCGCCTCGGTGATGCACGCGTCGACGCAATGGGGCTTGCAGCCGTCGTACTTGCACAGGTCGCATTTCACGGCGACCGGGGAAACGCCGATCTCCCACCGCAGGATGGGGTCGAGCGATCCGGCGAACGATGGAGTGTTGAACTCGATGCCCGCGACGCCGGCGCGGGGCGTGCCCGCCATGTGGATGGCGCCGAACGGGCAGGTCACCGCACACAGCTTGCAGCCGATGCAGTGCGACTCGTCCACGCGGACGCAGCCGTCGTCGTCGTGCTTGATGGCGTTGACCGGGCAGACCTTCACGCACGGCGCGCCCTCGCAGTGATGGCACGTCAGCGATGCGACCACGTCGCGGCTCTCATAGAGCGCCAAGCGCGGCTCTTTCTGCAGGCCGGCGCGCCGGTGCCCCTCGCTGCATGCGGCGCGGCAGGTTCCGCAGGCCACGCAGCGGCTCGGGTATATGGCGATAAAGCGATTCATCCACTCCTCCTTTCCTTATCGGGTGCTCCCTGCCGGGAGCCGAAACATCTTCTTCCGTGCGCGGCGCGGGATTGGGGGCTCCCACGCCGCGCGTGCGCTATGCCATGGCGCTGACCTCGCCGGGGGTGCGCTCGGATGCATCGAGGTCGTTGTAGGCGGTCAGCGGAGCTTCGTCGCCCCACTGCGCGTTCGCCTCGGCGGCCAGGCGCGCTTTCAGCTCCATATACAGCTCTTCGGCATGCTTCTCGGCCCACACCTGGTCGTCCACGCGCGTCACCTCGATGGCGCAGTACTTGGACTCGGGGGTGCGGGAGCGGTCATCGACCGCATGGATGGTCAGGTCGTTGCACTTGCCGATCCACCATTGGTAGGTCATGTAGACGGCGTTCTCGTTGACGCGATCGTCGACGAAGGCGCGCGTGATGATCTTGCCGCGCCTTGAGGCCACCCAGACCATGTCGTCGTTCTTGATGCCACGCGCCGCCGCGTCCGCGGGGTTGATGTGCGCAAACCCAGGCTCTTCGGCCAAGTTGGACAGCTGCTCGCAGTTGCCCGTCATCGAACGGCAGGAATAGTGGCCGACCTCGCGCACGGTGCACAGCACCAGCGGGTACTCGTCATCGGGAAGCTCGGTCGGGTCGACGTAGTCGTGCGCCACCAGGTGCGCCTTGCCCTCCGGCGTGGTGAACGCGCCGCCGAGGAACAAATCGGGCGAGCCGGGATGCTCGAGCGTGGGAATGGGCCACTGGGCATGCCCGACGCCGGCCATCTTCTCGTAGGTGGCGCCGTAAGCGGCGGGCCACATGTTGCGGCACTCGTGGTCCCAGATGTCCTGGGAGTTCTCGTAGTGCATGTCGTAGCCCATGCGCTCGGCCACTTCGCTGAAGATCTGCCAATCGTGCTTGCATTCGCCCTTCGGCGGCACGGCCGCGCTGAAGTATTGGAACGTGCGGTCGCAGGCGGAGAAGACGCCCTCGTGCTCGCCCCAGCTGGTGGCCGGCAGGATGACGTCGGCGGCGGCGGAGGTTTGCGTCATGAAGATGTCCTGGGACACGAACAGGTCGAGCCCTTCCAGCTCGTGGGCCAGATGCTGCGTGTCGTGATCGGTTTGCAGCGGGTCCTCGCCGAAGTTGTAGAAGGCGTGCACCTTGCCCTCCTGGACCAGATGGCCCAGATCGGTGATCTTGTAGCCCACGTGATCGGAAAGCTGCTCGACCGGGATGTTCCAGTTGTCGGCGAACTTCTGCTTGATGGCGGGGTCGGTGACGGACTGGTAACCCGGGAAGAAGTTCGGCAGCGCGCCCATGTCGCAGGCGCCCTGCACGTTGTTCTGCCCGCGCACCGGGGCGACGCCGGAGTTCGGCTTGCCGATCTGGTGCGTGATGCAGGCGATGGCGGCCGCGGTATGCACGGCTTCCACGTTCTGCTTCTGCTGGCATACGCCCATGCCCCAGCAGATGATGGAAGAGGGCTCGGCGGTGGCATACATGCGGGCGGCCTCGCGCATCATTTCGGGCTCGATGCCCGTGATGTCGCGCGTCGCTTCCGGCGTGTACTTCTCGATGGTCTTCCACCACTCGTCGAAGCCCAGGGTATGCTCGCGCACGAATTCCTCGTCGACGAGGCCCTCGTTGACGATGACGTTCGCGAACGAATTGAGGAATGCGATGTTGCTGCCGTTTTTCAGCGGCATGTAGATGTCCGCGATGCGCGCCGTCTCGATGAAGCGCGGGTCGGCCACGATGATCTTCGCGCCCTTCTCCTTCGCCTTCACCACGCGACGTGCGACCAGCGGATGGGATGTGTTCGGGTTGTAACCGAACAAGAACAAGCAGCCAGCGTCCTCCATGCCGGGAACGCCGCAGCTCATCGAACCAGCTCCAAGTGTGTCAATCAGACCGACGACAGTGGGGCCGTGTCAAACACGGGCGCAGTTGTCGATGTTGTTCGTGCCGATGCACGCACGAGCGAACCGCTGCGCCGCCAAGTTCGACTCGTTGCCGGTGCCGCGGGAGGAACCCGTGACGAAAATGGCATCCGGCCCGTACTTCTCCTTGATCTCCGTGAGCTTGCTCGCCACGAAGTCGAGCGCCTCATCCCAAGTGACGCGCTTAAGCGGCGCACCTTTGCGCTCGCGCATCATCGGATGCAGCACGCGAGGCGTGAGGATTTTCGTGTCGTTGATGAAGTCGTAGCCGAACCACCCCTTCAAACACAAGAAACCCTCGTTGGTCAGTCCATTGAGAGGCTCAGCCCCCACGACGAGATCGTTCTCGACGAGCAGGTTGAATTTGCAGCCGGTGCCGCAGTACGGGCACACGACCATGTGCTTCTCCATGACGTCCCCCTTTCTTGTATCCCCCAACCGCCGCTTTTCGCGGCGGAAATTACCCAGCTAAAGCCTGGGCGGCACTCGCCCGATGCGCCTGCATCTGGGCGTCGATGTCGTCCTGATCGACAATGCGCAGCGCCTTCGACGTGCATGCCTCGATGCATGCCGGCCCGCCCGCGCGGTCGACGCAGCGATCGCATTTGATGACTGCGGCGTTTTGAGCTGCGCCGACGCGCAGGCCCCCGAGATTGCCGGAATCGATGCGCGACACCACGTTGACCGCGCCGTACGGACATGCGACCACGCAGCTGCGGCAGCCGATGCAGCGCTCCATGCGCACGACCACGCGATCGCCCTCGTTGTACAGCGCGTGCGTCGGGCACGCGGCGGCACAGGGCGCGTTTTCGCAGTGGTGGCATACGATCGGTGCGGTGCGATCGCCCGAACGGACCACGTTCAGGCGCGCGATGGCGACGTCTCCGGGAACGAAGTGCTTGACGAGGCACGCGGCCATGCATGCCTTGCACCCAATGCATTTGCGCGGATCGGCAATGACGAATTTGCTTCCCAAGAAGACCACCCCCCTTTTCAGTTGTAACCCCTTTGGCCTTTCGTGAAGGCCCTCTCCTCTTGCCCGGATGATCTGTTTCTGCCGGCGCCCTCCCCAAAGAACTCCGGCCGCAATCCGGTCCAGATGCTTTTAGCATACGCCTATTCACAAATTCTTCAAGTCATTTCCCATTTTATTGCTTCGATTTTTTGCGAGGACTTGGGCGCCGACCTGGGATTGTGGTCGCTTGAAAATAATTACCGCGAGCGTTCAGCAGCGCAATGACGAACGCACCCCAAGCCTCCTTGGGCGATTAAAAACGCAGGCGGCGATGCCATTTCGACATCGCCGCCTGCGCAAGAGAGCGCTATTCGGATGCAACTAAGGTTTTCGCCCGCCTTATTGCGAGCAGCTTTTAGCCCCTTCATCTGCGAATATGCGTTTAAATTCGGACAGCGCCTGCATATCGCGCAGGTAGTCGTCGGCAGGGACGAGCGCAAGCTCGGCGATTCCCCCCTGGTCGATGAACAAGGGCTCGCGCGATTCAAGCACCTGACCCGAAACGGCGGCGAAATCCTTTTGCAATTGAGCGACGGTGCAGGTAGAAGCCATGATTCCCCTCCTTGATTAGCTTGACCGCACGCGTTTGGCAGCTGCGGTCGCGATGTCTGGATTATAGCCGGCGAAAGCAGGGAATGCACCCCATTGCGAGGAATATCGCCGGTGCGCCTTACCTCGTTTTGAACACTGCCGGGCCGCATCCATCGGCGGAAAGCATTGATTCGAGCATGTAGTCGCCGGGGCATGGGCGCTTGAACGGCACTCTTGTTCATAGTACAGTGTCATTACAGTATTTGAAGCATCACAAGTGAAAGGAGGCGTTATATGGCCAAGGACGCCCTTCTTCAGGTCCGTCTCGACCCGCAATTGAAGCAGGAAGCCGAGCAGCTGTACACCTCAATGGGCATGACGCTGTCGGAAGCCGTGCGCGTTTTCCTTACCAAAAGTTTGCGCGACCGGAAGCTCCCCTTCACGCCCGATCCCGGCCCCGCGCCAAGCGAGCTGAAGGCCTTTGGCGCGCTCAATATCTTCGCCAGCCCCGCCAAACGCGAGCAGGAAGGCGAGATCTGGATCCTGTCGCTCGACAAGGGAGAGGGGGCGTAGGCGATGCCGACCATACTCGACGAGACGGCGATTCTGCGCTACGTGCTGAAGGACCACGCGCGGCAGGCGCAGCAGGTCGCCGATGTCATCACCGCCGGGGACGCCTATATCTACCCGGAGACGCTCACGCGTGCCTCCGTGGTGCTGCGCGACCTCTACCACGTGCCGCGCAGCATGATCGCCCGCGTGCTCGACTGGATGCTCGACGAGGTGAATGCCGCGGAAAAGGACGAGATACGCTTGGCTCTGCGCTACTTCGGCAGCACCGCGACGGACTTCACCGACTGCATGGTGCTCGCGCGCAACGCCCTGCACGGGGATGCCGTGCTCTCGTTCGACAAGTCGCTCACGAAAAGGGCGCTGTCATAAGACAGACGAAGGCCGAGCGGGCACATGCCGGCTCGGCCTTCGTCATGTATGTGTTGGCGTTCGCTGTGTTCCGATTCAGGCGCCGACTATCACTCGGCAAACCAGGCGGCAAGCTGCTCTAGGATGACGTCATCGGAAACGTCGAGCAGCTCCCAGTCGCCGATGTCGCGCGGCACCACGAAACGCACCTGCCCGCGACGCGCCTTCTTGTCGCGCTTCATGACGGCGAGCACCTCTTCGGGCTGCGCCGACCAGCCGAGCTTTGCAAGGCCCAAGGCGTCGAGCAGGGCGTCCTGCGCCTCGACGACGTCGGGCGACGTGCCCACGAGCTTGGCGCCGAGCCGTGCCGCGAAACGCGTTCCCTCGGCCACGGCATGGCCGTGCGAATACGTGCCGTAGCCCGCCAGCTTCTCGATGGCGTGCGCCAAGGTATGGCCGTAGTTCAGGCACTCGCGCACGCCGCGACTTTCGGTCTTGTCCTGCGCAACCACGTCGGCCTTGAACACGACGCAGCGGGCGATGGCCTCCTCGACCACGGCGGCCTCGCGCGCGGCAAGCGCGGCGGCGTGCTCGGTCAGCCAGAAGAAGAAGTCATCCCCTTCGATGACCGCGGACTTGGCGACCTCGCCGCACCCGCATACCCATTCGCGCTCGGGCAGCGTTTGCAGCGTGGCCGTGTCGGCGCACACGAACGCCGGCTGCTTGAAGGCGCCGACCAGGTTCTTTCCCGCCGAAAGGTTCACGCCGGTCTTGCCGCCGACGCTCGAGTCGACCATCGACAGCAACGTGGTGGGCACCTGCACCACCTCGACGCCGCGCATATAGGTTGCGGCGGCAAACCCGGCAAGGTCGCCCACCACGCCGCCGCCGAGCGCCACGACCGCGCAGTCGCGTTCAAGCGACAGCGCCGCCATCGCTTCCCACACCTCGGCGAGCACCTCGGTCGACTTGGCGGACTCCCCTGCCGGCAGGCAGATGTCCGACACCTTGTAGCCGGCGCGCGCAAGCGACATCTTCGTTTGGGCAAGATAGCGGGGGCCGACCTGCGTATCGGTGATGACCAGCACGTCGGTTGCGCTCTCGAGCGCCGCCACCTTGCGCAGCGACTGCCCCAGATCCGCCAACACCCCGGATCCGATGCGCACGGCGTACGCATCTTCGCCGGGGATGTTCACCATTACTTTTGTTGCAGGCACAGAATGCCTTCCTTCTCCAGAATGTCCTGAATTTCCTGGGCAACCATGTTGATGGACTTGCCGTTGGTGTCGATGGACACGCTTGCCGCGTCCTCATACATGGGCAGGCGGCCTTCGATGGTCTTGCGCGCGGTTTCCAGGTTCTTGAACAGCGGGCGCGTGGAGACGTCGCCGACGCGCTCGACAGCCTGCTCCGCAGTGACCTGCAGATACACGACGAAGCCGTTCTCCTTGAGGATCTTGCGGTTCTCCTCGCGCAGCACGATGCCGCCGCCGCAGGACACGAGCATCGGGCCCTTGTGCGCGAACTCGCGCAGCACCTCGGTCTCCATGTCGCGGAAACCCTGCTCGCCCTGATCGGCGAAGATCTGGTTGATGGCGCGACGCTCGCGGCGCTCGATGTAGGCGTCCAGGTCGATGGTGGCCAGGCCGCACTGGCGGGCAAGGCGGCGCGACGTGGAGGTCTTGCCGGCAACCATGAAGCCGACGAAGAACACGTTGCGCGTCAGCTCGTAGGTCGGGCGGGGCGCCTTCTCGATCTGCGGGTTGTTGACGATGGCGGCGACCTCGTCGGGCGTGCTGACCGACAGCGTGTAGGCGATCGGGTCGTTTTCGGGGGTGATGGGGTTCTTCACTTCTTCGGACATGTGCTTGCTTCTTTCTTGGTATCTATCTTCGTGTTGAAATCGTTTCAGTTATCGGGACATGGTGTTGAGACGTTGCTTGTACGCCGCGATGGCCGCCTTGATGTCGGCCATGTTGTCGCAGCCGAACTTCTGCATATAGGCGTCCGCGATGGCGAACGCCACCTCGCCCTCGGCGACGACCGCGGCGGCGGGAACGGCGCACACGTCGCTGCGCTCCTTGGATGCCGAGGCGACCTCGAGCGTGTCCATGTTCACCGTTTGCAGGGGCTGCATCAGCGTCGGGATGGGCTTCATGGCCGCCGTGACCACGAGCGGCATGCCCGTCGACATGCCCCCTTCCAGGCCGCCGGCGTTGTTCGTGGTGCGCGTGAAGGCCGCATTGGCGCGGTCGAGCACGATGGGGTCGTGCACCTTGCTGCCCGGACGGCGCGCACATTCGAACCCGAGGCCGAATTCGACGCCCTTGATGGCGGGGATGGAGAACAGCGCCGCGCCGATGGTCGAGGTCAAACGATCGGTGGGCACCTCGAAGCTGCCGATGCCGGGCAGAAGCCCGCGCACGACGACGCGGAAGGTGCCGCCGAGGCTGTCCTTCGTCTTGATGGCGCGGTCGATCTCGCGCTTCATGGCCGCCGTCGCCTCCTCGTCGGGGCAACGCACCTCGCTCGTCTCGATGGCGAGCGGCGTGTAGGTTGCGGCCTGCATGCACGGGTCTTCCTCGCGCATGGCGACCGAGCCGATGGACGTCACGTACGAAAGCACTTCGACGCCCAACTCGGCGAGAAATTCCCGCGCGATGCCCGCCGCCGCCACGCGCGGGGCGGTCGCCCGGGCGCTCGAGCGCTCGAGGATGTTGCGACAGTCGTCGGTGTTCATCTTCAGCGCGCCGACCAAATCCGCATGGCCGGGGCGCGGCGTGACCTCGCGCACCAAGTCGCGCGGGGCCTCGCCGAACGGCGCCATGCGATCAGTCCAGTTCTCCCAGTCGCGGTTGCGCACGAGCATGGCCACCGGGCTTCCGATGGTGCTGCCGAAGCGGATGCCGGAAAGCACCTGCACGGTGTCATGCTCGATCTTCTGACGCCCACCGCGGCCGTAGCCGGATTGACGACGTGCAAGATCGACGTTGATCTGCTCCTCGGAAACCTTCAGGCCCGCCGGGACGCCCTCGACGATGGCGACCAGGCCCTGCCCATGGCTTTCTCCGGCTGTGTAGTAACGCATGTTTTCTTCTTTCAGCTGGTATAAGGGTAATGCTCGTGAGTATTGTACTGCAGCCTTACGCGCCAAGCGCCCGCGGACAGTCGAAGTCGGCGGCGTCTGCCATCTTGTTGAACATCTCGGCATCGCTCATGGGCACGTCAATGCCCATGATGTCCGCCAGGATATACACCGTCGCAACCGCCTGCGCGACGAGCATGCCGCCGCCGTTGTAGGCCTTGCAGCCAAGCGCGAGCGCGTCTGCGATCAGCTTGGTCTGACCGCTTGCGTACACGGCGTCGAACACGACCTGCTCGGGGCGCAAAAGCGAGGTGTCGAGGGGCGCGGGGTCATCGGGCTTCATGCCCAGCGGCGTGGCGTTGATGACGATGTCGGCGGCGTGCAGGGCATTCTTCGACGTCTTGTAGCTGCCGAACTTGAACGTGGGCTTCTCGTATGCCTCGCGGAAACTGCGGTGACCCTCCTTCACCGCCGGGAAATCGATGGTGGCGTTGGCCAAAAGCCCGAAACGCTCCAGGTACGCCTCGAGGACGGTACGCGCGCGTTCCGAATCGCGCGACAGCAACAGCACCACCGCCGCCCCCGCCACCGCGCAGTTGTGCAGGATGGACAGGGCCGTCGGGCCGGTGCCGCACACCACCACGCGCTTGCCGGTGAAATTCACGCCCGCCAGCTCGAGAAACTTCACGCACCCCTCGCCGTCGGTGTTGAAGCCGATCAGCTCGTCGTCCTTGCGCACAAGCACATTCGCCCCTTGCGCGAGCTTCGCGCTCGCCGCCTTGCGCGTAGCCGATTCGAATGCGAGCGGCTTATACGGCGTGGTGATGTTGATGGAAAGGTACTCGCGCGCGTTGACGAACGCGCGGGCATCCTCCTCTTCCGGGTAATCGGCGAAGCCATAGGACCAGGGCAGCCCCATCTCCCCGTATACCGCGTTGTACATTACCGGCGATTTCGAATGCGCGACCGGGTGCCCCAAAATATAGAGGCGTTCGCCTTCGCTCTGCTCGGTCATGAAAATCCTTTCTGGTCGTTCAAGGGCCTGCAGGTTAGCAGGGACTTTCCATGATAGCGAAAGATGCGGCGGGCGGAGGATGTTCTTTATGAATGGTCGATTTCACCCCGCGGCGACGCGGGAGCTGCGCAGGCGGCGGCTGCCGGCGCGGCGGTTAGCGATGCGGGGTTTGCCGGCGATGCTGCGGCGGGCGCTGTGGCGGACGTGTTAGCGGGTGCGTCAGATGCAGCAGAAAGCGGCGCTGTGGCCGTCGCGCCTTCGGGACGCGCGTCGCCTAAAATGGCGCGCTCTATTTGGCGAACGTAGAGGGTGTGTTTCAGGTCCTGCTCGACGAGCGGGGCGACGAGATACGCCGCGAGGCCGGCGTTATGCGCGCCGAGCACGTCGGTGGAAAGCTGATCGCCAACAACGACGGTTTCACGACGGCGAGCGCCGAGCTTGCGAAGCGCGAGCAAAAACGCCGCCGGAAAGGGCTTGCACGACTTCGCCACGATGGGCACGCTAAGCGAGCGTGCCAAATCGTACACGTGCGCGTGCCAGTTGTTCGACACCAGGCACAGCTCCACCCCGGCTTGGCGCGCCTGCGCAAGCCACAACATGACATCGCGCGGCACGTCATGCGTGGCGCGCGACAGGATGGTGTTGTCGATGTCGAGCAGGACGAAGCGGTACCCCTCATCGAGCAGGTCGCGCTGGATATCGATGCGCGATATGCGCGAGAAGTACCGCTCCGGTTTCAGATAAGCCATGAGGTCCTACGAAAACGCCGCTTGATGCTCTTCGTAGGTTTCGCTAAAGGTGTAGGCGTCTCCCTCGAAGTAGAAGAAGTAGTACCTGCCGAGCGCGTCGGCATTCGGCGCGCACACCGCCCGCAAGCAGTTGATGGACGGCGAGCAGATCGGGGTCGGCGGCAAGCCCTGGTGCGTGTAGGTGCTGTACGCGGAATCGGAATGCACCTCGTCGGCGGTCGGGTCGTGGCCAACCTCGTAGGCGGTGGTGGCGTCGGACTGCAGGAAACCGTTGCTCGGTTCGCCGGGGGTGGTCAGGCGGTTGTAGAACACGGACGCCACCTGGGCGCGAATCTGCTCGTCGCCACTCGACTCCTTCTCCACGATGGAGGCAAGGTTGACGGTCTGGTAGATGGACAGCCCCTGCGATTGCGGATACGACCAGTCAAGATCGGCGGTTTCCGTCTGGAACTGCGTGAGCATGCTGCGAACGATGCTGTCCGCGGTCGCGTCGACGGCGATGTCGTAGGTTTTGGGGAACAGGAAGCCTTCCAGGCTATTGGTGCCCGCCGATTCCAGGAAGCTGTAATCGGCCACGTAGGCGCTCGCATTCGAAGCCGCCTGCGTGAAGGCGTCGGCGCTGACCCTGCCCTCGGTGGCCGTCTGAACCGCCTGGGCGATCTCAGTCAAGCGATACCCCTCCGGGATGGTGAGCGTGGCCGTGACGGGGCCGGCTTGCAACGTGGAAATGATGTCGCCGACCGACGTGCCGCCCGCAAACAAGTACGTGCCCGGCTTCAAGTCTGAACTCGTGCCCAGCTTGGTCACCTCGTCGGTGAAATCCTTCGTATTGGAAATAAGGCGCGCGTCGACGAGCGTTTGCGCGATGGATGCGGCGCCCTCGCCCTCGTCGACGACGATCGTCGCTTGCTCGGACGGGGAAATGACCTCCACCTGCGGGGAGACGCAGCCGGCGATGCGCGTCCCGATGAACCAAACGAGCAGCAGCGCCACAACGACGAGAGCGACGGCGAAGGCGATGGTGGGGCCTTTGCTGCGCTTGGGCTGGATGAAGCTCGTGTCGTACGTGCGGAACATGCGATCGCCGCGCGCATGGGCGGAACGTGCCGCATGCGTGGGACGGCGGGAATACGTAACTTGCCTTCTCAAGGGATTCATAAGCGGAATTTACCTTTCGCCGGCATGACGGGCATCAAGCCACGCCTGCAAGAACACACTTGCTGCAATCATATCCACTTTACCGCGCATCTCGCGTTCGCTCAGGCCGCTTTCACGCAAACTGCGCTTCGCCTCGCGTGAGCTAAGACGTTCGTCGGCGAAGGAAAGCGGCAGGTCGCAGGCTGCGGCTATGCTTGTTGCCTGCTCGCGGATCTTCGCTGCCTGCGGGCCTTCCTCGCCCGCCATCGTGTAGGGCAAGCCGGAAAGGAGCATGTCGGGTTCCCAATCTTCCAAAACCCTGCGCCAGCCTTTTGCGCCGGAAAGCACTTCGTTCGCCGGGAGCACGCATACCGGGGTCGCGACCGTCTCACGCGGGTCGCTGACCGCCACGCCGATGCGCGTCTGCCCGATATCGAGCGCCAATATCCTCATCCCTCAACCTTTCCCCTGCTTTGAACAAGTAAGGGCGCCCCGCCTCTTCCCAGCGGAACGCCCTCGCCGTAACGTCGGATGCTACAGAAGCAGCTTGCGAGCGGCCTCGAGCGCATCGTCGATGCCCGCGGCGTTCTTGCCGCCAGCCTGTGCCATCGACGGCTTGCCGCCGCCGCCGCCCTGCACGCAGGGGGCGATGGCCTTGATGATGGCACCGGCGTTGAAGCCGGCCTCGACGGCCTCGGGGCTGCCCGCCGCCATGAGGACCGCCTTGCCGTCCTTTTCCGCGATGAGCACGCAGGCGCCCGGCTTTTGCATGCGGCTGCTCAGAACGTCCCAGCCATTGCGCAGGGCGCCGGAGTCGGCAACCTGCACGCGAGAGATGACCACCGGGTAACCGGCCGCGGAAGAAACCGCCTTGTCGACGAGCTTCGTGATGTTGTCGTCGGAAACGGCGTTCTTGGTCTGCTTGGCGGCCTTCTGGTACTCGCGCAGCTGCTTGACGTTGGCGGCGCTACGCTCGGACACGTCGAACAGCGGAACGCGCAGCACTTCGGCCGTCTCCTTCAGCTCTGCCTCGAGCTTATTCACATACGCAAGTGCGCCGAGGCTCGTGACGGCCTCGATGCGGCGCACGTTCGCGCCGACGCTCGTTTCCGAGGTGACCTTCAAGAATCCGATCTCGGAAGTGTTGGCGACATGGCAACCGCCGCACAGTTCGCGAGAGAAGGTGCCGCATTCCACGACGCGGACAACGTCGCCATACTTCTCGCCGAACAGCGCGGTGACGCCGGCGGCACGCGCCTCGTCAAGCGAGGTCTCGTAGATGTTGGTGGGCGTCGCGGACATGATGAATTCGTTGGCGACGCGCTCCACCTCGGAGAGCTGCTCGGCCGTGACGGCGGCAAAATGCGTGAAGTCGAAACGCAGGCGATCGGGGCCGACGTAGCTGCCGGCCTGGGAAACGTGGTCGCCAAGCACCTGACGCAGGGCCGCATGCAGGATGTGCGTCGCCGTATGGTTGCGCGTCACGCTGGCACGACGGGCCGCATCCACGCGCGCGGTGACCGCGTCACCCACGGAAAGAGCGCCCTCGACGACCTTGACCTTGTGCACGGTCAGGCCCTTTTCCGGAGCCTTGGTATCCACAACTTCCAGCTTGACGCCATCGGCGGAGATGACGCCGGTATCGCCGACCTCGCCGCCCATTTCGGCATAGAACGGCGTCGCGCTCAAGACGACGTCGCCTTCCTCGCCGGCGGCAAGCGCGTCGGCCTTCTCGCCGTCGCGAACGATTGCGGTGACGTTTGCTTCGGCGGAAAGCTCACGATAGCCGATGAACTTCGTCGGGCCGAGCTCCTTGAGCAGATCGGCGTACACGCCGCCATAGGTGCTCCATGCGGCCTCGGCGTCTTTCGTGTTGGCCGCGCGAGCGCGGTTGCGCTGCTCTTCCATGCAGCGCTCGAAGCCCTCCATGTCGACGGCAACGCCGCGCTCCTCGCACAGCTCGCGGGTGATGTCGACGGGGAAACCGTAGGTGTCGTGCAGCGTGAATGCCTCATCGCCGGGCAGAACCGTGCCGTCGAGACCGTCAAGCGCCTGCGCCAAGAAGGCGCGGCCCTGACGCAGGTTCGCGCCGAAGCGCTCTTCCTCGGACAGGATGATGCCGCGCATGAGCTCGCGGTTCTCGACGATTTCCGGATACACGGAACCCATGAGGTTGACGATCTCGTCGATGTAGTCGTTCAGGAACGGCTTGTCGAGCCCGAGCAGATGGCCCTTCATCACCGCACGGCGCAGCAGGCGGCGAAGCACGTAGCCGCGACCCTCGTTGGACGGCAGGATGCCGTCGGCGATCATGAACGCCACCGAACGGCTATGGTCGGCCATGATGCGCAGGCTCGTGTCTACCTCGTGATCGGTGCCGTAAGCCTTGCCGGTCAGCTTCTCGCCGACCGCCACCAGGCTGCGCAGCACGTCGGTGTCGTAGTTGTTCGTGACGCCCTGCATGATGGCCGCAATGCGCTCGAGGCCCATGCCGGTATCGATGTTCTTGGTCTTAAGCGGGGCGAGCGTGCCGTCTTCCTGACCGTCGAACTGGGTAAACACGCAGTTCCAGTACTCCAGGTAGCGATCGCAGTCGCAGCCCGGCTTGCAGTCGGGGCTGCCGCAGCCGACCTCGGGGCCCTGGTCGAAGTAGATCTCCGAGCACGGGCCGCACGGGCCGGTGGGGCCGGCGCGCCAGAAGTTATCCTCTTCGCCCAAACGGGAGATGTGATCCTCGGGAACGCCGAGTTCCTTCCAGATCTCGATGGTCTCGTCGTCGTCCTCGTACACCGTGAAATACAGCTTTTCAGCGGGAAGACCGAGCACCTCGGTCGAGAATTCGTATGCCCAGGCGCACATCTCGTTCTTGAAGTACTTGCCGAAGCTGAAGTTGCCGAGCATTTCGAAGAAGGACAGATGACGCGCGTCGCCGATGTTGTCGATATCGTTGGTGCGCACGCACTTCTGCGCGGTGGTGGTGCCGATATAGGCGGGGTCGAACTCCTTTTGATGCAGGAAGTAGGGCTTGAACTGCACCATGCCGGCGCTCGTCAAAAGCAGCGAAGGATCGTCGGGGATAAGCGAGGACGAGGGCATGCGCTTGCACCCCTTCTCCTCGAAGAAGCTGAGATACTTCTCGCGGATTTCCGCGCTGGTCATGTACTTCATATGCCTGTCTTTCTAATGATCCTGTTGCCACGCGGCCGCGCCGCAGCCGCACGTTTACCGCTTTGAGCCGCCTGATCAGTCATGCGGTTCTTTTTTCGTATCCTTGCCCGCGCCCTTTGCTTCCGCGCGCGCAGAGACGGGCGATAGGTCCGGATGAGGGGAGGTTGCGTCGGCGATGGGGTCGAGCGAGCCGTCCGACCTGGGCGTTCCCTGGAAGAAGACGCCGTCCTCGGCAACCAGCTGACGCCCGGTGCGCTTCTCGAAATAATACACGAAAACGGATTTCATGACGGCTACGGCGGGAATAGAGGCCAACATGCCCACAAGGGAGCCGGTGAAGCCGCCCATCGCGGTACCGATGGAGCTGCCGGCCATCAACGCGATGAGCGTGAGCGCCGGGTGCACGTCAACCGAGGACGCCATAATTTTCGGGGAGACGAACGTGTAGACGACCTGCTGGATGGCGATGGTGCCGATGAACGCAGCTGCCGCGACGACCGGGCTGACGAACACGCCGACTATCGCAGCAAGCGCCCCACCAAGCCATGGGCCGACGATGGGGATGACGTTCAGGACGCCGGCGATGCCGCCAAGCGCCGCGTAGTTCGGGATGCCGAGCACCGCGAACAGCACCCCGCACCCGACACCGATGATGGCGCACTGCAGAATCGTTCCCTTGATGTAGCCGCCCATCACGCGCGTGAAGGTGACGTGCAGCATTTCCGCCGTCTCTTTATGGGCGGGACCCGCAAGGCGCATGGTCTCCCGACCCAGCGCGGGAAGCTCGATGAGAATCCAGAATGCGATGACCATGGCGAAGCCGACGGCGATGCACACGTTGACGACGCCGGTGCCGAACGCGACCACGCCGGTGGCGCTTTGACGGGCCAGGTCGGACGCGGCGGTGCCCAGTGCCGAGAGCGCCTCGTTCATGTACGAGCGCACCGTTTCGTTCTGGAAGACGTCCGAATACTGGTAGTACATCCCATCTGCCCACGCCATCAAGTCGTTGGTGTAGGTCGGCACGCTTTCGATGAGGTTCTTGAACTGCTCCCCGAAGCCGAACGCCGGCGAGAACATGAGCAGGGCGACGAACGCGAGCACCACGAACATGAGCACGTAGGCTATGGCCGTCCCCGCCACGCGGGCAACGCCGAGCGCCTCGAGCTTGTTCACCGTGGACCGCAAGCAGAATACGATGACGACCGTCCACAAAACGATGGAGACGGGCACGCTTAAGATATTGAGCATGTAAACGATCACCGCCGTGAGCAGGATCGCGCCCACGCAAGTCCACACGATCAGAAACGGTCGCTTCACGCCGTCGAGGTTTTTGCCGGTTGGCTGTTCCATTATGCGCACCTTCCCTGCCGCGGGCCTCTACTGGCCGTTGGAGGGCGTTTCCTGGCCGTACGTGAAATACGCAGGGCCTTCCTGCTGCTGCTCCACGACCGGAGCCTTTTCGGTTTCCGCCACGCCATCGGACGCGACGCCGGCGGCAGCCTGATCCTGCACGGGCTCGCTCGCCTGAGCCGGAGACTCCAGCTTCGCGCCCTCGGCATCTGCCGCCGCGGCCTTCGCCTCGCCAAGCTTCACGGACTCGTCGCTGGCGCGCTTGGTCTTGAACGCGCCGCGAACCTTCGAGGTGACGCTGTTCATCAGCTCCACGGGGGCGTTCGTCACGGTTTCCACCGCGCCGACCGCATTCGAAGCCGAATCCGTGATTTCCCCGACATCCTCGAGGATGCTATCGAGACGCATGATCTCCAGGTTGGCGGCGTCGACCGTCAGGGATACGCGATCGACGAGCGGATCGACCTTGTCGACGGCCGGCTCGAGCGCCTTCGTCATGCGCTGCACGCTTTCCAACGTGGGGTCGAGCTGCTTTTTCATGTCCTCCACCGTGCTGCGCGTCTTGCGAACCGTAAGCACCAGTTCCACGACGAACCAGACCAGGGCGATGCCCACCACCACGTACACAATAGGCAAAACCGCGCCCATAACTTCGCCGATTTCCACCGAACGCCCTCCTTCATCATGCGCTTCATGCGTTTTTCATCAGCGGTAACTATACCATGCAGCCGGCGCAGACCGCCGACGCCGACCTTCGTTGTCACCGTTCGTTCATAGCAACACGGCTACCGCAGGCTTGCAAAACTCCGCGCTATCCCCTGTTTTGGGCCCCGGAAGCCCGATCGCGCGCAGCGGCATCCATGCGGTAGGCCTCCCACCCCCGCTCGGAGGGATGGTAGAAGCAGCCGCGCTCAAGCCCCTCGGGGAGATAGCGCTGATCGACCCAGCCCGCGGGATAGTCGTGCGGGTACTTGTATTCGCCATACGACTCCGAACCGGGACGATGCCGGTCGCGCAGGTAGTCCGGCACGTAGCGCGCAGGCCCATGGCGTACTTCGGCCAACGCGGCGTCGATGCCCGCCTCGGCCGCATTGCTCTTCGGCGCGAGCGCGATGTAGATGGCGGCCTGCGCGAGGTTGATGCGGCACTCGGGGTACCCGATGACCTCGGCCGCCTTAAAGGCCGCCTCGGCTATGAGCAGCGCCTGCGGGTCGGCGTTGCCCACGTCCTCGGACGCATGGATGAACATGCGCCGCGCTATGTATTTCGGATCCTCCCCGCCGTCGATCATGCGCGCGAGCCAATATAGCGCGGCGTCCGGGTCGGACCCGCGCATCGATTTGATGAACGCGGAGATGATGTCGTAGTGCATGTCCTTGTTCTTGTCATAGGGTAGGCTGCGATGCGGCGTTGCGCTTTCGACCTGGGATTTTGAAACGATGGCGGGATCCGCCGCGGTTCCGGGGCTCACCATGGCGCAGGCAAGTTCCAACGTGGTGAGCGCCGAGCGCCCGTCCCCGCCGGCCAAAAGCACGATGGCGCTGCGGGCGCCCTCGTCAAGCCGGTACGCCCCGCCAAGCCCGCGGGAGTCAGCCACGGCGCGGTCGATAAGCTTCGCGATGTCGCCGTCGGACAAGCCCCGCAATTCCACGACGCGGGAGCGCGACAGCAAAGCGGAATTCACTTCAAAGAACGGGTTTTCGGTGGTGGCTCCGACGAGCACGACGGTGCGATCCTCGACGGCATGCAGCAGCGCGTCTTGCTGACTTCGATTGAAGCGGTGGATTTCGTCCACGAACAAAATGGTGCGTGCGCCCGACAGCGACAGGCGCTTTTCCGCCGTGTCTATTTCGCGACGCAGGTCGGACACCGTGCCCCCGATGGCCGAAACCTCCACGAACGTCGCTTTCGTGCATTCGGCGATGACGTGCGCGATGGAGGTTTTGCCCGTGCCCGCCGGGCCGTACAGGATGACCGATGTGACGTTGTCCTGCTCTATCGCCGCACGCAGCCAGCTGCCCGGCCCAATGGCGTCCTCCTGCCCCACCACGTCGTCCAACGTTTTGGGGCGCATACGCACCGCCAAGGGTGCGACCTGCGCTTTTCGTTCGTTTTCCATTGCCGTGAACAGCGTATCCATGAAACCTCGTCCCTTTCGGTGTCAGGATTGCCATTCTAGCATGCGAACGTTTGTTTGCCTAGTGGCGAATCCTTCCGCATCGCGCGGCGCCATTTCGTCTCGCCCGAGGGCGCTTCACCGGAATGACGAATCTGTCAAGACTTTACTTTGCCCGAACCAACCATATACTCGAAGACAAGTTCCACCCTTGAAGCCGCACTTTTGCGATGGACCGATGCTATTTCCGAGGGAGCTCAAGATAGCTTGCCGAACGGAGATTCGTGCCCGTTGGTACGAAAGCCGGGAATCAAGCTGCGAGCACCCACCTTGCTGAGGTGGGTTCATCCTTCCGGCCAGGGGTGGGACTTCTTTTTTCGGAGCACCGCCATTCAAGCCATCCCAAACAATCGATACCGCCACCGTGGGCGCAAAGTTCGCCGCCCCGGCAAAAGCAGCTGACGCAGCACACAGCCGAACAGCCGCCGCGTCTTCGCAGATTTCCAGAAATCACCGCCCAGGGGGCACGCGGCAACCTTCGGGACTTTACAATCCCTTTACAAAAGAAGCTACCGAAGGAGCCCTGCCGCCTATGCGCACCGACAATCCCGCCGCCCATTTCATTGCCGGAGGCGTGCTCGTGGCCGCCTTCGCCGCGCTTGCAGCCATCCTGCTGACCGTCGACGTACAGCCGATAGCCGCCGACGGGACCAACGTCGGGCTCGCCGGCATCAACGCGGCCGTGCATGCGGCAACCGGCGAGAGCAACCTGTTCTACACGCTCTCCGACGTGCTGGTGCTGTTTCCCCTCGCCAGCATGCTCGTCTTCGGCGCCCTCGGCTTAAAGCAGGTCATCACCCGCCGCTCGCCTGCCCGCGTCGACGACGACCTGTTGGCGCTCGGCGCGCTTTATGTCGTCATGTTGCTGCTATATCTGCTGTTCAACCACGTTTCGCTGAACAACCGGCCCGTTTTCGAGGACGGCATCTGCGAACCCTCGTTCCCGTCTTCCCACACGCTGCTCGCGGTCACCGCGCTTGGCGCCGCCGCCGCGCAGGCAAAAATGCGCTTGCGCGGCGGCTGGCGCACGGCGGCCATCTGCGTCTGCGCGGCGGTCATGGTCGTGCTGGTTGCGGCGCGCCTGCTTTCCGGCGTCCATTGGCTGACCGACATCGCCGGCGGCGTCCTTCTCGGCGCGGCGCTCGTCGCCTTCTACACCGGCTTCGCCGTCATGCTGCAAGGCAAGGCGCCGCGGGGAAAGCACGCGCGCATCTAGCGCACCGGCGCTATTCCCAGTTCTTCCAAACGTCGGGCTCGTAGCCAACCGTCGCCTTCTTGCCGTTGCGCACGATGGGTTCGCGCAGCACCTGCTGGTTGTCGAGCACCTTTTCGAACTTCTGATCGGCGGCAAGATAGCGCAGAAGCGTAACGGTGTCGCCGTCCTTCGCGTCGGGGTTCACCAACGCGTCGAGGCCGCCTGCAGCCTGCATCACGCTGGTCAGCTCGCCTTTGCTCATCCCCTTTTCCTTCAGGTCGATGAACTGGAAGGGGATGCGGCGCTCCTTGAAGTAGCGCTGGGCCTTCTTGGTGTCGAAGCTCTTCTTGGTGCCGAATATCTGAATGTTCACGAACGTCCTTTCGCTCATCGTCTCACGCTCTCGCGCGCGTCGTTTACTCGCAGGCTTCCCTCATGCCTCGCGCGCGTCGCTCGCATGCCCGGCATGCGCACGGGCAGACTCGGCCGAAAGCGACCGCGCCCGCGCGTCGGCGATGGAATCCTCAATAGCCGCAAGATCATGCGCGGCGAAGCGGTACGCGAGCTGCTGTGGCTGGGACCCATCGGCACCGCCTGCCTGCTCGACGCGCACGAACACGCATTCCACCTGCGCATATCCCTGATTTAGAACCGCCGCGGCATAGCAGGTCGCCTGCAGCAAGTGCTTCTCGCGCAGCTGCTCGGCCGTCTCGTCCGCACTTCCACCCGTCTTATAGTCGATGACGAGCGCGCTGCCCGCCGGAGCAGACGGCACCCCGGGCTTGTCGGTTTCGGCCAGCAGGTCGATCTCGCCCTCGAGATACGTCGCGCCAAAGCCTTCCCCGCCCATGCGCAGCAGGAAGGGAACCTCGGCACGCAGGCGCGCGCAAGCCGATGCCCGCGCGGCAAGATCGCTGCCGAACCAGCGCTCGCATGCCGCAAGCAACCGTTCGGTATGCGCGGGCGACAAGCCGCAAGCGCGGGCAATAGCCGAGCAGCGGTCCTTAGGCGGGCAAGCCAAGGACTGCCCGGGCTCCCACAAACACGCGGCGGCCTGCACCACGCGATGGAACGCCGAGCCGAAATCGGTCGCCTTGTCGGCATCGTCGGTAAAGGCGCGCCCGCCGGCCTCTTCGGCATCGCTTGCCGCATCGTCGCCGGCAAGAGAGGAAATCCCCTCGTCGAGCGCGAATGCGCACGTCGCATCCTGCACGGGCGCATGGTCGCCGGAGATGGACGTGTAGCTGAAGACCCCCGCACGCACGGACGGCAGCGCCCGACCCCGTTCGAGGGCCACAGGCGGCACCGCGACGATATCGAAGACGGCAGGCTCGCCGTTCAGCGACGAGGCATCGGACGCACCCGCAGGCCCGTCAGCGCCATCGCCCTGCGACGCGCCCGCTTCCTCGCCCGGCGCCTCGTCTCCGTCCGGCGACAGCAACGCGCACTCGACGCGCGCGGGCGACTCGCCCCCAAAGGCAAACCCGGTGACCCCCGTCTCGAACTTCTGCCCGCGTCCGGCCAGCGCCGACTCCACATCGCCCCAGCAGCTCTTCGAAAGCCCCGTCGGGTCGTCCTTGCTCGAAGTGCCCCGCATGGAAATGACCAGGCATTCCTTCGCGCGCGTCAAGGCAACATACAACAGCCTGCGCGCCTCCGCGCACTCGCCGCGCTGTTCGTGCAGGCGCGCGGCCGCGCGCAGCAGCGCCGGCGTCGCGGCCGTCTGCACGGTGGCGACCAGCTCATCATCGTCGTATTCGTCGAATGGCTGATATGCCTTCGCCTTCGCCAACGGGGTCGACGACTTCTCGGCAAGGCGGGAAAGCGTGGCGCCGCCGTCGAGGCTCACGTAAGTTTTGCCCTTGACGGAACACGTGAGCAGCGACGATGCGCGCGCCGAATCGCCGCGCATCTCCGCCACGGCGACGACCGGGAACTCCAAGCCCTTCGAAGCGTGGATGGTCATGATGCGCACGAAGTCGCCGCCGCCCGCGGAAAGGGCGCCCGGCGCTTCGCGCGCCACCTCCACGCGACGGGCGAGCTGGCTCGCAACGCCGGCCGGACCCACGCCGCCCGCAGCCTCGATTTCGCGCGCCATGCGGATTGCCTTGTAGACGTTCGCCGCACGGGCAAGCCCCTCGGGGCCGGCGGCCTCAAGGCGCGAAAGCCAACCGGAAGATGCCACCACGTCCTCGAGGATGCGCGAGAGCGCCACACTTCCCAGCTGCTCCTGCGCCCGGCGCATGACCTGCACCGCGCTTCGCAGCGCCCACGACACCTCGCGTCCCGCCGCAACCGCCTTCTCCAGGCTACGGAAGCCCTGGTCAAGCGAACGGCGACGCAAAATCCCCAGGTCGGGATGGCGGCTCGTCGACAGCACGAGCAAGTCATCGGCGCTAAGCGCGAACAGCTCGCTCGATATCACCTCGAACAGCGCCGCCGTCCACTTCGGGTTCGTGACGGCCTGCGCCAAGCGCACCATGAGCGCAACCTCGGGCGCGCGGTTGAAGATGGAACCGCCGGCGACCACGCACGCCAGGCCGCGGGCGCGCAGCGCCTCGGCGTACACGTCGGCGCGCGTCATGCCGCCGAGCAGCACGACCATGTCCCCCGGCGACATCCCCTCGCGCGCAAGCGCGGCGAACTCGTCGGCGATGCGCCCCGCCGCCGCAGCAACGCATTGATCGGTCGACACGCCCCGGTAGGGCTTGGAAGTCACCTGCACGCGCACGCGGGAGCCGCTCGCGCAAAACGGCCGCGCCACGCGCGCCTCGTCGCGCCCCGGCGCGAGCGACATGAACTGCGCCCCGAACGCCTCGGGCTGCTCAAAAACGCGATCGCACAGGGCCAGCACGTCGCGGTGGCTGCGGAAGTTGTCCGGCAGCTCGATGAGGCCTTCGGAGTTTTCCCGCTCGACATCGGCCAGATGGCGGCGGTACACCGACACGTCCGCCCCGCGGAACCTATAGATGCTCTGCTGTGCGTCGCCGACCGTGCACAGGCGCGCAAACCCCTCGCCGGCGAGACGCTTGACCATGTCGACCTGCAGCTGGTCGGTGTCTTGGAACTCGTCAATCATCACCAGCTTGAAGCGATTCTCGTAGGTGCGCGCGATGGCGGGATGGTCGCACAGGGCCTTATACGCCAAAGTGAGCAGGTCGTCGTTGCCCAAAAGCCCCGCCTCGCGCTTGCGCCGGGTAAACGACGCCAGCGTCAGGCCCGCTAAGTCGATGAGCGTGTCGAGCAGTGCGGAACTGTATGCGCAGCGGGCCTCCGCGCAGATGCCGAGCAGCTGATTCGCCAGGTCGGGGGCCTGTTCGGCGTACGGCGTGTTCTTGCCGAAGCCGCGTCCCGGAATGGCGAACGCGTTCAGCAGCTCAAGCAGCTTGCGATAGGTGAGGGCCTTCGCCGCCGCCGGGTCGTCAAGCACTTCGCGCGCCCGCTCGACGGCCTTGCCGGTGGCGTCGAGGAACTCGTCGCGCCGCGCGCCGGGCTTGACGCCCTCGGCGAGCGCGGCGGCGTCGCCGGCCACCTCGCACGCCTGCTCGAGCAGCATGACGGGGCCGGGTGATGCGGGCGGGCGGACAATGCAGCCCATGCCGTCGGGGCTCGCCGACGCAGTTTTCACCAGCGTGCGGACCATGTCCTCCACCGACGATCCGGCAGAAGCCCCCGCCGAACGCCCGGCGAATTCCGAAAACAGCGCGTCAAGGCGCTTCGCATCGAGCCCATCCGCGACGTTGACGAGGTCGTCCCGGCCTCCGAGCACCTCGTCGAGCGCTGCATCGAGCAGGGCATCCGCGGTCGCCTCGTCGGCGATGGCGAACGCCGGATCGATCCCCAGCTCGAGCGCGTGCGCCCGCAGGATACGCGAGCACATGCCGTGGATGGTGGAAATCCACGCGCCGTCGACCTTCAGCGCCTGATCGGTCATGCCCTGCGCACGCAGCGCGCCCTTCACGCGCGACTTGATCTCGCCGGCGGCCTTCGACGTGAACGTGATGGCGAGCACCTGGTCGATGTCGTCGAGATACCCGCATTCGAGCGCATGCACGATGCGGCGCGTGAGCGTGAACGTCTTGCCGCTGCCGGCGCCCGCACTGACCGCGAGCGGGGCGTCGAGCACGTCGACGCATTTCTGCTGCCCCGGTGTGAGCGCCATGCTACATCCTCCTTTCCGAACAGGCCGAAACCGGACACCACTTGCACGCCTCGGGCGTTGCCGGGCGCGGCGCGATATCTCCCGTGAACAGGCGCTCAAGCCCTGCGGCGATGGCCTCCTCGGTTTCGTCGAGCAACGCGGCGAACGACTCGCCCGACCAGGCGCAACCCTTGTGTTCCATATTCGGCAGATGCGCCGCCTCCAGCACGCGCGCGTCGAAGGCTCCCGTCGCGAAGGGACGCCGCCCGTAGCACACGTACAAGGCGCCGACGGGCTCGAGCCCGAGCGTGCGCCGCACCACCTGCGCATAGATGAGCGCCTGAACCTTGCCGAGCCTTCCCTCTTCACGCGTCTTGAGCGCATACGCCTTGCTAAGCGACCCCTTGTAGTCGATGACGACGCAGCGCCCGGCATCGTCGACGTCGATGCGGTCCGCCGTGCCCTGCAACTTGCAGCCGGCATAGTCGACCGCCCCGCCAGCGGCGACGCCGTATTCCAGGTACGCCGGATAAAACGTCGGCAGCAGGCGCGCCTCGTAGTCGAGGTAGTCCATCAGCTTGCGCTCGAGCTCCTCGGCGGCGCGGCGCTCAAGCTCATTGGTGGCTATCAGGCGATTCTCGCTCGTGCGCATGCTCGCTTGCATCGCGCGATGGCGCGCAAGCACGTCGGCCATCAGCTCGCGCGCCGCCGGCAACGTCTCGGGCGTCACCTTCGCCAACCCCAAGTCCTCAGAGAAGTGCCGATAGAAGCTGCACAACGAGCTGTGAGCGAAATCGCCCATCTGGGCAGGCCCGAAGCCCTCGTCGATGTCGGAAAGGCGCAGGCGGCGCTCGGCGAACCACTTGTAGGGGCACTCCAGGTAGCTTTCGATCTGCGACGGCGACAGACATGGTCGATCGAGCACTTCTCCACCGGAAAGCACGCGCGGCAGCACCACCAGCGGGCGGCGAACGTCGGAAACCTCGCCCGTCTTCGGCCAGGGTATGCGCTGCTCAACCGACGGTTTTGCGTCGGGGGCGGCGCAGCAGCTGTTGCCGAACAGCGCATCCTCGCCGCGCAGGGCCATGCCCTCCTGCAGCGATTGCGGCAGAGCATAGGGGTTGTCGATGTCGTCGGTGGCGGTGAGATCTTCGCGATAGCAGTCCACGAATTCCTCGAGCACGACGCACGGATAGGCCGGCTCGGCGGAGGCGTCGTTGAGCGGGCGCTCGAGCACCAGGTGCGTACGCGGCAGATGCTCGCAGGCGAAGAAATTCCGCCTCATCCGGGAAAGCGCGTCATCGGTGCGCCCGCAGCCCACCTTTGACAGCAGGCTTGCCGCCGCATCCTCGGAATCGGAGGCGCGATACGAGGCGCTGTCGAGGTCGGTGACGACGGCAAGCTCGCACGAACGCGCAGAAAGGCGCGCCGCCGTGCGCTGATCGCATACGAGCACGTCGATGCGGTCGGAAGGCTCGGCGTCGCGCGGGCAAACCATGCGCGAGATGTCCACGCGCGCCCGCTCCAGCTCGTCCAGACACGCCTGCGGCCCCAGGCCCGCCGAAAGAGCGGCCTCGCACACGCGGCGCAGGGCCGCTATGGCGAAAAGCTGCTCGGCGCGCCACGACTCCGAGCGATTGGTCATCGCGCGCACCTGACGCTCCACCGCACCGAGCGCTTCATGTTCGGCCGGATTTTCCGCAACCGCGGCAAGCGGTGCGAACAGGGGGCAGCGCCCGGCAAGCTCGGCCCTCACGGCGGCGCGCGTCATCACGCGATCGCCCCGCGCGTCCGCATCGAAGGCGAACGCGAACTTCCGGGAAGCGCCGGAGAAGGGCGACAGGAGGAAATCGGCGATGTCGGAGCGATCCCACGCCTCGACCGGGATCGACGGGAAATCGCCGTAGGCCGGCGTGAGCGCAGGGGCGCTCTTCTCGCAGCCGACTTCCAAGAAACGGGCGAGGCCCAGCCATGCGCGCCCGAAATCGGTTTCCGCAAATGGACGACTCCCCCGCAGGGCGACCGTCGCGCCGTCACGCCCAAGCGCGGGCGCCATACGCTCGAACAACGCAACCGGGTCTTTCGCCGCGACCACCACGCGCGCCCCGCCCGCAGGCACGCAGGTGCCATCGTCGCAGCTCAACCGCGACAATTCCCGCGAAATCAAGTCGACGAGCAGCGCCGGCTGCGCCTCGCGCCCCGAGGGGAAGGCGAAACGCACCTCGACGCCCTCGGGAGCGCGGGAGGGACCCTGCCCGCCGGCGGCCGGGTGCTCGACGACCTCCATCCAGGGACATGCCGCAAAGAACGCCCGCTGCTGCAACGACAGCGGCGCGCAGCCCTGCACGAGAATGCGCAGGGGCCGCCGCGGCAGCAAGGCCGGCAGCAGCGCGAGCGCGTCCCCTGCCTCGATAAGGCCCAGGCCGGCCAAGCGCTGCCGATACGTGCGCACCGCGCAAAGCACCGCGCGCTCCTGGGGCGCAAGGAGCACCATAGTCTGAGCGGACGCGTCGTCGGCGAGGTTTTCCGCACCGGATGCAAGCTCCTGCCCATTGCTGCTGCGCGCTTCATCGCAAGCGGCGCGAACGGCGGCTTCGAAGCAGTCAAGGCCCGCCCCGTCGCGCACGCAGCGCACCGCAACGCGGTCGGCCCCGCGGCCAACCCGCTCGATAAGACCAAGCTCCTCGCAAACCGCACGCATGAGCATGTCGCGCTGCAACGTGCCCACCAGACCTCGCCCGTCGCCGAATAAGCCCCAAGCGTCGGCAACCCACGACCCGAACGTGGTCGCGCGAGCTCCAAAGGCCGATGTTCCAAGAGCGCCGCCACGACGCTCGGACGCCGCACCTGCACAGTCCGCACCGGCAGAGGCCCCGTCGGCGGCGGCTTTACGCCACGCAAGCGCCTCCTCCTGCGAAGGGAGCAGCACGACGTCGAAATGATGTTTGTTCGTAAAAGTATCCATGCGCCCCATTCTATCGCAGCGCCCCCTGCGCGCCTGTACCACGGAAGGGACTGGCGGCGCAATAATTCGAACTTCACCGAAATTTCCAAAGGCGAATCGTTCCCTTCGCGCCAATCGCCGCCTCTCCTCCCTGCACGCAACCGCGCCCCACGCGACTCTTTCTGCACCCAGCACCCCGCACCCATCTCCCGGGACAACCGTCGAATCCCCAAGCCGCACGCCCCAAACGCACGAAGGCCCCCGACATCGGGGGCCTTCGCAAGCTAGCTAACGCGCATCAGCTCGTCAAAGCTCGCGACAAGCGGACTTCCGCTCGCCTCTTAGCGCCTATTCGCCGTCGTACATGGCCTTCAGGCGCGTGAGGTGCTGGTAGCGCTCGATGGCCGCGGCCTCGTTGCGCTCGAACAGCTCGCCGGCGCGCTCGGGGAACTCGCGGGTCAGGCGGCTGTAGCGCGCCTCGTTCATCAGGAACTCCTGGTAACCGCCCGCCGGCTCCTTGCTGTCGAGCGTGAACTTCTTGCCCGCAGCGGCGTCGGGGTTGAAGCGGAACAGGTTCCAGTAGCCGCAGTCAACGGCCTTCTTCATCTCGGACTGGCAGTTGACCATGCCGCCCTTGATGGAGTGCATCTCGCAGGGCGAGTACGCGATGATCAGCGAGGGTCCGGGGTACGCCTCGGCCTCGGTGATGGCCTTGAGCGTCTGCGCGGGCTTGGCGCCCATGGCGATCTGCGCGACGTAGACATATCCGTAGGCCATGGCGATCTCCGCAAGGCTCTTCTTCTTGATGTCCTTGCCGGCCGCGGCGAACTGCGCCACCTGGCCGATGTTGGAGGCCTTGGAAGCCTGGCCGCCGGTGTTGGAGTAGACCTCGGTGTCGAAGACGAACACGTTGACGTCCTCGCCGGACGCGAGCACGTGGTCGAGTCCGCCGTAGCCGATGTCATAGGCCCAGCCGTCGCCGCCGAAGATCCAGATGGACTTCTTGGCCAGGTACTCCTTATGGTCGAGGATGCGGCTGGCGGCCTCGGCGACCTCGCCGCCGGCGGCAACCACGGCGGGCAGCGCCGCGATGAGCGCGTCGGCCGCGGCGCGCGAGGCGGCCTTGTCGCCGCGCGAGTCGAGCCACGCCTGCGCCTCGTCGGCAACGACGCCGGCCGCGATGAGCTTCTCGGCGTCGGCGGCCAGCATGGCGTTGACGGCCTCGTAGCCGAGCAGCATGCCCATGCCGTGCTCGGCGTTATCCTCGAACAGGCTGTTCGACCACGCCGGGCCATGGCCCTGCTTGTTCACGGTGTAGGGCGAGGTGCCCGCCGGGCCGCCCCAGATGGACGAGCAGCCGGTGGCGTTGGAGATGTACATATGGTCGCCGTAGAGCTGCGTGATCAGGCGGGCGTAAGCCGTCTGCGCGCAACCCGCGCACGCGCCGGAGAACTCAAGCAGCGGCTGCTTGAACTGGCTGCCGCGCAGGGTGGCATCCTCGATCTGCGGCTTGTCGGCGACTTCCTTGACGCAGTAGTCGAACACGTCCTGCTGGTCGAGCTCGGCCTCCACGCCGGTCATGGCCAGCGCCTCGGACGGGCAGGCCTTGACGCACACGCCGCAGCCCATGCAGTCGAGCGGGCTGATGGCCAGCGTGTACTTCAGGTCCTTGACCTTGCCCTTCATGTCCAGCACGGCCATGGCCTCGGGAGCGGCCGCGACCTCTTCGTCGGTCAGGCCGTAGGGGCGGATGCAGGCGTGCGGGCACACGAACGAGCAGCTGTTGCACTGCGTGCACTTCGAGGCGTCCCAGGTTGCCACGGTGACGGAAACGCCGCGCTTCTCGTAGGCGGAGGCGCCCAGCTCGAACTGGCCGTCGGCATGGCCTGCGAAAGCGGAAACCGGCAGGGAGTCGCCGGCCATGCGCCCGATGGGCTGCATGATCTCGCGCACCTGCTTGACCAGCTCGGGACGACCCTCGAGCTCTTCCTCCTCGGTGGCGCAGGCGGCGTCGGCCCAGGAGGCGGGCACGTCGATCTTCGTGAACGCCGAGGCGCCCGCGTCGATGGCGCGATGGTTCATGTCCACCACGTCCTGGCCCTTCTTCAGGTAGGACTTCGTGGCGGCGTCCTTCATGAACTGGATGGCCTCTTCGGCCGGCAGGATGTTGGCGAGCGCGAAGAACGCGGACTGCAGAATGGTGTTCGTGCGCTTGCCCATGCCGATCTCGCGCGCCAGGTCGATGGCGTTGATGGTGTAGAGCTGCACGTCGTTGGCCGCGATGTAGCGCTTGGCCTCGGCGGACAGGTGATGCTCAAGCTCCTCGAGCGTCCACTGGCAGTTGATCATGAACGTGCCGCCGGGCTTGACGTCGTTGACGATCGGGAAGTTCTTCGTGATGTAGCTGGGGTTGTGGCACGCCACGAAGTCGGCCTTGTTGATGTAGTAGCTCGAGCGGATGGGCGCGTCGCCGAAGCGCAGGTGGCTGACGGTCACGCCGCCGGTCTTCTTCGAGTCGTACTGGAAGTAGGCCTGCACGTACTTGTCGGTGTGGTCGCCGATGATCTTGACGGAGTTCTTGTTCGCGCCGACGGTGCCGTCGCCGCCGAGACCCCAGAACTTGCAC
>CAVCPR010000008.1:3177-48089 GCA_963604235.1 Anaerovoracaceae bacterium | reverse complement strand
GCGCCCCGTCGCGGGCGCGGCCGGGGGCCCGCGCCCTCGCGGCGCCCCGGGCCGGGGCGGCCCGGGGGATTTGGCGGCGCGCCTTCGGCGCTTTCCATTAGGGGCCGAACTTGCGTTCGGCCCTACGGATTCTTATTGCGAAGGTTAATGGCTGTCACTAGGTTTTGTAGAACCGTATTTTGATCATTAGTAGAGTGTCGCGATAGATAATTAGGCATGAAGAGCCCTCGGCGCCGGTTGAGAGCGGCGCTTGGTTGCGCTCCGTTAGTTGCGCTCCGTTAGTTGCGCTCCGTTAGACCAGAATTGACATGGATGGTCGGTCAGCTTTCGTGAACCTGGATTCAGCCGCTTATACCTACGCATATGCGACAGACTTTCGGACTAGGCCTAGCGCATGTCAATTCTGGTCTCGCAGAGCCAATAGTTTGGAAGTGCGGTGATGCGACCCCGCCAACATGCAGTCCTTCTTGAATTGGTTCGTTCGCCGCTTCCGCGTTCGCCAAACCGAGGACCGGTAGCCCAGAACTGCAAAGGTGGCTCGCCGTCTGCTCATGGTCGACACGACATACCGCATATAGATGGACATATGGGGCCACATTTCTAGACTGTTAGATATAGAAGCAACCGAACACCAGCAGCGTTCCTCTCTCTTACTTATAGTGCAGCGTGCTTGTACTAATACGTCTATTCGCTCGAGTGATCCCCTGGCGCGGTTTATACTGTCTTACACACGAATACGGGGGTTGCCATGAATGTTGCTGTTTCCTTCTCGCTACCGAATGAAGCGCTGAAGCTGCTTTCAGCGCTCGGCGATGCTGGCGCCGAAACTTGGGTTGTCGGAGGTTTCGTTCGCGACTCCCTTCTTGGGCGCAGCGTGTCGGATATCGACATGGCTTGCAGCGCGCATTGGCAGGAAACGCAACGCATCTGCGAGGCAGCGGGCTTCTCCACGCACGAAACGGGTACCAAGCACGGAACGCTAACCGTCATCGTCGACGACACGGCCTTCGAGGTCACCACGTTTCGCATCGACGGTATATATAAAGATGGGCGCCGCCCCGAAAACGTCACCTTCACCCAAAGCATCGAAGAGGACCTCGCCCGTCGCGACTTCACTATCAACGCAATGGCCTATCGCCCCGATAAAGGTTTGCTGGACCCGTTCGGGGGAATGCACGACATCGAGACGCGGACGATTCGAACGGTCGGGGATCCCTATACGCGTTTCGCCGAGGACGGGCTTCGCCTTTTGCGCGCATGCCGATTCTCAGCGGAACTCGGGTACTCCATCGAGAAAAACACCTATAGAGCGATGGTGTGCAGCAAGCGCTTCCTTCGCCAAATATCGGCAGAACGCGTCACGCATGAGCTGAATCGACTGCTGCTTGGGCCCTGCGCGGGATCGGCCCTTGTCGAATGCGTCGATGTGCTCAGCGCCGTGATTCCCGAGCTGGTAGCCATGAAGGGCTTCGAGCAAAAGTCGCCGTACCATGTCTACGACGTGCTCAAGCATACGGCGAAGGTTATCGACGGCGTGCCGCCCTATTCGCTCGTTCGCTGGGCGGCCCTGTTCCACGACATGGGCAAGCCCTCCGCCTTCTTCACCGATGAAGCGGGGATTGGACACTTTTATGCCCACCCCGATCTTGGCGTGCCTATTGCACGCCAAGTGATGCAACGGCTCACGTTTTCGCAGGCGTCGATGACTCGCGTACTTACCTTGGTGCAGCATCACGACGATGTCGTCCAAGCGAGCGCGAAGTCGGTCAAACGCATGATCAACAAGCTTGGCGGCGATGTCGACCTGTTCCGTAGCCTCTGTGACCTGAAGCGCGGAGACGCCCGGGGTAAAGCGCCGCATCTCATTGAAGCTCAAGTTGAAATGGTGGACGACCTCGAGCGCATTTGCGATGAGCTGGTGCACGAGGGCGCGGCGTTTTGCGTAAAAGACCTGGCAATTAGCGGAGGGGACATCATTGAGCTCGGCGTTGCGCAGGGGCCGGACGTGGGGGCCCTGCTCTCAAAGCTCATGGATGCCGTGATCGAGGAGGCTGTCGAAAACACCCATGACGCCTTGGTTGCGCAAGTCCGCCGATTGCTGTCCGAAAAAGATTTTTCAAAAAACTTCGAAAAAGGTGTTGACGAATAGAGGGTCAATCCGTAATATACATTCTCGCGCTTGCACCTGAGGCGAAAGCAACAGGGAAGCGCAGAAGATTGCCACTGGGGTGTCGTCTAATGGTAGGACACCGGTTTCTGGTACCGCATGTGAGGGTTCGACTCCTTCCACCCCAGCCAATTTTTTGCAGTAGCGTCATGGCTCCGTCGTCTAGCGGTTTAGGACGTCGCCCTCTCAAGGCGAAGGTCGCCGGTTCGAATCCGGTCGGAGCTACCAAGTTTTTACTGGCCGGGAAGTGCCCGGCCTTTTTATGTGGCTCCGTCGTCTAGCGGTTTAGGACGTCGCCCTCTCAAGGCGAAGGTCGCCGGTTCGAATCCGGTCGGAGCTACCAAGTTTTTACTGGCCGGGAAGTGCCCGGCCTTTTTATGTGGCTCCGTCGTCTAGCGGTTTAGGACGTCGCCCTCTCAAGGCGAAGGTCGCCGGTTCGAATCCGGTCGGAGCTACCAACGGCATTGCAGGCCGGGGTTTTCCCCGGCCTTTTCTGCATATAAGGCGTGTGGGCAGATGATATGCTCTCGCGCAAGGCATCAACGGCAAAAGGGGCCCGCGATGCCCGCACGGAACATAAGGCTTTGGGAGGAGCCGACGACGGCAGCTTTTCGGGGGTTAGCTGCAATGCACTACGAAAGGGACGACCATGAGCGACCAGAAGATCGCGCAAGAGACCAAGACCGCCACCGACGAGGCGTGGGGGCTCCCCATTCCCGTGAGGCAGGGGCTGTACCTCGTGCAGGTACCGTTGCTCCATAGCCCGCTGAAGGTTCTGAACTCCTACATCATTCTCGGCAAGAACGACACGACCATCATCGACGTCGGATTCAACGATCCGGCATGCGAGGAAGCGCTCAACAAGGCGCTGCGCGCCCTCGGGCGAGATTGGGACAGCGTGCGCATCGTGCTCACCCATTCCCATCCCGACCATGCGGGCAACCTTGACCGCGTCTACCGTGACGGCATGCCGGTGTTTGCCGGGCTGCATTCCTTCACCGAGGCGAAGACGCTGCAGATTATGGAAGACCACGTCGCGCTGCCGCTTGTTCGCCGCGCGGCAACACCCGAGCAGCTTGTTGCGCTTGATGCCGGGAAGGTGCGCATTTCCGCCGACGCGCTGCCGCTGACGTGCTCGCCGCATATCCAGCGCCTTCGCGAAGGCGATTGCATCGAGGCGGGTCCGTATTCCTTCAAGGTCATCGAGACTCCGGGGCACAGCCTTTGGCACATCTGCCTGTACGACGAGCGTCAGCGCCTCATGATCATGGGCGACCATATCCTTGAACGCATCACGCCGGCCGTCCTCTCGTGGTTCCCCTCCTACAACGCACTCAAGCGCTACCATGAGAGCCTTGAGAAAGTGCGCGGCTACGATATCGATCTGGTCCTTCCCGGACACGGCACCCCCTACTCCAACCCGAACGCCCGCATCGACGCCATCATCGAGCACGACGACGAGCGTCTACGGGAAATTTACGAGCTGGTGGCGGCTGGACATTCGGATATCATCGATATATCCTCTCATGCCAAATGGCGTTACGCGAACTGGGATCAGTGGCCCATCGACCAGAAGTTCTACAGCATCGGCGAGACGATGGCTCATTTGATTTACCTGGTGAGCGAAGGAAAAGTCAAGCACATCATCTGCGGAGACGACTACCGCTTCGAGCTCCCCTAAGGCAGCGTCGAGGCCGGCAGGGGCTTCCGCAAGAAGGGAAGCTCATGGCGCGCATCGACACCATTATCCACGGCACCCGCGTTTTCACCGGCATCGACGATGTCGCGAAACCGGGTGCCGTGTGCATTTCCGGGGATAGAATCGCTTTCGTCGGCTTACTCGACGATGCGCGTGCGTATGCCGAATGCTGTAATAAGGGTTTGCCTGCCGCGGCTGAATACGCCTACGGCGATGCTCTCATCACGCCCGGATTCCATGACTCCCATGTCCACTTCTTCCATTCGGCCGTGTACTCCTCTCCCCTCGCGACAAACTTCCTGGGAAGCAGCGAGGCTGATTGCGTCCGGCGCATGCAGGACTTCGCCAAGGCGCGTCCCAACGGTTGGCTTTTGGCGCAAGGCTGGCGCGAATACCGCTGGGATCCCCCTGTTCTACCCTCCAAGCACTCGCTTGACGTGGCGTTCCCCCACAGGCCTGTGGCGCTATACTCGGGTGATGCGCACACCCTTTGGCTGAATAGCTGCGCGCTTGGTCAGCTCGGCATCGACGAAGACAGCATCGCGCCACAGGGCGGAAGCTACGATAAGGACGGGCGCGGGCAGCTCACCGGCATTGTTCGGGAAGCCGCGGCGATGGAGTTGATGCCGCGCATCATGGGGTCGTTCAGCGACGACGAGATAGCCGACGCCTATCGGGGGTTTCTTGCGCGCCTGGCGAAAGCCGGCATCACGAGCGTCTGCGACATGTCGCTCATGGCGATGCCCGGCCTCGATTTCATTCGCGACGACATCCATAGCCGCCTGCTTGCCGCGGGCGAGCTGACGTGCCGCGTCAACCTCTTCCCCACCCTGCTTGAGGACATGGGGCGGTTTAAGGAAATGAGAGAACGTTACACGGGCAACGTGTTGCGCTGCGGTGGGTTTAAGCAGTTCTTTGACGGCGTATCAAGCCAGCACACCGCCTGGTTGACCGAGCCGTATTCGAATGCCCGCACACCCGATGATCGGGGACGCGCCACCGTCGCGCCCAAGTCCATGCGCGCGATGGTACTTGCCGCCGCGAAGCGTGGGCACGCCGTGCGCATCCACACCATTGGCGACGCCGCCATCCATTGCGCGCTCGATATCTTTGCTCAAGCCCGACAAACCTATGGACCGCTTCCCGCAGGGGCGAAAAACTGCCTGGAGCACTTGGAAAACTTCCTACCGGGAGATATCGAGCGCATGGCGCAGCTCGATGTGGTTGCAGCGGTACAGCCGGAACACATGACGCTCGACCCCGGCGGGCCCGAGCGCGATTTAGGAGAAGAACGCGTCCGTCTCATGTGGCCGTTCAGGAGCATGCTGGACGCCGGCGTCACGCTTGCCTTCGGAACCGACTCGCCGGTCGTCGATATCGACTCCCTCGGCGTCATCTACAGCGCCGTTGCCCGAAAGGACCCGACGACGCGCCTGCCGGAAGGCGGCTGGCTTGCCGAACAGAAGATCACGCGCGCCGAGGCGTTGCGCGCCTATACGCACGGAAGCGCCGTCGCCGGCGGCACGAGCAGCGAGGTTGGCCTGCTCAAAGCCGGCATGCTCGCTGATATCGCCGTCTGCGACACCGATTTGCTCACCTGCAAGGAAGACGACATCCTTGGCGCGAACATCCTTGCGACGTGGATGGGCGGACGCCGCGTGTATTCCCGTTAAGACGGCGCTATTTGATTGGCAGCTGCGGCGCGCCGTGGCACCACATATGGTCAAGCGGACCCGACCCTTTTCCGAGATCAAGGCCCGTTGACATCGCCCCGCGCACGAAACCCTTCGCGCGACGAACGGCGCGTTCGACATCGTTGCCTTGCGCCAACCCGCAAGCGATGGCGCTCGAGAGGGTGCAGCCCGTCCCATGCGTGTTGCACGTGTCGATGCGGTCGGCGCGCAGCCAAACAGCATCGCCGGCGTTGCCGGTTATCAGGAGGTCGTCGGCGGCGTCGCTGCGATGCCCGCCCTTCACCAGCACGGAGCCTTTGATGGTGGCGGCAATTTCACGCGCTGCACGCTGCGCATCCTGGTCGTCTTCGATGGCAAAGCCGCAAAGCACTTCCGCCTCGGGAATATTCGGAGTCACGACCGTCGCAAGCGGAAGGAGCTTCTCGCGCAATGCGGCGACGGCATCTTCTGCGATAAGCCGTGCCCCGCTGGTCGCAACCATCACGGGGTCGACCACGATATTGCGAGCTTCCCAGAACGCAAGGCGCTCCGCAATGGTCGCGATGATGGATACTGAAGACACCATGCCGATCTTGACGGCATCGGGTCGGATGTCCTCGAAGACGGCATCGATTTGCGCGGCTACCACGGCAGCGTCGATATCCTGCACGGCTCTCACCCCACAGGTGTTTTGCGCGGTGATGGCGGTAATGGCGGATGTGGCGAACAGCCCGTAAGACTCGATCGTCTTTATGTCCGCCTGAATACCCGCTCCCCCGCTCGAATCGGACCCCGCAATAGTCAAGACGCTTTTCATCGCTCACCCCTTCCACACAAACGCCCCGGCGCTGTGCCCGGGGCGTTATCCTTCTTGCCGCAAAGTGCGGGCGTTATTCGTTATCCAGGTCGATGACCAGGCCGTCCATGATGGTGTTCACCGTTCTGACGGCGCACATCTTGCCGCACATGGTGCACGTGCCTTCCACCTCCGGCGGGGCGCTCTCGAAAACCTTGCGCGGGCGGACGGGATCGATGGCGAGGCTGAACTGCTCATCCCAATCCATGCGCCGGCGCGCATCGCTCATGCGATTGTCGCGTTCGCGCGCGCCGGGGATGCCCTTGGCGATATCGGCGGCATGCGCGGCGATTTTCGTTGCCACCAGGCCGTCGCGAACGTCCTGGGCGTCAGGCAGGCGCAAATGCTCAGCCGGCGTGACGTAGCAGAGGAAATCGGCGCCGCTTGAAGCAGCGATGGCGCCGCCGATCGCCGCCGTAATGTGATCATAGCCGGGTGCGATATCGGTGACCAGGGGGCCCAACACGTAGAACGGGGCATTGTGGCACAGGCGCTTCTCGAGACGCATGTTGGCCTCGATCTCGTTAATGGCCATGTGACCCGGCCCCTCGACCATCACCTGCACGCCCGCATCCCACGCACGCTTCGTGAGCTTGCCGATTTCAATAAGCTCGGAGATTTGGCCGGCGTCGGTGGCATCGTAATTGCACCCCGGGCGCATGGCATCGCCGATGGAGATGGTGACGTCATGCTCGTGAAGGATCTCGAGCACCTCGTCATAATGCTCGTAGAAGGGGTTTTCGTTACCCGTCGCCTCCATCCAGGCGAAAATGAGCGAGCCACCGCGACTCACGATGTTCATCAGGCGCCCGGTTTCCTTGAAGGACTCGATCGTGCGGCGATTCATGCCGGCATGGATGGTCACGAAGTCGACGCCGTCGGCGGCATGACGGCGAACCACTTCCAGAAAGTCTTCGGCCTTGATGGCGATCAGGGCCTTCTCAAGGTAGCCGATGGCGTCGTACATGGGAACGGTGCCGATCATCGCAGGCGACTTCTCGATCAGCTTGGTGCGGAATGCCTGCGTCTTACCGCTGTTGGAAAGGTCCATGATGGCCTCGGCACCGAGCTCGAAGGCCGTCTCAACCTTGCGCCATTCCTCCGGCTCGTCGGCAAGGTCGCCGGAAATGCCCAGGTTGACGTTGACTTTCGTACGAAGCCCCTCGCCGACGCCTTCCGGGGACAGCGAGGTGTGGTGGATGTTGGCGGGAATGGCGATGCGCCCAGCGGCAACGCCTTCCCGGATGAACTCGGGGCTGCGCCCTTCTTTTTCGGCGACGATGCGCATGGCCGGCGTAATCTGCCCGGCGCGCGCGAAATCGATTTGCGTGACGCAAGAAGACGAAGACGATGCTTCCGTCATAATGGCTCCCTTCGCAGGCATTACCCTAACAGGTTCGACGGGTCGAAGCGCCACGACGCTTCCTCTCAGCCTGCTCGGCGCGTGCGCGCTTGCAAGCTCCCCGTTGCGCCTTTGCGGCGCGCCGTAGATTATACGCTGCCGGCTTCGCCCTGCACGCTCGGCAGGGGGTAAAAGACATAAAGGGTGCCTGACTCGACGGCGATGGTCGCTTCCTCGCCGATAAGCTCGTTGGAAAGGCCGCGGCTCGTGCGATTAGTGAGCGGCTCATCGTCAAGCGAGTATTCCATCCCCCGCTCTATGACGCCCTCGCAGCGATCATTGGCGGAAAAGACCGACACGCATCCAGCATCGATACCCTCGGGAATGGTAAAGGCATCCGGCCCGGTCACCATGCGAATGGCAAAGGTGTCGGCAATCGCCGTGACGAACGCCCCGCGCTCGGAGAAGCGCGAAAAGAGCTGGAGATTCGCCAACGTGTGATCGAGCCTGCCACCGATGCCGCCGTAGATGTACAGGGTGTCATGGGAATAATTGAGCGCCTTTTCCATAGCCAATTCCATATCGGACTGGTCTTTGTGGACGGGATGGCGGGAAACGCGCTTCGCCCGCGGAACGTAGCCTAAAGAGTCGAAATCGCCCACAGCCATGTCGGGCGCCACCCCGCAAGCTTCAAGCGGGGCGAAACCGCCGTCGACGGCTATCACGAAATCGAACGCTCCCGCTTGGTAGCGCGCCATGAAATCGGATTCGTTGAAATACGTTGCGCCGACGAGTGCACAGGTTGTCATGATGCTCCTTGTTCCGGGTTTCGGTATGGTAGAATACCACACGCGAGCGGGCCAGACGATCGCGCGTCACTTCGACGTGAGGAAAGTCCGGGCTCCAAAGGGCAAGGTGCCAGCTAACGGCTGGGCGGGGCAACCCGACGGAAAGTGCCACAGAAAAGGAAACTCCCCCGCGCTCAGGATGCGGCCTACACCGCATTCGCGGGAGAAAAGCTGAAACGGTGCGGTAAGAGCGCACCAGCGTGTTGGCAACAACATGGCTTGGAAAACCCCATCTGGAGCAAGCGCAAATAGGAACGCGATACGGCCGCCCTTCCGTGCGTTCGGGTTGCGTGCTTGAGGCGTGCGGCGACGCACGTTCGAGATAAATGGTCGTCCAACGACAGAACCCGGCTTATCGACCCGCTCGCGCTGTTTGCCTACGAAAAAGGCCCCGAAGGGGCCTTTTTTGATACATGGATTCCGAGAACGAAAAAGGCCGGCACAAAGCCGGCCCTCCCGATAGCTGTTAGTCGAGATCGTCGATGTCGAAGGCATCGGCTGCGTCACCGAAACCGGAGAAGTCCTTCTCCACCTTCGCGGCGACCGGAGACGTAACCGCAGGCGATGCGGGAGCGGCCGCAGCTGCGGAAGCGCTGTACGCATCGGAGCCGTCGATGGTGGCCGGCGTGTCGAACCCGACGAGCGTAGGCGCCACGTCTTCCTTCTTCTCCTCAACGACCTTCGCATGGCTATGCGCACCGGTGCTGACAATCGACGAGACGCTCGGTGCCTTCTCGCCGATTTCGGCAAGCTTGCGCGTGGCATCGGTGATGTAATCGGTCAGCAGATCGCGATACTCCTCGCGCGCGTCCTCACGGTCCTCCTCGAGCTTCTTGATGGCGTCGAGGACCTTCTGGCGATCGTTCTCGGCCTTGTCGAGGATGCGGTCGGCCTCGGCCTCGGCGTCCTTGATGGTGGCAGCAGCGTCGGCCTTGGCGTTGGAGAGGATTTCGTCAGCGGAGCGCTGAGCGATGATGAGGGCCTGGGCGATGGCGTTATCGTCGGCCTTCTTCGCCTCGAGCTGAGCCTCCAGCTCGGCGATGCGAGCGTCCTTCTCGGCCAGAACGGACTCGTCGACGGCGGCAACCGGCTCGGCGAGCTGCTGCGGCTCGGGCTCGATAACTTCTTCCTCGATGGGGGCGGCAGGCGTGTCGAAACCCGCAAAGGTATCCTCCCCCAGCTGCGCGGTAAGGGAGTCGATCTGCTGATTCAGGCCATCGATCTCATCGGCAACGTGCTCGAGGAAGACGTCGACCTCGTCGACATCGTAGCCCTTGCGATCAATCGAAAAGCTTTGATTGTGAATTTCAGCTGACGTGATAGCCATGTTCTATCCCTTCATCATGCGTATGCGATGCGCATGCGCGCATTTACAGCAAGTTTATCAGTAAACGTACCCCAAATTGTAGTACAAGCAGGGCAATGATCGGCGTTACATCCACCATACCTCCAATAGGGGGCAAAAGCCGCTTGAACAGGTTCAAGTACGGATCGCACACCTTTGCGAGCACGTTGTTGATGTCCGCGAGCAGACCGCGATCAGTCGGGAACCACGACAGAAGCACGTAGATGAATATGACCATGCAATACGCGTCCGAAAGGGACACGATGAGGTATTTCAGAGTGAGCATTCCGGAAAACTCCTTGACGAAGCCCCGCTAGGCGAGCCGAGCGGCCCGAGGCGGAGCAGGGTGCAGCTACTTACAGGATGCCCTGATTGCGGAGGTTCGTGCGCTCGGCGTCGGTGAGCCCCGCGCCTCGTGCGATCACGAACACCTTGTCGGCAATGCAGTCGACGTTCGCATCAAGCGCGCTCGAAACGCCGAACGAGAAGTCGAGCACGCGCTTCGCGAGCGCGTCGGGCGTGGACTTCAGCGCCAGCACGACCGCGTCGCCGGCCTTGAGCGCCTTGGCGACCTTTTCGCACTCGCCATAGCTGCCAGGCTTGAGAACGGTAACCGAACGGGTGGGGCTGTGCGTGCCCGAGGCCGTTCCCTCGTAGGCCTTGTACGGGTCGAACGACGAGCCGGACGCCTGGGGGCGGGCAATTTTCTGCGTGGGCGCTTCGGAGGCCTTGGAAGCCGCATCCGAGGAACCGGCAGCTTCCGCCGTGCTCGTGAACAGGGCATTCAGGCTTTCAGAACGCTCCTTGCCGGCCGCTGCCGCGGCGCGTCCGTTCGGCGTATTGGCGGCGGCGGGCTGCGTCGCGTCGACCATGGTGCGGTTGCCGAAGCTCGACGTGGTCACCTTGCGCGGCGGCAAGGGGTCGCGGTTCAGGCTTTCCGGCACCGTCGTATGGGCGCGCACGTCGTCGATGGAGACGAGCTTGGCCGGGCGATAGGCGGAACCCGTCGAAGTGGAGCTCGTCCGAGAGCTCACGCGCGCATGGTTGCCGCGCGCCGGGCGCGTGGTGACCGGAGAGTACGGGTCGTAGTTCGACGACGGCGCATCGTCGGCATCATCGTAGTCGTCGGCGTACTCCTCATCGTCATAGTCGTCGTAATCGTTGTAGTTGTCGTTGCGGGAACGGCCGCGATAGCCGCCATACCCGGAATCGTCGGGCAAGCCGAGCTTGGATTTGATGCTATCGAGCATACCGCCTGCATCGGTGTTGAATTTCGGGAATGCCATACCGTTCTCCTGCTTCGTTTCGTAAGAAGGCGCGCTGCGCCACTGCGTTTCGGTATTGCGAAAGACCTGTTCGCGAATGATTTATGCGCTGAACGTGTCGCTGAAAAGCGCTCGGCCTATCCGCACCATGGTAGCCCCTGCCGCAACGGCTTCGCGCCAGTCCTCGCTCATGCCCATAGAAAGTTCACTGAATAGCGCGGCCTTGTCGGCGGGCAGCGCAGCGCGCAACTCGCCCGCAAGCGCGGCGAGGTCGTCGAAGCATTCCCTCGCAACTACCAGGTCGCCCTGGGGAGCCATCGTCATGAGCCCGCGCACGCGAATGTGCTCGCAGGCGGTGGCGGCGTCGAGCATGGCGGCGACGTCGGCCGGGGCTAGACCGGACTTGCTCTGCTCGCCGGAGACGTTCACCTCGAGCAGGACGTCCTGGATTTTGCCCGCCTGGGCGCTTGCGGCATCGAACTTCGCAAGGTGGCTTTCCTGGTACAGCGAGTGCACCAACGAGGCATGCGCGACGATCTCGGGGATTTTGCGCGACTGGATGTTGCCGATGAAGTGCCAGCATTCACCCGGGAGGCGATCGGCCTTGTCTGCAAGCATGTCGGGGCGGTTCTCGCCGAAATCGTGGGCGCCGGCCGCCACTGCCTCCTCGATCGCGTCGAGGCCGACCGTCTTCGACACGGCGATGACCTTCACCGCGCGCGGGTCGCGCCCGCAGGCCGCGCAGACGCGGGCAAGCTCATCCTTGGTAGCTTCAAAGCGAGTGGAAAACGGCATGGTATCAGCTCTTTCTGAACGCAATGGCGCCATGGCGGCCGCAGGTGCCGCCCGACGCCCGATAGGAATAATACGCATCGACATGGCAGAGCGTGCACACGCCGGCATCGACGATGCGCTCGTCTGCGACGCCGGCGCGGCGCAGGGAGGTGCGCAGAGCGGCAGCCATGCTCAGGTGACGCTCGTCGACGACGCAGGAGTCGCCGAATGCGTCTACGAATGCCTGCACGACTTCCGGGCCGACCTCGAAGCATTCACCGGCAATATGCGGGCCGATGTAGACGTTGCAGCGGGAAGCGGCATCGCGCGCATCCGCGCCTTCTAAGGCAACGAGCTGTTCAAGCGCCGCAGGAACGACCCCCGCAACCACGCCTCTCCAACCCGCATGGCAGACGGCGAAGCGGCCGGAGGGGGAAACGATGACGACCGGCGTGCAGTCCGCGAAGCACAGCAGCGCGGCGACGTTGTCGGCGTTGACGACGATCGCATCGGCACCCGCTTGAGCGCGTTGCTGACATTCCAGCAGGTGATTTGCCGAGGAGCCGTCCACACTCACCACAACGCTTCCGTGCACCTGGTTCGGCACGAGAAGGGGCAGCTCGGAGGCATCGAGCGCTTCGAGGAGCAGGCGCCTGTTGGTCATGACGGCGTCGAGGTCGTCCCCCACATGCGCCCCGAGATTCAGCGATGCATAAGCGCCCTCGCTCACTCCCCCGGCCTTCGAGGTGAATGCGACACGGACGCCGCGCGAGGCGAACAGGTCTTCGTCGGTGAGCACGGAAACGCGACGCGCGCCCATCTGGCGCGCGTCGAGACGTGGAAGCGGTAAATTGTGCGGTGCGCAAGCCACGCGATGGCCCTTAGCGCTGACGCTTCAGGAAATCGGGGATGTAATCCTCGTCGGCAAAGCGCCCGGACGTGCCGGTAAGCGTGGAGTACGTGGACTGCTGCACCGGCGCCGAAGATGCCGGGGAGGCATCGACGGACGTGGAGGCGAACAGGTCCTTACGGCCGAAATCCATGGAGGACTGCTGGGCGGAGTTGACTTTAAACCCCGTGGCGATGACCGTGATGCGCACGCTGTCGCCCATGCCCTCGTCGATGATCTGGCCGTAGATGATGTTCGCGTTCTCATCGGCGCAGGCCTCGACGGTGCGGGCCGCCTCGTCGACCTCGGTCAGCGTGAGATCCGGGCCGCCGGCGATGGAGAACAGGACGCGGGAAGCGCCCGCGATGGAAGCCTCGAGCAGCGCGGAGTTGGTGGCCTGCTGCGCAGCGTCGAGCGCGCGGTTCTCGCCGGAGGAGATGCCGATGCCCATCATGGCAGTGCCGGCGTCCTTCATGACGGTGCGGATGTCGGCGAAGTCGAGGTTGATGAGGCCCGGGATGGTGATGAGATCCGTCACGCCCTGAATGCCCTGGCGCAGCGTGTCGTCGGCGATGCGGAATGCGTCGAGCATGCTCGTCTTCTTGTCGACGATCTCAAGCAGGCGGTCGTTGGGGATGACGATGAGCGTGTCGACCTTCTGGGACAGCAAATCGATGCCCTGCTCGGCCTGGTTGCGGCGCGTACGACCCTCGAAGGAGAAGGGCTTCGTCACGATGCCGACGGTCAGGGCGCCGATTTCCTCACGAGCAATCTCGGCGATGATGGGAGCGGCGCCGGTACCGGTGCCGCCGCCTTCGCCGGCGGTCACGAAGACCATGTCGGCTTCAGAGAGGGCCTCGCGGATTTCCGCACGGGACTCCTCGGCGGCCTGGCAGCCGACCTCGGGATTCGCGCCGGCGCCGAGGCCGCGCGTGAGCTCTTCGCCGATGTGGATGGTCTTGTCCGCATCCGACATCAACAGGGCCTGGTGGTCGGTGTTCACGGCGATGAACTCAACGCCCTTCACGCCCGCCTCGACCATGCGGTTGACGGCATTCGTTCCGCCGCCGCCAACGCCTACGACCTTGATGACCGCCAGATGCTCACCTGAAATATTTGGCATCGTATCCTCCACACCTGCTCCGTTTATGAGCTCCGGTTTTGCTCGTACTAGACAAAAATACCTGGATTATTGTACACGACGGTTTGCGCAATGCAACCGTGCTCTCACAATGTTCACCGGTCAGCGCAGCGTAGAGGCGGCGCTAACGGGTTGCCGCAGCCTACACCGATCGCCACGTGGGCCGGTCGGGAGAGCGGACATTAATATAGGTGACCCCGTCGGGATGCTCCTTCATGATCTCCAAACAGACCCGCTCCTTGTCGCGGATGTTGTCCGCCGTGCCGAACACGATGTCCGGGCCGTTGGTGATGGTGAGCGTGGTCGACTCGGTCTCGGTCGCCTTGACCGAGGCGATGCGGTCGGCAAGCTCGGTGGTCATCCCGGCGACGATGGCGAGCGCGTTGTTGACGTTGGCGTCGGAGCAATAGGAGCCGACCTGGGGTTTCGTCCCATATGGCACATCGGTGATGTGCAGAACCGACTCGGCGTCCTCGTAGACCTTCGAGCTGGTGCGCCGCCCGGCCTCGGAATCCTTGTCGGGAATGGGCATGAGCCACATGCCGTCGGAGGCGATGGCCCACGACGTCGTGGTCTTCGCGTTTTCCGAGGGCACTTCCACCACGGCCGTGATGGTACGTTCGGTGACCACGATTTCAAGCGTGGAAGGGAACACGCGATTGACCTTCACGTCGGCCACCCAGGCGTCCTTCTTCAGATTCTCCTTGATGGCGCCGGTGTCGACGCGCAGCAAGGTGGTGCCCGAGTCGACGCCGGCGAGCTCCTGCATGTCGGAGGCCGTCAGATGCTCGACGCCCTTCACGGACACGCTTTCGATGGTGAAAGCCGAGGAGTTGTAGACGATAAGCGCCGAGATGGCCAGCACGACCAAGACGCCGGCGATGACGGCGAGCCTGAACAGATAGCGCTGATAGGTTTGGTGCGCTCGTTGGGCGCGCGTTGCCTGGGAGATGTCGCCGACGCGCACCGAGGTGAGCCGCGAAGAGCCCGCGCCCGCCGCACGCGCGGGGCGCGGGGTGCGGGAAGCGTTGCGCGAGGGCCTTGCGGCGGGCCGCCTAGGCGAACCCGAGGAAACGGACTTCCGGTTGTAATTCGATGCCATACGCCTCGTATACCTTCGACCTTGCAAGACTCATAAGGGCTACCACGTCATGCGCCGTGGCGTTGCCCGTGTTCACGATGAAGTTCGCATGCACCTCGGAAATTTGCGCGCCGCCAGCTCGCACGCCCTTAAGGCCCACCGCCTCGATGAGCTGACCGGCCGACGCGCCTTCCGGGTTCCTGAAAACGCTTCCGCACGAGGGCAGCGTGAGGGGTTGCGTCTTCTTCCGGCGGGTGTGCGATGCCTCCATCTTACCGCGCAGCAGGTAGGGATCGGCGGCCTCGACCGAAAGCTCGCACTCCACAACCACTTCATCTGGGGCAAACGAGCTTGTACGGTAGCCCCAGGTAATGGCGGAGCCGTCTTGGCGCACAAGCCCCTCGCCCGGGCGCAGCGTCGTCACCGACGCGACCCGCGAGCCGATGCCCACCTCGCGCGTGCCGGCGTTCATGCGCACGGCACCGCCGACGGTGCCCGGCGTTCCCACCGCGAATTCAAGCCCCGAAAGCGAGCGGCGAAACGCCTCCTGAACCACCGAGGACAGCGGCACGCCGGCGCCGACGCAAAAGCGCGACGTCTCCTCGTCGAAGCGCATGGTGCGGAAATCGCGCCCGAGCGAGATGACCACGCCGTCGAAGCCCTCATCGGCCACGAGCAGGTTGCTCCCCCGCCCCGAGGCCACCCATGCGACGTCAGAGGCGATGCACGCCTCCACGAGACGCTTGAGCGCGCCGACGGTGGCGACCTTCACATAGAAGCGCGCCGGGCCGCCGATGCGATACATCGTGTGGCGGTTCATCGGTTCGTCGGGATACACGTCGGCATCGAAGGTTCGATCGACGAGCAGCGCCTCGAGGGCGCAGGTGGCGTGACGGGCGGCCATCGGAAACCGAGCTTTACGCCCTGCGCGCGAGCAGCGCGTCGATGATCTGCGGACCCATGGCGGTGACGTCGCCGGCGCCCATGGTGATGACCAGATCGCCGCTTTCGAGCTTGTTCATGAGATGCGGGACGACGTCGACGCGATGGGCGACGAAGTCTGCCTGCGGATGGCCCTCATGCTCGAGCACGACGTTGAGGAAGGTTTTACCCGACACGCCCGGCACAGGGGCCTCGCCGGCCGGGTAGACGTCCATGAAGGTGACGGAATCGGCGGCATCGAAGGCTTCGCCGAATTCGTCATGCAGCACGTGTGTGAACAGATTCGCGCGCGAATAGCGGTGCGGCTGGAAAAGCACGTGGACATGGCGGTAATCAAGGCTCGCAGCGGCCTTGATGGTGGCGGCGATTTCCGTCGGATGATGGGCGTAGTCGTCGACCACGGTGACGCCGTCGACCTCGCCGACCAAGTCGAACCTGCGGCGCACGCCGGCGAACTCGGCGAGCACGTCGGCGACCTTCTGCGGGTCGTAGCCGAGCGAGTAGAGAAGCGCGATGACGCCCGTCGCGTTGAGCGCGTTGTGACGGCCCGGATTCTGTTTCACACTCGCCTCGATGGTGCGCCCGTCGGGCAGCTCCACGGTGAAGCGACTGCCCACGCCATGCGGCGCGAAGGAAACGACGCGCACATCGCATTCCTCGCCGAAGCCGTAGGTGACCAGGCGCCTTTGCGCATTGCGCGCAAGCTCGACGAGCTTGGCGTCCTCGGCGCAGGCGACGATGGAGCCGTCCTTGGGCACGAGCGCCATGAAGTCGGCGAACTTCTCGTAGATTTCCGCGAGGTCTTTGTAGTGGTCGAGGTGATCCGCCTCGATGTTGGTGATGAGCACCGATTTCGGCGAGAGATACGTGAAGGACTTGTCGGACTCGTCGGCCTCGACCACGTAGTAGCGGCCGGTGCCGGAGTGGGCGTTCGTGCCGTAGGCGCGCACGATGCCGCCGATCAAAAACGTCGGGTCCTCGCCGATGCCGTCGAGGACGCTCGCGAGCATGGAAGACGTGGTGGTCTTGCCGTGCGTGCCGGCAACCGCGAGCGTGTCAAGGCCGATGCCGAGGTGCGCGAGCATCTTGGCGCGATGCCAGATTTCAAGCCCGCGGCGCTTCGCCTCGATGAGCTCGGGGTTGTTTTCCAGGATGGCGGTGGACACGACGATAACGGGGTCGCCCTCGGGAATGTTGGCGGCATCCTGGCCGATATGCACCGCGATGCCTGCTTCGCGCAGCTGCTTGGTGTAGCGGCTGTCCTTAATGTCGGAGCCGGAAACCTCCATGCCCTGATCGAACGCGACGCGCGCGATGCCGCTCATGCCGACACCGCCGACGCCGATGAAATGCACCTTCTTGATGCGCTCTTCAGTCATATAAAAGCCCCCTGGACCTCTTCGTTACCGCATGCCGGCAGACGGTGCCGGCGAATGAAGGCAGGCGCGACTCGCCCTGCCCAAAACCGTTTAAGTGTACCCTAAACCTGCGCTTCGCGGCCCGCTGCCGCAATGACTACATCAGCGAGCAGCCCCGCGGCGTCGCGCGTCTTCTGAGCCGCCGCCGCGCTCGCCATGGATTCGCGTACCGAGGCGTCCTCGATGAGCGTCTGCAGGTACTCGGTGAACTGGGCGCCCTCGACGTCGGCGTCGGCTACGAGGAACGCCGCCCCCGCCTCAACGCACGCCCGGGCGTTCATCGTCTGGTGGTCTTCAGTGGCGAAGGGGAACGGCACGAGCAGCGCCGGGATATGGCGCGCCGAAATTTCCGCGAGCGACGTGGCGCCGGCACGGCTGACGATGGCGTCGGTAGCGGCCATGGCCAGGCCCATCTGATCGGTATAGCCGAACAGGTGCCAACGCTTTTGCTCGTCGGGCGCAAGCGCCAGCTGTTCAGCGGTAGCTTCAAGTTCCTTCGGGCCGGTGACGTGCACGATGTGCAGGTCGGGATAGCCGAGCAGCAAGTCCTTGCGCGCGGCGATTGCCGCATTGAGGTGACGGGCGCCGAGGCTTCCGCCGGTGACGAGCAGCATGCGGGCGTCGGCGGGTATGCCGAAAGCCGCGCGCCCCTCTTCGCGCGTCGCTTCAAAGACGCTTGAGCGGACGGGGTTGCCCGTAACCACGATGGCATCCTTGCGCGAGATCGCCTCGCCGGCATGCGCGTAGGTCAGGCAGACGGCGCGCGCCTTGCGCGCGAGATACTTGTTCGCCATGCCCATGACGGAGTTCTGCTCATGGACGACCACCGGGATGTTGCGCTGCTCGGCGGCGCGGGCGACGGGAATGCAGACATAGCCGCCGAAGCCGACGACGCAATCGGGTTTGATGTCGTCGAACCAGGCGCGCGCAAGCTTGGTGGAACGCTGGATCTTCAGGATCGCCTTCGGCAGCGTGGTGGGGTGGTTGCGATTGAAGCCGGCGGCCTCGAATGCCGTGAACGGAATGCCCGCCTGTTCAACCAGACGCGCCTCCACGCCCGTCGGCGTGCCGGCGTACAAGACCTCATGCCCGCGCTTCTGCAGCACCTCGGCGAGCGCGAGGGCCGGATTGATATGGCCGGCGGTGCCCCCGCCGGAAAGGACGATGCGCATGAGTGCTACCTCCTTGTAGATTGCGTTGCGCGAGCGCGCCGCGAAGAGCCGCCCTCGCGAGCTGAGCTGCGCCGACCGGACGAGCCGCGGCGCGGGGCCGGGTCGTCTGCGGGCGCATCCCAGTCGTCTTCGTCAACCGCACGCACGACGCGCAGATCGGCGCGCCGGCGTTCGTAGACATCGGGAACGTCGGCGTGCTTGGCAACCGACATGATGAGCCCGATCATCATGAGCGTGGTAATGAGCGACGAGCCGCCCGAGGATACGAACGGCAGCGGCTTGCCCGTGGTGGGAACGAGGCCGATGACGCAGCCGATATTCAGAAACGCCTGGAACACGATCATCACGCTCAGGCTGCCGGCGATGGTCGCCGAAAGCGGCGTGGCGGCGCGGCGCGCGATGATGAGGCCGCAGACCAGGATGACGATGAACAGCGCAATGACCACCAGCGCGCCGATCATGCCGAGTTCCTCGCCGATGATCGAGAATACGAAGTCGGTCTCGGCTTCGGGCAGATAGTCGAACTTCTCGCGCGAGTTGCCCAGCCCGACGCCGAATATGCCGCCCTGCGCGAACGCGTAGAACGAATGGATGGTTTGGTATCCGTCGCCGTAGCCGCCGTCGCCGTCGTTCCAGGGATCGTAAACCACCAGGCGGTCGGTGCGGTAGCCGGTGCCGAAGATGGCAATGAGCGCAAACACGCCGAGCACAGCGACGATGCAGCCGATGATCTTGCCCGGCACGCCGCCGAGCCACATGACCGCCAGGCAACCGACGAGAATGATGGCGGTGGTGCCGAGGTCGGACTGCGTCTTGTAGAGGAAGCCCAGCGGAACGATGATGACCAGGATGGCGACCACAAGCTGCCTGAGGTCGAGCATGCCGTCCTTGCAGTCATCGAGAATACGTGCCGCCAACAGCACGAAGGCGATCTTGGCGAACTCGGAGGGCTGCACGGAAAACGATCCGACGTACAGCCATCGCTGCGCGCCGAGCGCCGTCGTTCCCGCAACGGCCGTCGCAACGAGGAAGCCCAGACTGACGGCGTACACGACCCACACCAGCCAGCCTTTCCAGATTTCAGGCGAAATGAATTTCCATATGATGAATGCGCCCACCACGCCGATAACGCAGTATTTGACCTGGTCGAAGAGATACTCAGCGGCATTGGCGCTGTCAAGCTCGCCAGAGGAGGCCGCATCGGAGAGGATGGAGACCTGCGAGGACGAGTAGATCATCACAAACCCGATGAAGGTCAACGCCGCAACGGCCAGGATCAGAATGACCTGGACCCATTGCAGCGAAGACGCCTCACGGGAGACGTTCGAGGAAGAGCGGGCCATGAAAGGACCCTATGCGCCAAGCTTCGCGGCACGGTCCGCCACGAGCTGCTTGAACACTTCCCCGCGCTCTTCAAACGAATGGAATTCGTCGAAGGACGCGCACGCCGGGGAGAGCAGGAGCACCTCGCCCGGCTTCGCTTCGCCAAGCGCGACGTCGAGCGCGTCGGCGAGATGGTCGGCCTCAAGCTTCGTAAAGCCCTCGGGGGCGGCAGAGGCCGCCTCGTCGAACGCCGCGGAGAAACGCTCGCGAGCATCGCCGAAACACACGACCAGGCGCGTGTGCGCATGGGCCGCAGCGACCAGCGGAGCGAGGTCGGTGCCCTTGTCGTCGCCGCCGAGCAGAACCAGCGGGCGCGTATGGGGAAACGCCGCGAGCGCCTTGAGCGTCGCGTCGACGTTGGTGGCCTTCGAGTCGTTGTAGCACGAGACGCCCGCGATGGTGCCGCAGGGCTCGATGCGGTGCTCAAGCGGCGAGAACGTCGGCAGCGCGGCGGCGACGGCGGCCGGGTCGGCCCCGATGGCGAGCGCCGCCGCGGCGGCGGCAAGCGCGTTGCAAGCGTTATGCTCGCCCTTGATACGCAGCCCTTCGGCGGCACCGAGATTGCTGTCGCGACCCGCAAAGGCCACGCGCAGCATGCCCGCCGCATCGACGAAGGCGGCGTTTTCGCTGCCGCAGCGCTCTCGCATGTCGCCGTCAAGCCCATCGGCAGTGCCGAGGGGAATATAGGCAAACCCACGGTCTTTTCCAGCGGCGGCGAGTTTGCGCACCTGCTCGCGCACCACGTCGTTGGTGGCGTCGAGCACGGCGACCGAGCCGGGGCAGGCAGGCAGGTTCGCAAGCACCTTGAGCTTCGCGTCGCGATAGTTCTCAAGCGTATGGTGCCAATGCAGATGGTCGGGCGTGATGTTGAGCAGCACGGCGACGTTGGGCGCAAAGCGAGCCGTAGAGGCCAGCTGATAGGACGACACCTCCGCCACGTAGACGTCGGTCTGCCCGGCGCCGACGGCGCTAATGCAGGTGTCGCCGATGTTGCCGACCGCCGACGCGCGCATGCCCGCCTGCGCAAGCAAGTAGGCGGCAAGCGCCGTCGTGGTCGTTTTGCCGTTGGTGCCCGTGATGGCCACCCAGCGGCTGTCCGCGGCGCTCTCGCGCCAGGCGAACTCGACCTCGCTTATGACCTCGGCGCTTACAGTAGCAGCCGAGCGGTACAGGTCGGAGAATTCGGAGATGCCCGGGCTCGCGATGCAGATATCGAAGGCACCGCCGGCTGCGGCGGCAAGCTCCTCGACGGCGCCTTCGCCATAGGCGAGGTGCGCCCCTGCGGCTACTGCGCGCTGCGCGAAATCGTCGGATGCGCCCGTCGCGCCGCCGAACACGTACAGGCCGCCCACGCGCCCTGCCGGCTGCGCCAGCAGGTAGTCGACGGCGTCATGGCCGGATTTGCCCAAGCCGAGCACCAGGACGCGGCCCAAAGAACGCGGCGCGGATTTCTTGCCCTCGATCATCTCTGCATTGCTCATTTACGCCACCACCAGCAAACTCTCTGCGAAATACGTTGCGAAACCCAGCGCGGCCAGCACGCCGGAGACGATCCAGAAGCGCACGACGACCTTCGTCTCGCTCCAGCCCTTCTTCTCGAAATGATGGTGCAGCGGCGCCATCAAAAACACGCGCTTGTGCGTCTTCTTGTAATAGAACACCTGGATCATGACCGACAGCGCCTCGGCGACGAACAGGCCGCCCACGACGAGCACGACGAATTCGCACTTCGTCAGCACCGACAGGCAGCCGAGCGCCATGCCGAGCGCAAGCGAGCCCGTGTCGCCCATGAAGATGTCGGCCGGGAACGAATTGAACCACAGAAAGCCGATGCAGGCGCCCGCGAGCGCCGCCGCGAAGATGGCGGAGTCGAGCATGTCGGAGCGATAGGCGATGGCGGCCATGACGATCATGACGATCATGACGGTGCCCGCGGCCAGGCCGTCCAGGCCGTCGGTGAGGTTCACCGCGTTGCACAGCCCCATAAGCAGGATGTCAACGAACAGGATATAGAGCCACGGCACGGACACGCCCGCGATATCGGTTTCAAGGATGCCCAAGTCAAACGTGTAGATGAAGGGCAGCTCAACCGTCGGCTCGATGCCCACGACGTTGACGGCCACCAAGCCGAACACCGTGGCGATGAGGAACTGGCCCACGAGCTTGGCCTTCGGCGTCAAGCCGAGCGAGCGCTCCTTGACGACCTTCTCGGCGTCGTCGATAAGCCCCAGGCAGCCGGTGAGGATGGTGGCGATGACGAGCGCGAACATCTCGACCGTGGGGTGTCCCACCAAAAACACGGTCAGGATAACGGCGATGAGCATGATGACGCCGCCCATCGTGGGGGTTCCCTGCTTCACGAGATGGCTTTCGGGACCGTCGGCGCGCACCTGCTGGCCGATGTGGCTGCCCTTGAGGAATTTAATCCAGGCGGGCATGAGCACCATGGTCACCACGATGGCGATCACGATGGAGAGGAACACGAGAAACGTCGGATACGATTCGAAAACATGCAGCATGCTAGTCAATCAACCCCTTAACCACGCCGTCGAGCTCCATGAAATGCGAGGCTTTCACCAGCACCGCATCCCCGGCCGACAGCGAACTTTTCAGCATTTGCAGCGCGCGGGCGCCGTCGGGCACGCACGTCACGCGGGCATCGTCCATACCCGCCGCGCAGGCGGCCGCGGCCATGGCGCGCGAAAGCTCGCCCACGCAGATGAGCTCGTCAAGCCCCGCCGCCGCGGCATCGCGCCCGACCTGCTCGTGCAGCTCTTCGGCGAACGATCCGAGCTCGCCCATGTCGCCGAGCACGGCGATGCGCCGACCCGGCACCGCAAGCGCCGCGAACGTGGAGAGCGAGGCGCGCATGGAGTCGGGGTTGGCGTTGTAGGCGTCATTGATGACGGTGACGCCGCCCTGCGTGCGCAGAACTTCCTGACGGCCGCTTTCGGCACGCGCGCCCGCAAGCGCGCCGGCGATTACCTGCGGGTCCATCCCCGCCGCCAAGCCGACGGCCGCGGCCGAGCAGGCGTTCGAGACGTTATGGATGCCGCGCAGGTCAAGCGAGCACGCGACGGCGCCAGTACCCTGCTCGGCGAAACCGGCATAGCACAGCGTGAAAGTCGGACGGCCCTCGTCGTCGAGCGCGATGTCGCGCGCCCAAACGCGGGCTGCAACGGCATCGTCATCCGAGCAGGCGCCGCAGCGCTGATCGGCATCCGGCGAGCCGTCGAACAGGACGCAGGAAACGCCGCGCTCATCAAGGCGGGCGATCTTGCGCACCAGCGGCGTCAGGTCGCAGGCGGCGTTGAGGAACGCAATGCCGCCCGCGGGCAGCGCCTCAACGAGCTCCGCCTTCGCACGGGCGATGTTCTCCCGGCTTCCCAGAAGCTCGATATGGCAGTCGCCCACGTTGGTGATAAGCCCCCACTGCGGACGGACGAACTCGCACAGCGAATCGATTTGATGCAGCCCGCGCATGCCCATCTCCACCACGACCGAGTCCGTGTCGGCGTCGGCGGAAAGGACGGTGGCGGGGACGCCGAGCTCGTTGTTCTGATTGCCCTTGGTGGCGGCCACGCTGCCGGCGGCGGCCAACACGTCGCGCACCAGGTTCTTCGTGGTCGTCTTGCCGGTCGAGCCGGTGATGCCGACCACGCGCCCGGCAACACGGCCGCGCCACGCGCGGGCAAGCTCGGTGACGGCGGCGGCGCTATCGGCCACTTCGACCACGCTCGCGCCCGCCTTGCGGATCAGCTCCCCATCGGCGGCGGAAAGCGGTTTCGACGCAAGTACGGCCGCCGCACCCGCCTGCGCGGCGGCGGCGGCGAAATCGTGCCCGTCGACGCGCTCGCCCGGCAGCGCCACGTACAGGGCGCCCGGGGCGACGACGCGGGAATCCCAGGTCAGGCTCGTCGCCTGACGACTATCGCCCTCAGGCGCGACGACGACGCGGCCGCCTGTGGCCTCGGCGATTTCCTCTATCGTGAAACGCATGGGTTACTTCGCTTCCCCGTCTGAGCAAAAGGCGCGCTCAAGCTCCTCGCGCGCCACGACGCGGTCATCGAAGGAGAGCACCTTGTCGCCCACGAGCTGGTAGTCCTCGTGGCCCTTGCCGGCGATGAGGATGGAGTCGCCGGGCTTGGCCAGCGAAATGGCCAGCGCGATGGCGCTCCTGCGGTCGGCCTCGACGTCGAAGCGCCCCTCGCCCGCCGCCATGCCGGCGACGATGTCGTCGATGATGGCGTTCGGGTCCTCGGTGCGCGGGTTGTCGGAGGTGACCACGGCGTGGTCGGCCGCGAGCGCCGCACGCCCCATGATCGGACGCTTGCTCGCGTCGCGATCGCCGCCGCAGCCGAACACGCAGATGGTGCGGCCGGGCGTGAGCGCCATGATGGAGCCGAGCGCCTTTTCGAGCGCGTCGGGCGTGTGCGCGTAGTCGACGAACACCGACACGCCGCCGTCGCATGAAGCGCTCACGCGCTCGAGGCGCCCGGGAATCTGCGGCGCGTCGCGCAGGGCGTCGATGACGGTTTCAACAGGAATGCCCAGCTGGATGCCGATCGCAAAGGCGCACATGACGTTCTCGACGTTGAACTTGCCCACGAGCGGGTAGTCGAAGTCGTAATACGTGCCGCGCGCGCTGAGCGTGATGGACGTGTGCGTGGGGAAATACCGCACGTCCTTGGGATGGACGAGCGCCGAGCGGTCGAAGCCGGTGGTGATGACGTTGTCGCCCGCGTCCGAGCAGCGGCGCAAAAGTTCCTTGCCCCACTTGTCGTCGATGCAGATGACGCGGCGCGCGGGGTAATCGCGGCCGAACAAGAGCGCCTTCGCCTCGAAATATGCCTCGAAGGTGTGGTGGTAGTCCAGGTGGTCCTGCGTCAAGTTGGAAAACGCCGTCACGGCGAACTGGGTGCCGAAGGTGCGCTTGAGGTCGAGCGCGTGGCTCGAGACCTCCATCGCCACGACGTCGCAGTGCGCGTCGGCCATGCGGCCGAGCAGCTGCTGCAAGTCGGGGGACTCGGGCGTGGTGCGGCTCGACTTCTCCTTCACGTCGCCGATGACGGTGCCCACGGTGCCGATGACGCCCGTGCGCTTGCCCGCCATGCGGGCGATGTGCTCGACCAGGTAGGTCGTGGTGGTTTTGCCGTTCGTGCCCGTGATGCCGACGAGCGAGATCTTCTTGGACGGATCGTCGTGGAAGCGCGCCGACACCTCGGCCATCGCCTTGCGCGTGTCGCTGACCACGACCTCGGTGACATCGGTGGCGTCGGCAAGGTAGACCTTGCGCTCGACCACCAGCACGCGCGCGCCATGGTCGATGGCGTCTTGCGCGTAGGTGTGCCCGTCGGACTGCATGCCGACGATGCAGAAGAACGCATCCCCCGGGTTCACCTTGTCGCTTCGATACGCTATGCCCTCCACCTTATCATCGGCGTTGCCGATGATGGTGCATTCCATTCCCTCAAACAGTTCCGCGCAGGTCTTTCCCATGCGAGTACCTCACTCAGATGTAATCCCGAAACGGTCGATTGCTGTGGTCATTATATCCTTAAAGATAGGGGTGACCACGCCGTCCCCAGGAACCTCATTTGCGCCGACGAAGCACACAAGCTTGCTTGAAGAATCGGCGATGAAGCCGGTGAACGCCAGGTTATAGACGTTCTCGCGATACCCGCCGTTGACCTCGTCGTAGATTTCGGCCGTGGAGGTCTTGCCCGCGACGTTGTACCCGTCGATGGCGGCCTTCGCGCCCGTGCCGTCGGTGACGACGGTCTTGAGCATGGACTGCATGTCGGAGATGGCGTCGGTGTTGTCGATGACCTTCTCGGTTGCGTATTCGGGCTTCTCTGCGGACTGCACCTTGGTGAGCAGGAAGTGCGGGGTGCACTCCACGCCGCCGTTGACGATGGCGCCGTAGAAGCGGACCATCTGCAGCGGGGTGACGGACACGCCCTGGCCGAACGTGACGTTGTACGCCTGCACGGTCGACCACTCCGATACCGGGCTGAGCATGCCGAGCACGTCGGTGCCCGCCTCCCCTTCGCCGATATAGTCAACGCCGGTGCGCGAATGCAGGTTATAGCGCAGGATATGGTCGTACAGCTCGGTAAATCCCATCTGCTCGGTGGCCAGCGAGATGCCGATGTTCGACGACTGGTCGAGAATCTGACGCAGCGTGAAGGTGGCGTCTCCGCGCTCGTGCGCGTCGGTGATGGTATAGCCGTCGGCGGTGATGGAAGCCGGGCAGTACAGCTCGGTCTCCGGCGTCATGGTGTTGGTTTCCAGGATGGACATGGCCGACACCGACTTGAAGATGGAGCCCGGCTCGAACAGGTCGGTGATGCACTTGAGGCGCTCGGCGCCCGATTCCATGTTGGTACGGTCGGCCGGGTTGAACAGCGGCAGCGACGCGGCGGCGTAGATCTCGCCGGTGGCGCCGTCCATGACCACGCTCGACCCGCCCGTGGCGTTCATGCCCTCGCAGCCGCTCTCGAGGCTCTCCTCGACCTGGCGCTGCAGCTCGATGTCGATGGAAACGACGATGTCCTGCCCGTCGACGGCCGCGACCTCCTCGTGCACGCCGCCGGGGATGGCCTGGCCGGAGCGGCCGTATTCCGCCTCGTAGTAGCCGGGGGTGCCGGAAAGGATGTCGTCGTATTCGGCTTCAAGGCCGCAGAACCCGACGTAGTATTCGCGGTTCGCCTCCTCGTCGACCTCGATGTTGCAGGCACCGACAACCTGGCCGCCCACCTGGCCGTTGGGGTACTCGCGGCGCGATTCGGTGACGAAATGGATGCCCGAGGCAACCGTTTCGCTGCTCGATGCCCGGGACTGCGCCTCCGTGACGCGTTCGGATGCAAGCTGCTGCACGGCATCGCCCACCGAGGTGTCGGCCTTGCGTTTGATGACCGAATAGCGCGTATTGCTCGCGGTCACCTTCTCCAGATAGTCCTTCGCCTCGCCGCCGATGGCGTCGGCGAGGATCTGGGCCGTCATGTTCACGTCGGTGACCTCGGTCGGGTCCACGTAGATGGTGGTGGCGTCGACCGAGGTGGCGAGCACCACGCCGTTGCGGTCGTAGATGGTTCCGCGACGCGGCTCGATGGTCAGATACGACGTGCGCGACTGCGCCGCCTGCTCGGAAAATTCCCCCGCCTTGATGATTTGCAGGTAGCACAGCTTGCCGAACATCAAGACGACGAACAGGGCGAACAGGCCGAGCACGACCGCATAGCGGTTGGCGGTCAGCGCGCCGGCGAAACTCGCCAGAGAGCTGCCCGACGATGCCGCCGGGGCGCTCCCGCCGCGAGCGGCGGCGCCGGCGCGCCCGGTGCTTCCGGCCCGACCGCCGCGAGCGGCATTCCCGCCGCGCCCGGAGGCGCGCGACGCCGAGTCCCGGCGCGATGAGCGCCCCGCGCCGGGACGTTCCTCGTGCCCGAAGCCGTCGGTGCGGGAAGGGCGGGATGCGGAAGCGCCCCGATAGGAAGAGCCGCGACGAGCGCGGCCCTGGTCTTGCTGATTGCGCGCGGAGCGCTCGTTGCGCTCGCGCGATGAGGACGGGGTGCGCCCCGGGCGATCCTGCCTGGCCATGGGCGCTACTCCCCCGCCACCGAAGCGGCGGTCTTGACGCTGTCGGACAGGGACAGCGCGCCTTCGGAGTCGGTGCACACGACGTCGGTGGAAAGGGCGATCGATCCCACGCTTTCGGGCGCGGACATGCCGAGCTTCTCAGCCTGCTGGCGCACGCGCGTCGGATTGGACAGCAGGCTCTGCGTCACCTCAAGCGACGTGCCCTCTGCCCGGGCGTTGTCGATCTGGTTCGACAGCTCCTGCGATTGGATGGAGGTAGAGACGGTGGCGGCGTGCAGCCCCAGGCACGCGAACGCCAGGATGGCGAACAGCGCGAACACGGCGAGCGCGACCGTCATGACGAGCCTCGGCGTTATCTCATTAGACGTGCTCTTTGCCGGACGGCGTCCGGGAACGACCCTGATGCGTTCGCGGGAGGTGCGCTCGGGGGCGCGGTTGGGATATGAATAGTACGCCGGTTGCGCGCTCATGGAGCACCTCCTTCCGTCAGTCTGTCAGCTTCTCCGTGCGGCCTAGCGCCCCTTGCGCGCCCGGCCTTAGGTTCGAACATGCCGCAGCCGATCGGTCGGAGACCTCACAGCTTTTCGGCTACGCGCAGCTTCGCGCTGCGTGCGCGCGGGTTGCGCGCTATTTCCTCCGCAGTCGGAACGACCGGCTTGCGGGTGATCACTTTGAGTATCGGCTCCTTGCCGCACATGCACACCGGAAGATCGGGCGGGCACGTGCACCGGTTCGCATAGCGGGCGAACATGTCCTTGACGATGCGGTCCTCAAGCGAGTGGTAGCTGATCACGCAGATCCGCCCACCGGGGTTCGCCCACCTGATGGCCGCCTCCAGCCCGCTCTTGAGCACTTCCAGCTCGCCGTTCACCTCGATGCGCAGCGCCTGGAACGTGCGCTTTGCCGGGTGACCGCCCGCGCGGCGGGCGCTTGCCGGGATGGCCGCCTTGATGACGTCGACCAGCTGCGCGCTCGTCTCGAGAGGAGCCTTCTCGCGCGCCCGGACGATGAACTCGGCGATGCGGCTCGCCCACTTCTCGTCCGAGTACATGCGGATGATCCGAGCGAGATCTGCTGCGGTATAGGTGTTGACGATCTCTGCTGCGGTTAAGGTTTCTTTACCCGGAGCCATCCGCATATCAAGAGGGCCGTCCTCCTTGAAGGAGAAGCCTCGTGACGGCGTGTCGATCTGGACCGATGAGACCCCGATGTCGAACAGAAACGCGTCGACGCCGGGAACCTCGGCGCTCAGGAGCGCCTCGTCCATGTTGCCGAAGTTGTTGCGCACGAGCTTGACGCTTGGGCACGTCTCCTTTGGCAGCGACCCGAGTTTAAGACCCGCGGCTTTAAGCGCCACGTCGTCTTGATCGATGCCGATGAGCGTGCCCGCGCGCCCGATGCGCTTGGCAACTTCAATGGAATGCCCTGCTCCTCCGAGCGTTGCGTCCACGAATGTGTGCTGCGGTTTTAGGTTCAAGTATTCGAGGCACTCGGGGAGCAGGACCGGTATATGCCGATATTCGTTTGTCATGGTACTCACGCCTTACGACCGGGGAACAGGACGGACAGATCGATATCCATGCGGTTGTCCTCGTGGCGCTTCGCATCCCAAATCTCGAAGTAGCCGTCGTTGCCCGTCAGGTCGACGTCCTTCTCGATGCCCACGGACCCGCGCAGCTCCGCGGGAAGCATGATGCGCCCCGCCGCGTCGATGCTGACGTCGTTGGCGCGCTCCCTCAAAAGCGAGCGAAGGTACACGTGCGTGCGATCGGTGTCGTCGTAGCCGCCGAATTTGTCCTCGAACACCTTGTCAACCCAGCGGTTGAAGGCTTCGGGAACATAGACGCGCAGGCATTCGTCGAACGGGTCGATGGTCACGATGAGATCGGTCGGCAACACCTTGCGAAACGATGCGGGAAGGGACAGGCGGCCCTTGGCGTCCACCTTGTGGTGGTACAAACCGTTGAGCCTGACGTTGTTGGCGTCCTCTGCCATGCCTTCCTTCCTGCCGCGTCTCCCACGGCGTGTCGACGTTTTGGGATTCTATCCCACTTCATCCCACTTCGCAATATCTTGTCCCCACCATTCGGCCCCACGAAGCCCGCGCCGGAGTCCATGCGCGACCTGCGCACATGCATTGCACACAGGTCTCGGGAAGGCCGTTCCAGATGGTGGGTGATGGTCGATTTCGGGCACAAGATATAGATTCGCCCCACGACGAAAAACGGCGTGGGGCGATGTGGGAGGGATTTGTGCTGATTTCTTGGCGTGGGGCGATGTGGGAGGGATGGGGGGGCGCTAAAGCGGCACGCCCGCCCCGCCCTACGCGCGGGGATGGGCGTGCAGGTACTCCTCGCGAATGTGGGTGCGGTCGACGTGGGTGTAAATCTGCGTGGTCGATATGTCGGAGTGGCCGAGGATATCCTGGATGACGCGCAGGTCCGCACCGCCCTCGAGCATATGGGTGGCGAACGAGTGGCGCAGCGTGTGCGGGTGCAGGTTCGCCACGCCGATGCCCCGCCCGGCGCGCGCGCAGATCTTGAAGACGCTCTGACGGGTGAGCCGCCCGCCGCGGGCGTTCAGGAACACGGCGTCGGTGGGTTTGGCGTAAGGCTTCACCAGCTCCTGCCTGCCGCCCTCGAGATATTCGGCAAGATAGCGCGCCGCCGCGCCGGATATGGGGCTGACGCGCTGCTTGTCGCCCTTGCCGACGACGCGCACGTAGCCCTCGGCAAGCTCGACGTCGGCGACATCGAGGCCGACGAGCTCGCTGACGCGCAGGCCGCAACCGTAAAGAACCTCGAGGATCGCGCGGTCGCGACGTTCGATCGGCGTGGTGGTCGGGCAGGCGTCGAGCATGTCGGAGATTTGCTGGATGGACAGCACGTCGGGCAGGCGTTCGGGCGTTTTGGGAAGCGGGAGCGATCCCGCGGGGTTCTTCTCGGTGTAGCCTTCGGAAACGCAAAACCGGTGAAAACCTTTCACCGCCGAGATGCGCCGACACACCGTCGATGCCGCATACCCCTCGCTGAACAGGTGCGATTCGTAGGCGACGAGGTCTTCGCGCGTGACGGAGGAAAGGGCGAATATATCGTTGGCGGCAAGGAAATCCCGGTACGACTCCAGGTCGGCTTCGTAGGCGTCGATGGTGCGCGGCGAGCTTCCGCGCTCGATGCGCAGGTACGCGATGTACTCCGCGGACAGGTCGATCAGATCGTCAGTGTCGATGCTTTCGTCCATCGTTAACCGCCTTCCACCGGTAGCTCGTCAAGAAATAGGGCCGATTCCAACCTTATATATAGTAGCGCATCGAAAAAGGCGCCCCGAGGGACGCCTTTGCGACGGATGAGCGGGCGCTTACGCGCGATGAGCGACGGCGGCGGCCACGAATTCGCGGAACAGCGGATGCGGGCGCGTCGGGCGGCTCTTGAACTCGGGGTGGCCCTGGCTTGCCACGAACCACGGGTGCTCGGGAATCTCCACCATCTCGACGAGGCGCTCGTCGGGAGACACGCCGGAGATGACCAGGCCGGCGTCGATCAGGCGATCGCGGAAGGCGTTGTTCACCTCGTAGCGATGGCGATGACGCTCGTAGATGATCGACTCGCCGTACGCCGCGAGGGCCTTCGAATCAGCTGCGACCTTGCACGGGTAGGCGCCGAGGCGCATGGTGCCGCCCTTGTCCTCGATGTCCTCCTGCTCGGGCATGAGGTCGATGACCGGGAATTCGGCGTTCTCGTCGAACTCCGCCGACGTGGCGCCCGGCATGCCCGCGACGTCGCGCGCGAACTCGCACACCGCCGCCTGCATGCCCAGGCAGATGCCCAGGAAGGGGACGTTGTGGGTGCGGGCGTAGCGCACGGCGCAGATCTTGCCCTCGAAGGCGCGCTGGCCGAAGCCGCCGGGGACGAGCACGCCGTCCATGTTCCCGAGCACCTCGTCGACGTTGGCGTCGTTGAGTTCCTCGCCGTCGATGAGATGCACGTTGGCATGGCAGTTGTTGTGCACGCCGGCATGGTAGAGCGCCTCGATGACCGACAGGTAGGCGTCGGGGAGGCTGACATACTTGCCGACGACGGCGATGTCGCATTCGCGCTCGCAGTTGGCCGCCGCGTCGAGGAAGCTGCGCAGCGGGGTGAGGTCGATCTGGTTCTCCGGCAGGCCGAGGCGCGCGAGCACCTTCGTGTCGAACTGCTGGTCGAACAGGCCGAAGGGCACCTCGTAGATGGAGGGGCTGTCGGCGCAGGCGAGCACTTCCTCGGGCCGCACGTCGCAGAACAGGGCGATCTTCTCGCGCACCTTGTCGGAAATCTCGTGGTCGGAGCGGCACACGATGAAGTCGGGCTGCACGCCGATGGAGCGCAGCTCCTTGACGGAATGCTGCGTGGGCTTGGTCTTCACCTCATGGGCGGCGGCGATGTAGGGCACCAGCGTGACGTGGATGAACAGCACGTCGCCGGGGTCCTTCTCCTTCTTGAACTGGCGCGCGGCCTCGATGAAGGGCTGGGACTCGATGTCGCCGATGGTGCCGCCGATCTCGGAGATGACGATGTCGGCGCCGGACTGGTCGGCGATGCGGCGCAGGCGCTCCTTGATGGCCTCGGTCACGTGCGGGATGACCTGCACGGTGCCGCCGAGGAAGTCGCCGCGGCGCTCGCGCGCGATGAGGGTCTGGTAGATGGAGCCCTGCGTGAAGTTCGACTCGCGGGAGAGGTTCTCGTCGATGAAGCGCTCGTAGTGGCCGAGGTCGAGGTCGCCCTCATGGCCGTCGTCGGTGACGAACACCTCGCCGTGCTGGAACGGGCTCATGGTGCCGGGGTCGACGTTGAGGTACGGGTCCATCTTCTGCATGGTCACCTTGTAGCCGCGCGCCTTGAGCAGATGCCCCAAAGACGCTGCGGTGATGCCCTTGCCCAGGGAAGATACGACGCCGCCCGTGACGAAAATATGCTTGGTCATGGTACTCCTTCGCGCTAGCACGTTTTATAGCCCCTTCGCCGTGGCGCGCGGTGCAGAATGCACGTCTGCAGCACGCAATCGGCGAACTCCATACGTCGTTCCATTCTACAGGCGCCGGCGCACGCGTGCTCCTTGAGACAGCGCCATTTAACACAGCGGAAACGTTGCGGTTTTCGGCGCAGGGGAAAAGAGCGGGCGGGCGAGTACCGTATACTGATGCAGTTCTACGCCCGCCTGCGCCCGCGCCGCGCACCGCGGGTTCACGTTGCCTTAAGGGAAAGAGGTTCGCCCATGCGCATCGGTTTCGATAACGACAAGTACCTGGCCTTGCAGGCCGAGCACATCAGGGAGCGCGTCAGCCAGTTCGGCGGCAAGCTGTACCTGGAGTTCGGCGGCAAGCTCTTCGACGATTATCATGCCAGCCGCGTGCTGCCCGGCTTTGAGCCCGACAGCAAGATCCGCATGCTGCAGCAGATGTCCGCCGACGTGGAAATCATCATCGCCATCTGCGCCAACGACATCGAGAAGAACAAGGTGCGCGGCGATTTGGGCATCACCTACGACGAGGACGTGCTGCGCCTACTCGACATCTTCCGCTCCATGGGCTTCGCCACCGCCGGCGTGGTGATCACCCGCTACGAGAACCAGCCTTCCGCCGTGGCCTTCCGCAAGCGCCTCGACAGCCTGGGAATCAAGAGCTACCTGCACTACCCCATCGCCGGCTACCCCTACGACACGGCGCGCATCGTCTCTGCCGAGGGCTACGGCAAAAACGAGTTCGTCGAAACCACCAAGCCGCTCGTCGTGGTGACCGCGCCCGGTCCCGGCTCGGGCAAGATGGCCACGTGCCTCTCGCAGCTCTACCACGAGCACGAGCGCGGCGTCGAGGCCGGCTACGCGAAGTACGAGACGTTCCCCATTTGGAACCTGCCGCTGAAGCACCCGGTCAACATCGCCTACGAGGCCGCGACGGTCGATTTGAACGACGCGAACTGCATCGACCCGTTCCACCTCGAAGCGCACGGGGAGACGACGGTGAACTACAACCGCGACGTGGAGATCTTCCCCGTGCTGAAGGCCATGATGGAGCGTATCTTAGGCGAGAGCCCGTACCAGTCCCCCACCGACATGGGCGTGAACATGGCGGGGCTTGCCATCGTCGATGACGAGGCATGCCGCGAGGCGGCCAAGATGGAGATCGTGCGCCGCTACTTCGCCGCCGCGGTCGAGGAGCGCCGCACGGGGCTGCACCACGAATACGTGGAGCATCTCGAGCTGCTGATGAACCAGGCGGGCGTGGATGCGGGCTACTCACCCGCACGCTCGGCCGCCCTGCTGAAGGAGGAGGCGACCGGCGGCCCGGCGGGCGCGATGGTGCTGCCCGACGGGCGCGTGGTGACGGGCAAGACCTCCGACTTGCTCGGCGCGGCGTCGTCGCTTTTGATGAACGCGCTCAAGGGCGTCGCCGGCGTGGACGAGGACCTGTTCGTGATTTCCGACGAGGTCATCGAGCCGATTTGCGAACTAAAGACCAAGACGCTGCATTCGAAGAACCCCCGCCTGCACTCCGACGAGACGCTGCAGGCCCTTTCGGTGTCGAGCGCGACCGACCCGGTGGCGGCGAAGCTCATCGCCGCGGCGGACCAGCTTGCCGGCTGCGACGCCTTCTTCAGCGTCATCTTGGGCCCGGCCGACGAAAAGCTCTACCGCACGCTCGGCATCAATATCTGCTGCGAGCCGAAGTACGAGCAGCGCAGGTATTTCCACCGATAGAGTTGCCGGCAGATCAAAGAAACGAAACCGCCCGAGCGAGAGCCCGGGCGGTATTTTTTGCGCCTGAAGGGCGCGTCGGCGATGCTCCGCGAGACGGCCTAGCGGGCGAGCCGTCCGGTCACTTTGCCGACGAGACGCTCGATGAAAGCGGCTTCGGGAACATGCAGCAGGCATGCCGGCACGAAGGTGACCGCCAACGCGACCGCGCCGCCTGCGACGACGTAAACAAGCGCCTGCAGGATGGAGCCGGAAAGCGGCGCGACGAGCGTTTGCAGCAACCACAGAACGCCGGCGCCCGCAAGCGCACCGGCCGCGCCGAGCAGAAGCGCCACAGCCACCGCGCGCACGATGGAGCGCAGGCCGAATGCGCCGAGGCTGCGACGCAGATACACGAACAGGCACACGTCGGATACCAGGTAGAACAGCGTTTCCGCCACGGCGATGGACTCGATGGGCATGGTGGCGGCATTGCTGGCGGCGAACATGGTCAGCCCCATCTGCACCGCGGCGGCCAGCACGTTCACGCCCGCGAATACGCCCATGCGCCGCAGGCTGGAAAACGTTTTCTGCAGATAGGTGTTCACGCCGTACAGCGGCAACGCGACCGCCCAGACCGCCAAGTACGTCGCGATGGAGGTGACGTGCTCCATGGTGAACGCGCCGGCGTGGTAGAGCGTCACGAGCGGCATGCTGAACACGGCGAGGTACATCGCGAACGGGATCATGAAGAACAGGATCTGGTTCGTGCCGCCCACGATGCCGCGCTTGACGCCCTCCATGTTGCCTTCGGCGCGCATATCGGACAGTTCGGTGAACATGGCCGTGGTGATGGGCACCGCCAAAAACGAATACGGCAGCGTGAACCACAGGCGCGAATACGCGAGGATGGACGGGCCGTTGTCGGCGAAGTTGTACGACGCGGCGTTCTGCACCGACACCACCGCAAACGAGCACACCATGACGATGACCGCCGGCACGCCGATGCCGAGCGTCTCGCGCAGGGCCGGGTCGCGCAGGTTCACGCGCGGGCGGATGCGGATGCCGTTGCGCTTGAGCGCCGGCAGCTGGATGGCCATCTGCACGATGACGCCTGCGGGATTGCCGATGGCGATGATGTAAAGCGCGAGGTTCGGGTCGCTCGGCGCCACGAGCGAATACGCCAAAAACGTGAGGATGACGATGACGTTGTTCGCCACCGGCGCGATGGATGACCACAGGTAGTCGCGGCTGGCGTTGAGCAGGCCCGACACGATGGCCGAGCACCCGTAAAACACGATCTGTATGGCGAAGAACTGGAAGAAGAACACCGAGGTGGCCATCTGCGACTGATCGGAGTAGAACGACTGCGTGTAGATGACCGCCGAGGGGAACAGCATGCAGGCGATGGACACCACGCCGAGCAGCAGCACCACGAGCGTGAGCAGGTTCGATGCATATTCGTTGCCGGCGCGCTGCCCCAGGCGCTTCTTCACCGACACGTACACCGGCAGAAACGCCGTGACGATCATGCCGCCGCACACCAGTTCGTAGAGCTGATTGGGCAGGTTGTTCGCCACCTGATAGGAGCTGGAAAGCAAGGTGGAGCCGAGCGCGAAGGCCATGGCCCACGTGCGCGCGAAGCCGGTGATGCGCGAAATGATGGTGCAGATGCTGATGAGCGCCGCGGAAGAGCCGATGCTCGCGGCAGACGTGCTCGCGGAAGATGAATTCTCGACGGCGTCTCCGGCGTCCTGCGCATCGGCGGGGGCGGCGGCGCGCGTATGTCGAGCTCGTGCGAGCTTGTCAGACATGGAATGGAGCTTTCTTCTCTGGGTATAATGGCTCAATCATAGCAAACAGGGAAAGAGGCACCGCATGCACATCCTCATCGTGCGCAACAACTCCAACTCTCAGGCCATGGAGGCGTCGCTGCTTCTGGCAACGTACCTGACCACGCAGGGAATCGACTTCACGCTTGCCAACTCGACCGACCTGGTCGGCGCGCAGGCCAAGGCCGATCTGCGCAAAGAGGGCGAAGAGGGCTTCGACATGGCGGTGGCACTCGGCGGCGACGGCACGCTTCTGCGCACGGCGCGGCAGATCGGCTACGCGGGCACGCCCATCCTCGGCATCAATTACGGAACGCTCGGCTTTTTGGCGAACCCCTCGGATAACGGCGTCATCGAGCCTTTGGCCGCGGCCCTGGCGGGCGATTGCGAGCGGCAGCGCAGGACGAATCTGAACATCCGCGTCGTATGCGAGGGGGAAGCCGACCCCTTCGCCGACGATGCCGACGGTGAAGACGGCGAGGCCGACGGGCCGCGCAGCTTCTTCGCCTTAAACGAGGTTGCCGTCACGCGCGGCGCAAACGGCCGCATCATCGGATTTGGCCTGGGGGTGTCGGGGACGATGCTGGCGAATATGCGCGCCGACGGCCTGGTGGTGGCAAGCGCCACCGGATCGACCGCCTATGCGCTCTCGGCCGGCGGGCCGCTTGCCGCGCCGGGCTTTTCGGGCCTGGTGGTGGCCCCCATCGCCCCGCATACGCTGCATTCCCGCGCCATCGTGACGGACCCCTCCGACGTGGTGGAGGTGGACCTATCGGAAAATGCCGCGGGACGCGATGCGACGCTGTTCGTCGACGGGGAGCTCGTCGAGCTATCGCGTCCCATCAAGCGCCTGTACGTCAAGCGCGGCGGAGACACCGTGCTGCTGCGCTACAAGGACGAGGGGTTCTACCAGCATGCGGCGAAGGTGTTCTTCTAGCTGCGCGCGATATGCGCGATGCCTGATGGGAGTCTAGCGAATGGCCGGCAGGCAACGCCTAGAATAGCCCGAACGCTTCGAACACGCGGCGGCGGCCCTCGTCGTCGGGCCCGATGGCGGCAACGTCGCCCCATACGGGTTCGAAGCGCTCGAGTGCCGCGTCGAGCAGGGTTTCACGCACCACGATGAGCGCATGGGGAAACGCCGGCTGGGGTCCCCTATCGAGAAGCTCCATCGCCCGCACCAGCCCGCACCCCCGCATCAGCTCCAAGCGCCCCAGCTCGTCGACGACCAGCAAACCTGTTGCGACGGCAACTTCGTCACGCGCGCCTTCGTCGGCCGCGGCGCGCACTTGCCGCGCAAGCTGCGCGAAGTGTTCGTTCACCTCGTCTATCGCCACGTCGGAAATGGCCCACCCAAGCTGCGCCGCGCGCGCCTGGCCCCCATCGGCGAACCCATCGCCCGCGCACGTCAAATCACGCCGACGGGCGAACTCGATGCGCCGGCCTTGCGGCAGGAGCACGTTGTCGATGCCGAGTTTCTCGAAGCGCCCCGTTCCATCGAGGCCATGACGTCCTCCCGGTTGCCCCTGCGCACGGGCAACCCACTGACCCGGCGCGATCACGCCGGAGGCGCCCACGCCCCGCTCGCCCAGATCGGCGCAAAGCTTCTCCAGCCAGCGCGTTTTCCCGATTTGCACATCGCCCGTCAAAATAAACAGCATCGCAAACTCGCTTCCCCGAATCCCCAGTGATTGCCGAGGGTATATCATAAGCGAAGATAATCCAGCCGCGGCCATACGGTCGCTACACGGAAGGAACACCATGACCAGTGCCAAAACCTGTTCCACGCTCAAAGCGCCCGAAGGGCCCATTTCGTTTCCCGGCACCTACGATCGCGGGTCGAACTGGAAGCTGTACAACCACCTGATCGGGCAGATTCCCGAGGGGATCCTGGTGCGCGACTACTGCCTGGGGCTGCACTGGTCCTATGTCGAGGCCGACTGCGGGACGGGCGTGGCCTTCACCACGCGCGGCGGGGGCAAGCGCGCCTTCAAGATGGATCTGCGCGGCATGGAGCTGCGGCAGGTGGCGGAGTTGGCGAAGTCATGGTGCTTTGAGGAGGCGACGCTCGGCATCGCCGCGCTCAACGCCTGGTATTCGCGGCGCGAGCTGCTCGATCCGCTCGGCTGCACCTACGCCGCGCCCACCGATCATCACCCCGAGGGCGAGCGGGGTGGAAACAACGGCCCGAAGGATGCATTCCAGGCATACCGTCCCGCGATCGAGGCCTTCGACGGGCGCGCGAACGTGGTGGTGGTCGGGCACTTCCCCCACGTGGCCGACATCGCCGAATACGCCAACCTCACCGTGCTCGAGCGCAACTGCCGCGACGGGCTCGACACGCCCGACCCTGCCTGCGAATACGTGCTGCCGCAAGCCGATTTCGCCTTCATCACCGGCGTGACGCTCATCAACAAGACGGCGCCGCGCCTGCTCAACCTTGCCGAGCGGGCCTGCACGGTCATGGTCGGGCCGAGCGTCATCATGACGCCGTTTCTGCTGAAGTGGGGCGTTCACGAGCTGGCCGGCAGCGTGGTGAACGATCCGGAGAAAGCCAAATTCGCAGTGGCCAACGGCGCCGGACAGCTCTTCGGCGAGGCGCTGGTGATGGCAAGCTTGAAGGATACGCCGGCCGCCGACTAGGCGGCACGCGCCGAGGTTGACCCCGCTTTGCAACGTCAACCCCAACGCTTGCCGCAATCCCGCGGCACGCGCCCGGCCGAATCGTCCAACCAACTCCTCTAACGCAAGGAAGCCCCGCCACATTGGTGACGGGGCTTCCTTTTCAGACCGGAATTGAAAGCGGCGCTATTCGGCAGCCTTCTCCTCGACCAGAGCGTCGACGGCGGCCTCATCGGCAGCGGTCGCCTCGGGCTCGGTGGCCTCAGCAGCGGCAGCAGCCTCGGCGGCAGCGGCCTTCTCAGCCTCGGCGGCAGCCTTCTTGGCGTACTCCTCGGCACGCTTGGCCTTGGCAGCAGCCTTGGCCTCGCGCTCAGCCTTGCGAGCGGCCTCGGCCTCGGCGGCCTTGGCGGCGCGATCGGCCTTGCGGGCAGCCTCGCGAGCAGCCACCTGCTCCTTGGCGGAACCGAACTTGTCGGCGAAGCGCTGCACGCGTCCGCCGGTGTCGACGAAGCGCTGCTGGCCCGTGTAGAACGGGTGGCAGACGTTGCAGATGTCGATCTTCAGCTCGGGCTTGGTGGAACGCGTCTGGAACGTGTTGCCGCAGCTGCACTTGACGGTGCAGTCAACGTACTCCGGGTGGATTCCCTGTTTCATGTCTGGTTACTCCTTTTGACCATGCCTTGGTTTCCGACCAAGGCGGAAGACAAGCCTTTGCATAATAGCACGGATGCCGGGATACGCCTCAACGCGCATCCCGGGTTCACGGTTTCTTCGCGAATCGGGCGAATCGGGTTTCAACGGGCACCAAACCACGGCCCAAGCCCTTTGCCCGCACCGCTTCCCCGCTTCCCGGTCGCTATCTTTCGCCCGGCAGGTAACGAGCAACAGCTCCTATGCCTGAGCCGGCTGCTCCTGCTCGACGACCTGGGCGTGCTCGAGCAGCCAGCGGTTCGCCTTCAGGCGCTCGGCCGTCTCGCGCAGCACGAAGCCCTGGCCGTTGCCCTCCATCTGTCGACGGACGGACTCGGGGTCGGAGGGGTTCATCGCGCGGCACGACGCCAGGATGTCGTCGTCGGTCAGCTCCATCTTCTCGTGGCGGAACACCGCGTCGAGCGCATAGCCGGACACGAGCATCTGGCGCGCCTGCACCATAAGCATCATGCCGAACTGCTGCTCGCCGCCCTGCGCCTGCACGAACTGGTCGAACTGAACGCCCTGCTGGGCCAGCGACATCTTGATGTTGGTCAGCAGCGTCTCGCGCATGGCCTCGTAGACCTCGTCGGCGATGCGGCCCTTGAAGCGGCGCCCGAGCTCCTCGGCCGCCATGGAGAGCTTCATCTCGTTGTACTCGTTGGCTGCCTGGGCGCGCAGGCGTTCGGCGATGCTGCCGCGCAGAGCGGCCGCGTCGCGCACCATCGGCACGTTCTTCGCGACGAACTCGTCGTCGACCTCGGGGATGACCTTGCGCTGCAGCTCCTTGACGGTGACGGTGCACTTGAAGGGCTCCTTGGCGTCCTCGGGCATGTCCGGCACGGTGAACTCGAATTCCTTGACGTCGCCCTCGGTCATGCCGATGAGGTTGCGCTCGAATTCCTCGGGCATGAGCTGCATGCCCATGATGTAGGTGCGCCCGTCGGTGCACAGGTTGTCGAGGCGCTTGCCGGCCTGGCTCGCCTCGAGGGTGATGAGCGCCGCGTCATGCTCCCCGATGGGGTGCGGCTCGTCCTTCTCAAAGGTGGCGAAGCTTTCCGCGAGGCCCTTCAGCTCGGCGTCCACCGCGCGCTCGTCGAAGGTAAACGGCGGCACCGTGATGGTGACGGGGTCGTAGCTTTCCAGCTCATAGGCGGGCTTCGGAACCACCTGCAGGGTGAATTCGAACGTGTGACCGCGCTTGATGGGATCGGCGAACTGGGCCTTGGGCGGATAGGCCGGGCACAGGTTGCGCTTATCGACCGCGAACGGGACCAGATAGTCGACGGCCATCTGCTGCGCCACCGAATCGAGATCCTTGATGCCGAGCGCCTCTTGGGCCGCCACCTCGGGCGCCTGGCCGGGCTTGACCTGGATGCCCATCTTTGCGCAGAACGAATAGCGCGCCACGTTGAGCGCCTGCGCCACTTCCGCCGTCGCCGCGATGGCGTCGAGCTGGATGCGGCCGTCCTCGAGCTTCTTCTCGGATACCTTCATAGAGCGATTCCCCTTTACAGCTTGCAACACGGCTGCCGAACTGCAGCCAGCGGCTATTGTAGCGCAAGGCCGCCGCCGCGACGCCGGCGCGGACGCTACTCGTTTGACTTCAGGCTTTCGACCATATTGATGCGGCGCAGCTTGCCGCGCATCGCAAGCGTCACCACCACCGAGAACAGCATGGTCAGCAAAAACGCGGCAAGGAAGCTCGGCGCGTGGATGTCTCGCCCGAACATCACCTGGTCGACCTCGGCCGTGGTGATGACGTAGCCCTCCATGACCACGCCGAGGGCCAGGCCCACCACGGCACCGATGACGGCAAGCAGCAGCGTTTCGCGATAAATGTAGGCGTTCACCTCGTGCTGCGTGAAGCCGAGCACCTTCAACGTCGCAATCTCGCGCAGCCGCTCGGTGATGTTGATGTTCGTGAGGTTGTAGAGCACCACGAACGCGAGCAGGGCCGCCGCGACGACGAGCACCACGACCACGCTGTCGACGCTCTTGAGCATCGTGCGATAGCTGCCGATGGTCTCATCGTTGAACGTGCAGGTTTTCACGCCGTCCATGCCCCGCACGTCCTGCGAGAACGCGTCGCGTGCCTGCTCGTCGTCGGAGAGGTTCGCGTACAGCGTGGAGAACACCGGCTCCTCGCCCATCACCTGCGTATAAAGCGCGGGCGTCATGATTATGACCTGCCCGACGTAGTTCTCCATGATGCCGGCCACCCGCACGCTGCGCGCCTGTCCGCTCACGTTGCCGACGGCGTCCTCGTCGTAGACGTCGACCTCATCCCCCACCGCAAGCGACAGCTGCCGCGCGAGTTTCTCGCTGACGAGCACGCCCGAGTCGTCGAGCGTCAAGGGCGCGCCGCCGACGCGTTCGCGCAAAACGTTGAAGTTGCCGAAGTTGTCCGGGTCGGAGGGCACCGTCACGTCGACGCGATGCTCCGCGGCGCCGTCCTGGCTGCGGACGATCTTGTTCTCCACGCGCACCCAGGTGGCCTCGCCCTGCGCGTCTTGCTGCGCACGGGCGGCAACAACCCCCCGCTCCTGGTCGGTCGCCTCGTCGTCGAGGCGCACGATGGTGTTGAAGCGGTATAGGTCGCCGTACTGCTTGTCGATGATGTCATTGATGGCGTTCTGCAGACCCAGGCCCGTGAGCAAAAGCGCCGTGCAGCCCGCGATGCCGACCACGGCCATGAAGAAGCGCCGCTTGTAGCGGAACAGGTTGCGCGCCGTCACCTTCCAGCTGAACGACATGCGGCGCCACAGCGGGCGGATGCGCTCGAGCAGGATGCGCTTGCCGGCCTTCGGGGCGCGCGGCAGCATGAGCGCGGCGGGGCGCTCGCGCAAGGTGGCGGCCATGGCGAACCAGGTGGCTGCCACCGTGATGCCCACGCCCAGGCCGGCGGCGAGCACCGCGAGCGGCGGGTCGATCGGCGTGGGGCAGCAGGGCACCGCGTACATGATGGAGTAGGCGCCCATGATGAACCAGGGAAGGAACTGCGACAGCGCCGCGATGCCGACCACCGCGCCGATGCCGCTTGCGACCACGGCGTACACCACGTACTTCGAGGTGATGCGCGCGCCGGAATAGCCGAGCGCCTTGTAGGTGCCGATGAGCACGCGCTCCTCTTCAACCATGCGCGTCATGGTGGTAAGCGATACCAACGCCGCCACCAGGAAGAACAGCAGCGGGAACACCTGGGCTATCTGGTCGATGCGCCCGGCATCCTGCCGAAAGCTCTCCGCGCCGGCGTTCTTCGTGCGGTCGAGCACGTACACGTCGATGTCCGTATCAGCGATGGCGTCGATGTCGGCCTGCGCCTCGTCGATCTGGCGCTGGGCATCGGCGAACTCCTCTTCGGCTTCCGCGCGCTTCTCGTCGAGCTGCGCCTGGCCGTCGCTCTGTTCGGCCTTTCCGCTTTCATACTCGGCCAAACCCGACGCGTACTGCGCCTGGCCTGTGGCAAGTTGTTGTTTGCCGCTGGCGAGCTGCCCAGATGCCGCATCGAGTTGCGAGCGCGCCGCGTCGAGTTCCGCCTGCGCGGCGGCGAGTTGGCTTGTCGCCTGCGCGCGCTGCTCTTCAAGCTGGGTGCGGCCCGCGCTCAACTGCTCGGGAATGCCGGCCGTCTGCTCGTCGATTTGCGCGATGGCAGCTTCGAGCTGCGCCGCAACGTCGGCAAGCGAGGCGGCGCGCGCCTGCTCCAGCTGCACCTCGAGCTGGCCGCGTTGGCTCATCGCGGCGTCGTAGGACGCCTGCCCTTCGTCGAGCTGCGCCTGCGCCTGCGCGATGGCCGCATCGGCTTCCGCACGCTTGCGAGCCAACGTCTCCGCGCCTGAGGCATACTGCGCCTCGCCATCGGAAAGCTCCTGCTCGCCGGATGCTATCTGCGCGCGGCTCGAGGCGAGCTGCGAAGCCGCGCTCGAAAGCTGGCTGGCCGCGGAATCGAGCTGGGATTTCGCGTCGTTGAGCGTGGATTGCGCATCGTCGAGTTCGCGTTCGGCATCCGCTTTCGCGTCGGCGAACGCGGCCTTCTTCTCGTCGAGTTCCTTCTGCGCGCTTGCACGCAAGCCGTCAAGGCGCGAGGCCGCGATGTCGTCCGCTATAGCGTCGAGCCGTTGCGCCACCGCATCGACGCGCTCCTGATAGGCATCGGAAGGCCACGTCTCCCCCGCCGCCCCCTCGACGGACACGAACGCCTCGGTGACGGGGAAATCATCGGAAAACGCCTCGTCGGGAACGTACATGAACGCCGCGAGCTGACCCGATCCCAGCGTCGTGGTTCCGGGGCTGGTGGAGCAGGTATAGTACGAGGACCGCACGAACCCGCAGACCGTATATTCCTTCACGGCGAACGTGTCAGCGACGTCCTGCGTCCCCTCGACTACGCGCACTGTATCGCCGACGGCCACATCGGTCAGCCAAACGGTATCGATGGATAGCAAGCACTCATTGCTGGAAGCGGGCCACGACCCGCTTTCCAGAATAAGGCGATTCAAATAATCGGGGTTGTCGGAAGAAACCGTTACGCCATCGTCGCAGGTGCTCGCTTTGGCGGCCTCGACGTCGAGCGAATGTACGCGCGTGGTGTACTGCTGCCCGTCAACGTCGGCGATAACGTCCGTCTCCCGTGCCGGCATCACTCCCGCGACGCCGTCCACTGAGCGGATCATGTTCACCTCGTCGTCGGTGAGTCCTAAGGTCGACACGACGCGCAAGTCGCTCAGCGCCGTGCCGTCATAGTACTCGTCCCCCGCCAAGCGCATGTCGGGGCCCGTCATGCGCAGACCCGCGTAGAAGCCGCAGCCGAGCGCGGCCATGATCGCGATGGCTAGAAACCGTCCCCAGGATTTGCTGATGGAGCGGACGACGTCTTTCGCGAACGCGCTGCGCATGCCCTACCACTCCACCGTTTCGGCCGAAATGGGGTGATCGTTGACCGCCATGGATGCCACGCGGCCCTCGCGCACATGGATGACGCGGTCGGCGATGTCGCAGAACGCGGAGTTATGCGTGATGAGCACCACCGTTTTCCCCGTGGAGCGGCAGGTGTCCTGCAGAAGCGCGAGGATGGCCTTTCCCGTCTTGTAATCGAGGGCGCCGGTCGGCTCGTCGCACAACAGCAGCTTGGGGTTCTTCGCGAGCGCACGGGCAATTGCCACGCGCTGCTGCTCTCCGCCGGAAAGCTGCGCCGGGAAGTTGTCGAGGCGATGGGACAACCCCACTTCGGTAAGCACTTCAGCGGCATCGAGCGGATGCGGGCAAATTTGGCTGGCAAGCTCAACGTTTTCGAGCGCGGTGAGATTCTGCACGAGGTTGTAGAACTGGAACACGAAGCCGATATCCACGCGGCGGTACTGCGTCAGCTCCTTCTCGTCAAAAGCGCTGATTTCGCGGCCATCCAGGAAAATGGTTCCCGACGTGCACGAATCCATGCCGCCGAGCATGTTCAACAGCGTGGTTTTG
>CAVCPR010000008.1:0-3167 GCA_963604235.1 Anaerovoracaceae bacterium | reverse complement strand
ACCCGAGGGACCGACGACCACGACGAACTCACCCTGCTCGCAGTGAAACGACATGCCGTCGGCGGCCGCGACCTCGACCTCGCCCATCTTATACACCTTGCGAACGTCGTTGAACTCGACGAATGCCAAGGAAACCACCCCCGACGATCAACCTGAAATAACGGCGCGCGCCTGCGCCTATACGTTAGAGGTGATTATAACGAAAGCGCCCCGGCAATAACCGGGGCGCTTTCGAAGGTTAATCCTATTCGTTACGAAGTGTAACGAACTTGTAGGGCTTAACCGAACAGCTCGATGGTGTCGCCTTCCTTCAGCGTGACCATAGCCTTCTTCCAGGAGCGGGTAAGGCCCTGGGTGTAGCGGACGCGCTTGGGCTTCGGCTTGACGTTGAGGGTGTTCACCTTCACGACCGTCACGTCGAAGATGGCCTCGATGGCCTGGCGAATCTCAACCTTGTTGGAGTCCTTGGCCACCTCGAAGGTGTACACGTTCTTCTCCATCTGGTCGTAGCTGTGCTCCGTCACGATAGGACGGATGATGACCTCGCGGGGATCCTTCATTATGCGAGCACCTCCTCGATGCGCTTGAGGGCCTCGGACGTGAACACCAGCTGCTTGTTGTCGAGCAGCTCGTAGGTGTTCGCCTCGGCGACGGGAAGAACGTTGACCTTCTTGATGTTGCGGAAGGACAGGAACGTGTTCACGTCATCGTTGCCGATAACGATGGTCGTGCGCTGGTTCTCGAAGCCCATGGCAGCCAGGAACGCGACGGCGTCCTTGGTGCGCGGCTTCTCGAAGTTGAAGGCGTCGACCACGGTGAACTGGCCGTCGGCCAGCTTCGCGGACAGAACGGAGCGCATGGCCAGCTTGACTTCCTTGTTGTTCACGCGGAAGGCATAGCTGCGCGGATGCGGGCCGAACACGACGCCGCCGCCGGTCCACTGAGGGGAGCGGATGGAGCCCTGGCGGGCACGGCCGGTGCCCTTCTGGCGCCACGGCTTCTTGCCGCCGCCGCGGACCTTGCCGCGGGTGAGCGTGTTGCTGGTGCCGCTGCGCCAAGACGCACGCTGAGCGCGCACAACCTGGTGCATGACGGGCACGTTCGGCTCGATGCCGAACACGGAAGCGGTCAGCTCGGCGTCGCCGGCCTTCTTCCCGCTTGCGTCCTTGATCTCGATAGTCGTCATGGTAGTTGAAACTCCTTAAAGTATGTCCAGGTTAGGCCATGCGAACGCGCACGATGCCGTTCTTGGCACCGGGGACGGCGCCCTTGACGATGATCAGGTTCTGGTCCTCGTCGACGCGCATGACGGTCAGGTTCTTCACGGTAACCGTGTCGCAACCCATGTGACCCGGCAGGCGCAGGCCCTTCAGCACGCGGGACGGCGTGGCGCACATGCCCACCGAACCCGGAGCGCGATGGAAGTGGGCGCCGTGGCCGCCAGGACCGCCGGCAAAGCCGTAGCGCTTCATGACGCCGGCGAAGCCCTTACCCTTGGAGGTGCCGGTCACGTCGACGGACTTGACCTCGGCGAAAGCCGCCACGGTCTGCTCGTCGCCAACCTTGTACTCGGAAGCGTCCTCGACGCGAACCTCGCGCAGGTAGCGGGTCGCGGAAGTGCCCTGCTTGGCGAAGTGACCCGCCATCGGCTTGTTCACGCGACGCTCCTTGATGTAGCCGAAGCCCATCTGCACGGCCTCGTAGCCGTCGGTAGCCTTGGTCTTGACCTGGCACACCTTGTTCGGCTCAGCCTGGATCACGGTCACCGGGACGAGCTTGTCGTCTTCGGTGAAGATCTGGGTCATGCCGATTTTCTTACCGTAGATAGCGTTAATCATGCTACTTGACACCCCTTACAGCTTGATCTCGATGTCGACGCCGGCGGGGAGATCGAGACGCATCAGGGAATCCACCGTGTTCGGGGTGGGTTCGAGGATGTCGATCAGGCGCTTGTGGGTGCGCATCTCGAACTGCTCGCGCGAGTCCTTGTCCACATGGGGGCCCTTGACGACGGTGAACAGGTTGCGCTCCGTCGGCAGCGGGATGGGACCGGAAACCTTGGCACCCGTCTTCTGGGCGGTGTCGACGATGAGTTTCGTGGACTGGTCCACGATCTCATGATCGTATCCCTTGAGGCGGATGCGAATCTTCTGATTAGCCACTTTCATTTCCTCCGTTAGCTATCGGACTGACAGCGCGATTACGCGTTGCCGCCGGCCTTGCTGATAATCTCTTCCGAAACGCTCTTCGGAACGGGCTGGTACGAGTCGAACTGCATGGTGTAGGTAGCGCGACCCTGCGTACCGCTGCGCAGATCGGTTGCGTAGCCGAACATCATGCCCAGCGGGACCTTCGCAGAGATGGCGACGGCACCGTTGCGCGTCTCCTGGCCCTGGATCATGCCGCGGCGGGACGGGATGTCGCCCATGACGAAGCCCGTGTACTCCTCGGGGGTTTCCACCTCGACGGCCATGACAGGCTCGAGGATGACCGGGTCGGACTTGCGCAGCGCGTCCTTGATGGCCATGGAACCGGCAACCTTGAAGGCGGCCTCGGAGGAGTCGACGTCGTGGTAGGAGCCGTCGATCAGCTCGACGCGCACATCCTCGACCGGGTAGCCAGCCAGAACGCCCGAGTTGAGCGCTTCCTGGATGCCCTTGTCGATGGACGGGATGTACTCCTTCGGAACAACACCGCCGACGATCTTGTTCTCGAACTCGTAGCCCTTGCCGGCCTCCTGCGGGTACATGTTGATGACCGCATGGCCGTACTGGCCGCGACCGCCGGACTGGCGGACGAACTTGCCCTCGGCGCTCATGACCTCGTGGCCCGGACGCTCGCGGTAAGCAACCTGCGGCTTGCCGACGTTTGCCTCGACCTTGAACTCGCGCATCAGGCGGTCAACGATGATCTCGAGGTGCAGCTCGCCCATGCCGGCGATGATGGTCTGGCCGGTCTCGTGGTTGGTGGACACGCGGAACGTCGGGTCCTCCTCGGCGAGCTTCTGCAGGGCGATTTCCATCTTGGTCTGGTCAGCCTTGGTCTTCGGCTCGACGGCGATGTCGATAACCGGGTCGGCGAATTCCATGGACTCCAGGATGATGGGGGCGTCCTCGTCGCACAGCGTGTCACCGGTGGTGGTGTTCTTCAGGCCCACGACGGCGACG
>CAVCPR010000007.1:8245-49414 GCA_963604235.1 Anaerovoracaceae bacterium | reverse complement strand
AGCAGGGGACTCTTAATCCCAAGGTCCGGGGTTCGAGTCCCCGACGGTCCACCATGTAAACGCGTACTATTGAAAACTAACCTTCACATATGGTGTTACTTGGACCGTTAGCTTAGTTGGTAGAGCAGGGGACTCTTAATCCCAAGGTCCGGGGTTCGAGTCCCCGACGGTCCACCATTTTGAACTCAAGGCTCCCAATCGGGAGCCTTTCTTGTTTGTCCGACCCATGCCGCGCCGATGTCGAGCGGCCCTGCGCGTGGTCAATTTTTCACGGAAGCGCGTCTGCGCTATGATACGGTTCGGACAAGCCACGGGGACGTTGCGCGTCCTTGTCTTTTAAGGAGAGAAGCTTGGAAACGAAATCATCCGAAAAGCGCTTCGCGCTCATCATCGACGCCGACAACGTTTCGTCGCGCTACATTAAATACATCACCGACGAACTATCGAAGTACGGCACCATCACCTACAAGCGCATCTACGGCGACTGGACGAGCACCTTGCACGCCAAATGGAAGGACGCGCTGCTCGAGAACTCCATCACGCCCATTCAGCAGTTCAGCTACACCGTCGGCAAGAACGCGACCGACTCCGCCATGATCATCGACGCCATGGACATCATGTACACGAACTCCGTCGAGGGCTTCTGCATCGTGTCGTCCGACTCCGACTTCACGCGCCTTGCGAGCCGCATCCGCGAAAGCGGCCTGACGGTCATCGGCATGGGCGAGAAGAAGACCCCGCAGCCCTTCCGCAAGGCCTGCGACATCTTCACCACGCTCGAGCTGTTGGTGGGCGAGGGGTCGGGGCGCGGGCGGCGCGGGCATCGCTCACAGGCGGGCGCCGGCGAGGGGCCGTCGATCGAGCAGGTGGAAAGCGCGGTCATCGACATCGTCACCGACAACCAGAACAATGGCAAGGCAACTGGCCTTGGGGAAGTGGGCAGTCGCCTTTTGAAGCGCTATCCCGATTTCGACGTGCGCAGCTACGGCACCAATCAGCTCACCAAGCTGCTCGGCGAGTTCGATAGCGTGCAAGTCATCAAGTCGGGCAGCAGCGTCATGGTCGAACTTTCCGACGCCGCATCTGCCGCGGCACCGGCTGCTCCCGTCGCGGGCGAAGCTTCCGCGGAGGCGCCGGCCGACGCGTCGGCAGCTGAATCCGCCGAGGAAGAGCCCGCCGTCGAAGCTGCTGCCGAGGGTGGCGCGCGCAAGTCGTCGCGCCGCGGCAGGAGGGGACGCCGTCGCGGTCAGGGCCCGAAGGCGCAGCAGGAACAGGCGATGTTCGCCGATCAGGCTGCCGAGACCGGCGATGTGGCCGCAGCAGGGGCCGACCTCGTCGCCGAGGCCGCGTCCGAGCCGGCTGCCGCTGAGGAGCCGGTGCAGGCTGTCGAGGCGCCTGCGACCGAGGTGACTGAAGCGGCCACCTCCAAGGAGGACGCCGCTGTGCAGGAGGCCCCGGCTGTGGAGTCTTCGACCGAAAAAGCGCCTGCCGAGACCGCCGAACCCGCTCCGGAAGCCCCGGAAACCGCCGAGGCGAAACCCGCGAAGCCGGCCAAGAAGACCGCCAAAGCTGCCAAGGCAACCAAAACCGCCAAGCCCGCCAAGAAGCGCGGCCGTCGCGCCGGCGCGAAGAAGGAGGCGAAGGCCGACGAGAGCACGCCGCGCCGTCGCGGCCGCCCGCGCAAGTCCCCGGCGCCGGAAAGCCCCGATGAGACGCCGGATCGCTACATCGTCAACGCCATCAAGCGCGCGGGTGGCGCCGGCGTAAGCGTTGCCGACTTAGGCCGCCAGGTGCGATCGGCCTACAAGGACTTCAAGGTGCGCGACCTGGGCTTCACGCAGTTCCGCAAGTACGTCGAATCGCTTTCGGAAGTGAAGGTCGAAAAGCAGGGATCCGACTTCGTGGCGACACTCGAGGACTAGCCGAATCGCAGTGCTCGCCGCCCCGTCGGACCATAGTTCTGTCGGTTGCGCCATGCAAAACGAACACGATATATGCGATGCCCGCCGCGCCCACCCGCGCCGCGGGCATCGCTTGTTTATAGCTGACCGGGAACCTTTCAAAAAGATGTCGGCTGAGCGCGCCTTCCTTTTGGTATTATGAACGTCGCGCTATTTGCGCGTATTGCCATGTGCGGGCGTGGCGGAATTGGCAGACGCGCCAGATTTAGGTTCTGGTGGGGAAACTCGTGAAGGTTCAAGTCCTTTCGCCCGCACCATTTGAGGGGAGTATGCACGCACGCATTCTCCCCTCAGTTGTTTTTAGCGGAGCAACCATGTACTTCGCGGGCGCACCTCGCTGTGCGCGAAGCGCATGCTTGCTAGGAAGGAATGAGTATGGGAACCCTGAAGTCCATCGGGAGGACGTGGAACTCGATCAGCCTGATCAGGCGCATCATCATCGGCTTGGTCATCGGCGCCGTCCTCGGCGTCATCTGCCCCGGCAACGACGTTATCGAGATGCTGGGCACCTTGTTCGTGTCGGCTTTGAAGGGCGTTGCTCCCATCCTGGTGTTTTTCCTGGTTATTAGCGCGCTTATGAACGCCCGCGGCACCGGCGCCATGAAGACCGTCGTGGTGCTCTATCTCGTCGCCACCTTCGTCGCCGCCTTCGTGGCCGTGCTGATGAGCTCGCTGTTCCCGGTCGAGCTGACGCTCGCCGCCGCCAAAGAGCAGTCGGCGCCTTCCGACATCGGCACGGTGCTCTCCACGCTCGTGCTCTCCATCGCCTCGAACCCGGTCGATGCGCTCACCGATGCCAACTACCTCGGCATCCTCACCTGGGCCATCCTGCTTGGCATCGCGCTGCGCCATGCCAAGGACGGCGTGAAGGACGTGTTCGCCGCCATTTCCGACGCCGTGTCGCAGGTGGTGCGCTGGATCATCTCGCTCGCCCCGTTCGGCATCCTCGGCCTGGTGTACACCTCGGTTGGAGAAAACGGTCTGGAGATCTTCACCGAATACGGCATGCTTCTCGTGGTGCTGCTCGCCTCGATGGCGGTCGTTGCGTTCGTCACGAATCCGCTTATCGCCTTCATCTGCTTCCGCAAGAACCCCTATCCGCTCGTGTGGCGCTGCATCAAGGACTCGGGCGTCACGGCGTTCTTCACCCGCAGCTCCGCGGCGAACATCCCGGTCAACATGGAGCTGTGCAAGAAGCTCGGCCTGAACAAGGACATCTATTCCGTCTCCATCCCGCTCGGCGCGACCATCAACATGGGCGGCGCCGCGGTCACCATCTCGCTCATGGCCATGATGGCCGCCCACACCATGGGCATCGAGGTCGGCTTCGGCACGGCGGTCATCCTCGGCGCCCTGTCCGCGGTTTCCGCCTGCGGCGCGTCCGGCGTGGCCGGCGGCAGCCTGCTGCTCATCCCGCTCGCCTGCAGCCTGTTCGGCATCAGCAACGACGTCGCCATGCAGGTCGTGGGCATCGGCTTCGTTATCGGCGTCATCCAGGACTCCGTGGAAACCGCCATCAACTCCTCCACCGATGTCATGTTCGCCGCCTCCGCGGAATACCGCCTGTGGCGCAAGGAGGGCCGCGACTTCAAGCCCGGCCACGACGTCGAGGCCGCGCAGTAAGGTTTCGCGCCACGTCGCAAATGCATGCATGAGAAAGGCTCCCGCATGGGAGCCTTTCTCGTAGGTGAAGTTGGTGGGGGGAGCGTTCGGCGTGTGCCTCGGTGTCGGCCCTTGATGCGCCTTCCGGTGCCGACTGCCCTCGCCGCACCTTTCAGCGCCGGTGCTGCGCTACGACAAATGCCGCTCCTAGCTCAGGAAACGCCCGAGCAGAAAACCGATGATGACGCAGGCCGCGGCGAAGCATGCCGAAAGCGCCACGAGGCGCGTGTCGTGCTTCTTGTCGCGCATGCGCTCGGCCTGCACGCGGCGCTTGGCGGGGAAGTAGGAATAGCCGTCGGTGGTGATGGCCACCACCACGCCGCGCTTGTCGTCGCGACGCTTGGCGAGCGCCCCGCGCTCGATGAGCTCGCGCTGCAGATCGTCGTCGGGACGCAGCGGGAACGCGCAGCGGTACACCAGCTCGCCGTCCACCGTGCAGGTTGCGCGCTCGTAGTCGAGCAGGCGTCCGAGTTCGCGTTCTTGCAGGATGTTCAGTTCGATGGAAGCCATAATGTCCTCTGCTGCGTTTGGGATGTGCATTGACGGATAGAAAATATGATACTCTGAACAGGTTGGTTTTGCAGGCAGGAATCCAAAGCGGTTCGCAAAGATTTGTCGTGGTGCGTTCGTGAAGGGCGCGCCTGAGCTTTGTTGCCTTTTGGTGATGTGCCATAATGGCAAGTCGGTGCCCTGTTGCACCGATGAGTATGTACATGATGGAGGAAAGCTACGTGGAAACTAAAGTTGAGGCTCTTGAGGACAACAGCTCGAAGGTGACCATCACCCTCGATGCCAAGGACGTCGACGCCCGCATCAAGCAGGCGTACAAGGATTTTGCCAACAAGTACAACTTCCCCGGGTTCCGCAAGGGCAAGGCCCCGCGCCCGATCATCGATAACGCCCTGGGCAAGGAAGCGGTCCGCGCGACCGTCACCGACGAGGTCGTCAACGGCCTGACCCCCATCGCTATCGACGACTGCGATCTGTATCCCATTGCCAAGCCGGCATTCCCCGAGGAGCCGGGCCTGGTCGAGGGCGGCAAGCCCTACACCTTCAGCTTCACGGTCGAGTGCAAGCCGACCATCGAGCTTGACAGCTACGAGCCGGTCGAGATCGAACTGCCGGGCGAGACCGCCACGGACGAGGAGATCGACGACCAGATCGAGCACTTCCGCGAGCACTACTACACCTTCAAGGACGCTCCGGCCAACACGAAGGTCAAGGCCGATTCCGAGCTGACCATCGCCCTGAAGACCTCTGACGACGCCGGCGAGGCCATCGAGTCGCTGTGCACCGAGGAGCGCCCCTACGGCATGGGCACCGGCCTTCTGCCTGAGGAGTTCGAGGAGAAGCTGCTCGGCCTGAAGAAGGGCGGCACCGCCGAGTTCGATCTCGACATGCCTGAGAACCCGCCCATCCTGCTGCGCGCCCTGAAGGGCAAGACCGAGAAGATCCACTTCGAGGTCGAGGTCAAGGCCGTTCGCAAGAAGATCCTCCCCGAGGTCACCGACGAGTGGGCCAAGGAGACGCTGGGCTTCGAGGACGTCGCCGACCTGCGTACGCGCCTCGGCGAGAGCCTGACCACCCAGAAGCAGCAGATGATGCCGGGCCTGAAGGAGCGCGCTTGCCTGAACGCCCTGCTCAAGCGCACGGACGTCGAGGCTCCGAAGGCCATGTGCGAGGCTGCCGAGACCAACCTGCTCCAGGAGCTGTTCCAGCAGCTGCAGTCCTCCGGCATGTCCTTCGACGCCTACCTCGAGCAGATGGGCCTGAAGGCCGACACCTTCAAGGACGACATCAAGCTGCAGGCCGCCGACACCGTCAAGCAGGACCTGGCGCTTGACGCCTGGGCCCGCCACTTCGAGATGACCGTCTCCGACGAGGAGGTCACCGAGGAGTTCGTGAAGTCCGGCGTCGAGGATCCCGCGGCCCTCGAGCAGGAGTGGCGCGAGAGCGGCCAGCTGCACATGGTGCGCGAGGGCGTGCTGCGCACGAAGGCCGTCAAGGACCTGATGGACAAGGCCAAGGTCTCCGAGCTTAAGCCCGAGCCGAAGGAAGAGGCCGAGAAGAAGCCGGCGAAGAAGGCTTCCGCCAAGAAGGCCGCCGACAAGGAAGAGGCCCCGGCGAAGAAGACGAAGAAGGCCGCCAAGGCTGACGACGCCGAATAACCTTTTGCTACATCAGGCCCGCCTCGGCATATGCGTTTACCTGCGCATATGCCTTGGCGGGCCGCAGTATTCCTTACCTGTTCCGTTTGGGGCGGGTAAATACGTGAAACGTGGCCGCGCAAGCGGCCTTCTCCGATAAGAAGCGAGGCAACCATGAGGTTCGACACCAATTCCGCGCTCATCCCGTACGTGGTGGAGCAGTCCCCCCGCGGCGAGCGCAGCTACGACATCTATTCCCGCCTGCTCAACGAGCGCATCGTGTTTTTGGGCGAGCAGATTGACGACCAGGTGGCGAACTCCGTGGTCGCCCAGCTTCTGCACCTCGAGAGCGCCGATCCCGAAAAGGACATCAGCCTCTACATCAACTCCCCCGGCGGCAGCGTGACCGCAGGTCTTGCCATCCTCGACACGATGAACTTCATCAAGTGCGACGTGTCCACCATCTGCCTGGGCTGCTGCGCCTCCATGGCCGCGGTGCTGCTGTCCAACGGCACCAAGGGCAAGCGCCTGTGCCTGCCGAACTCCATGGTGCTCATTCACCAGCCCTCCGGCGGCGCGCAGGGCCAGCAGACCGAAATTCAGATCGTGGCCGACTTCATGCTCAAGACCCGCAAGCAGCTCAACCAAATCCTGTCCGACAACACCGGTCAGGCGCTTGAGACCATCCAGCGCGACACTGAGCGCGACAACTACATGACCGCCCAGCAGGCGCTCGAGTACGGCCTGGTCGACAAGATCGCCACGCCGCGCGCCCTTGCCGGCAGCGCCGAATAACCACGGGACTTGTAGGATTTTCGAAGGAAAGGAACGTCCAACATGTCCGACAAGGACCCCAAGGACATCGTCTGTGCCTTCTGCGGCAAGCACCCGCACCAGGTGGCGGCCATGATTTCCGGGCCGAACGGCATCTATATCTGCGACGAGTGCATCTCGGTGTGCGCGGACGCGATGATGCGCGACCTCGGACTGCAGGTGCCGGCCTCGCGCGCGGGCGCGCAGGACGGCGCGGTGGAGGCCGACCTGGCCGATCCGAGCCCCGAAACCATTCTGGAGGAGCTGCCCACGCCGCACGAGCTCTACGCCGAGCTTTCCGAGCACGTGGTCGGCCAGGAGCAGGCCAAACGCGCGCTTTCGGTGGCGGTGTATAACCATTACAAGCGCATCAGCCTCGGGGAAGCGGCCGATCAGGGCGACGTCGAGCTTGCGAAGAGCAACATCATGCTGCTCGGCCCGACCGGCTCGGGCAAGACGCTGCTCGCACAGACGCTCGCGCGCACGCTGCGCGTCCCGTTCGCCATCGCCGACGCCACCACGCTCACCGAGGCGGGTTACGTGGGCGAGGACGTGGAGAACATCCTGCTCAAGCTCATCACGGCCGCCGACTTCGATATCGAGCGCGCCGAGATCGGCATCATTTACATCGACGAGATCGACAAGATCGCCCGCAAGGCCGAAAACCTCTCCATCACGCGCGATGTGTCGGGCGAGGGCGTGCAGCAGGCGCTCCTGAAGATCGTCGAGGGCACGGAAGCCTCCGTCCCGCCGCAGGGCGGACGCAAGCATCCGCAGCAGGAGCTCATCCATATCGATACGAACAACATCCTGTTCATCTTGGGCGGCGCGTTCGTGGGCCTCGCCGACATCATTGCCGAGCGCGTGGGCAAGTCGGGCCTGGGCTTCAATGCCGACATGCCCGAGTCGAAGAAGCACGCCGACGCGGCGCTTCTGGCGAAGGTGCTTCCCGAGGACCTGAACAAGTTCGGCATGATCCCGGAATTCGTCGGCCGCATCCCGGTCATCACGTCGCTGTCCGAGCTTTCCGAGGAAGACCTCGTGCGGATTCTGACCGAGCCGAAGAACGCGCTCGTCAAGCAATACAAGAAGATGTTCGAGTTCGAGCAGTCGGTGCTGGAGTTCACGCCTGAAGCGCTTGCCGCCATCGCGCACGAGGCCGTCGAGCACGGCACCGGCGCCCGCGGCCTGCGCAGCATCTGCGAGCGCGTGCTGCAGGACGTGATGTACGACCTGCCCGAGGTCAAGGGCGCGAGCAAGGTCGTCGTGCGCGACACGGACATCACAGGGGAGACCACGCCTGCCATCGAGTCGCAGGCCGAAGTGCTGGAGGTGAGCGAATAGCATGGAGGACATGCCGAAAACCTACGACCCGCAAGCCAGCGAGCAGCGCGTTTTAGACAAGTGGCTTGCCGGCGACTTCTACCGCCGCAACCCCGGGGTGGGGGACTGCACGGTCACCATCCCGCCGCCGAACGTCACCGGCGTGTTGCACATGGGCCATGCCATGGACGACACCATCCAGGACACGTTCATCCGCATGAACCGTATGCGCGGCATCTCCACGCGCTGGATTCTGGGTACCGATCATGCCGGCATCGCCACGCAGACGAAGGTCGACAAGAAGCTCGCCGCCGAGGGCATCTCGCGCCGCGAAATCGGCCGCGATGCGTTCATCGACGCCTGCTGGGACTGGACGCACGAGTACGGTGGACACATCGTCGAGCAGATCAAGCGCATGGGCTGCTCGGTCGACTTCTCCGACGAGCACTTCACCATGGACGAGGATTACGCCAAGGCCGTTCGCAAGGTGTTCTGCGACTGGTACCACGACGACCTCATCTACCGCGGCAAGCGCATCGTGAACTGGTGCCCGCACTGCACCACGGCCATCGCCGACGACGAGGCGGAGTACAAGGAAGAGGACGGGCATCTGTGGCACTTGCGCTACCCGCTCGCCGAACCCATTGACGGCCAGGACTATATCGTCGTCGCCACCACGCGTCCCGAGACCATGCTCGGCGACACCGGCGTGGCGGTCAGCCCCAAGGACCACGACAAGGACAAGTTCGTCGGTGCCACGGTGAAGCTGCCCATCGTCGATCGCGACATCCCCATCTTCTCCGACTTCTACGTCGACGCCGGCTTCGGCTCGGGCTTCGTGAAGGTCACGCCTGCGCATGACCCGAACGATTACGCCATGGGCGAGCGCCACGGGCTTGAGAAGATCAATATCTTTGACGAGACGGCACATGTCGTCGAGGGCTACGGCGCCTTCAGCGGCATGAGCCGCGACGAGTGCCGCGAAGCCGTGGTGGCATGGTTCGAGGAGCACGGCCTGCTCGATCACGTCGAGGATCACCATCACTCCGTCATGCATTGCTACCGCTGCGACTCCACCTTGGAGCCGTGGCTGTCCGAGCAGTGGTTCGTGGCCGTCGACAAGCTCAAGGGCCCGGCAACCGAGGCCGTCACTTCCGGCGCCATCACGTTCCACCCCGCGCGCTGGACGCAGTCCTACCTCACGTGGATGGAGAACCTCAAGGACTGGTGCATCTCGCGTCAGCTGTGGTGGGGCCACCGCATCCCGGTGTTCCACTGCGAGGAGTGCGGTTGGGAAGACGCCCTGATGGAGGACGTGGATACCTGCCCGAAGTGCGGCTGTGCGCACGTGCATCAGGAAGAGGACGTGCTCGACACGTGGTTCTCCAGCCAACTGTGGACCTTCGCGACGCAGGGCTGGCCCGACCACCCCGAGCGCCTTGCGGGGCATCATCCCACCACGGCGCTCGTGACCGCGCGCGACATCATCGCGCTGTGGGTTGCGCGCATGATCATGTCCTCGACGTATTTCCTCAAGGAGATCCCGTTTAAGGACGTCGTCATCTACGCGACCATCCTGGCAAAGGACGGCACGCGCATGTCGAAGTCGAAGGGCAACGGCGTCAACCCCATGGACCTCATCGACATGTACGGCGCCGACGCCATGCGCTTCAACCTGCTCACGCTCGTGACGAACAACCAGGACGTGCGTTTCGACGCGGACATCGACAAGAAGACCCATGAGCTTATCGGCAGTCCGCGTACCGAGCAGGCGCGCGCGTTCGTCACCAAGATTTGGAACGCGAGCCGCTTCGTGCTGGGTAACCTTGAGGGCTTCACGCCGGGCGAGGCGCAGGTGCGCACGCAGGCCGACGCCTGGATTTTCAGCCGCCTGGCGAAGCTGTCCCAAAGCGTGACCGAGGGCATTTCCGCCTACCAGTTCGGCGAGGTGGCCCGCGAGCTGCATAACTTCTTCTGGAACGAGTTCTGCGACTGGTACATCGAGTTTTGCAAGGCCGACCTGCGCGAAGGCGCCGACGCCGAGGCGCGCCTGCAGACGCAGCGCAATTTGGTGTTCGTGCTTGATAACGCGCTGCGCCTTCTGCATCCGGCCATGCCGTTCGTGACCGAGGCCATCTGGGAGCATCTGCCGAAGGCCGAAGGCGACGGCGCTGCGCTCATGGTCGCCGCCTGGCCCGAGCCCGAAAGCCTCGCGTGCTGGATCGACGAGGAAGCGGAGCAGGCCGTCAGCCTGCTGTGCAGCGTGGTCGGCGCGGTGCGCTCGACGCGTGCGCGCTACGGCATCTCGCCGAAGCAGGAGCTTGCCTGCGTGGTGAAGCCGGCTGCCGAGAACGTGGACGTGCTCAAGGGCCTTTCGCAGCAGATTTCCTCGATGGCTCGCGTGAGCGAGCTCACCGTTGCACTCGACGCCGCCAAACCGGCGGAAAGCGCCGCCGTGGTGGTCGAGGGCGCCGAGGTGTACAGCGTGCTCACCGGCATGGTCGATTTCGACGCCGAGCGTGCGCGCCTGGCCAAGGAGCTCAAGAAGCTTACGGGCGAGGTTGCCAAGCTCGACAAGAAGCTCTCCAACCCGGGCTTTTTGGCGAAGGCTGCCGCCGAGATCATCGAGAAGGATCGTGCAAAGCTCGAAGAGGCGCGCGACCAGCTTGCCCGTGTCGAGAAGCAGCTTGAAGAGCTTGGATAGTTTGCGGAGTTGGGATTGACTTGCAGATACCGTCTTGCGTAGAATCGCGCAGGGCGGTATACTGTCCAATCGTGTCTTTGCAGACAAGCAGAAGGTTTGACTGAACATATAAGAAGGAACAGCAATGGATATCATTCGCGCTATCGAGCAACAGCAGATCAAGGACGTCGCTGAGTTCAACGTCGGCGACAACGTGAAGGTTCACTACCGCATCACCGAGGGTAACCGCGAGCGTATCCAGGTGTTCCAGGGCGACGTCATCCGTCGTCATGGCCATGGCGCCCGCGAGACGTTCACCGTCCGCAAGATCAGCTTCTCCGTGGGTGTCGAGCGTACCTTCCCGGTGCACTCCCCGAAGATCGAGAAGATCGAAGTCACCCGTCAGGGCGACGTCCGCCGCGCCAAGCTGTACTACCTGCGCGACAAGGTGGGCAAGGCTGCCAAGATCAAGGAGAAGGCGTTCCGCTAAGCCTTTATCGCTGTATGCAAGAAACCCCTCTGCTCCGTTGCGGGCGGAGGGGTTTCTTTTTTGTTCTGAGTTTGGTAGATGGGGGTTGACGCAATATGGGCCCGACGGTGGCTGAGATTAAGAAGCGTTTGCAGCAGGCCGACGAGGCCGAATTCGAGGTCCTCGAGCGCTCCCTTGTCGCCGATACGCGCAAAGGCGTGCGCGCGGCGCTTGAAACGGCCCGCCATCGCCTTGCCGCCGTCGCCGCGGAGCAGGCGCGCTTGGAGGGCATGTATAGCTTTCAGCGCGAGCTTGCGGGCGGATCCGTGGCGGTTGGGCTCGACGAGGTGGGACGCGGCCCGCTCGCCGGCCCGCTCGCCGTGGGCGCCGTGGTGCTTCCCGATAGCCCCCGCATTGCCGGACTGAACGATTCCAAGCAGGTCAAACCTGCGGACCGCGAGCGCATTGCCGAGGAAATCAAGCGCGTGGCCTTAGCTTGGGCCGTCTGCTATGTGGAGCCTGCCGACATCGACGCGCATGGCATGACGGCGTCGCTGACGAGCGCGTTTAAACAGGCGCTGCGAACCGTCGAGGAGTCGGGGATTGAAGTGGGGGCGGTGCTGCTCGACGGCAACCCCCTGCATATGGATGCGCGCGAGATCAACGTGGTGAAGGGCGATGGCAAGTGCGCCTCCATCGCCGCGGCATCCATCGTGGCAAAAGTCGAGCGCGATGCGCTCATGTGCCGCTTTGCCGAGCAATATCCCGAATACGGCTTCGAGGCGAACAAGGGCTATGCAAGCGCCGCGCACATCGAGGCCATCAAGCAGTTTGGCCTCAGCCCCATTCACCGCGTCTCTTTCTGTCACGCCTTCGTGCAGGAATCGCTCTTCTGAGGGTTTGGCGGTTTAGCAAGGTTTTCCCTCCATACATGCAAGCGCTGTGAGGGGTTTCGTGGCGCACGGTGCATCTTTCTTGCGGCCCTCAAGCCGCGTCTGGCGTTACCTTTCAGCAGCCATCATGCAGCCTCGGCGCAACTTTTGTGCAAGGTTGGTGTCCTAGCCTTTTCCCTATCGCGAGAAAGGGAGGGCTATGAAAGTTTCCGATGAAAAGACCGAGCCGAAGCAAAAGCAAGGGGTTCGAAACCGGGCATACGGACGACGTGGCGAGGATGCCGCGGCGCGCTTCCTGCGCCGACGGGGCTATGAGATCGTGGCGCGCAACTGGACGTGTGCGGCCGGCGAGGCGGACATCGTCGCGCGCACCGACGACACCATCGTGTTCGTGGAGGTCAAAACGCGCAGCGACACGGAGAAGGGCTTGCCTTCGGAGGCGGTCGACGCGCGCAAGCGGAAGAAGTACGAAAACATTGCCGTGGCGTTTCTGAGCGACTACGACGTGTGCGACGTTCGGGTGCGCTTCGACGTGATCGCGCTGGTGCAGGTCGGTCCCGATCGCGCGCTCGTGCGTCATCATATCGATGCGTTCGGGGCGGCGTAGCGTGGCGACGTTGTGCCGCGTGCGCACGGCGACGCTGCGCGGCGTGGCGGCAGTGCCGGTCGACGTCGAGGTGTGCGTGTCGAACGGGATGCCGGGGTTTTCGGTCGTGGGCATGGCCGATGCCGCGGTGCAGGAATCGCGCGAGCGCGTGCGTGCCGCCATCCGCGCATGCGGCTTCACCATGCCGACGCAGAAGGTCGTGGTCAACCTCGCGCCCGGTTCGCTGCGCAAAACCGGTTCCGGGTTTGATCTGCCCATCGCGGTGGGGCTTCTGTGCGCGACCGGCCAGGTCGATCGCCGCGTGTTCGAAGAGGTGCTCGTCGTCGGCGAGCTGTCGCTTGAAGGGGTCGTGCGCCCGGTTGCGGGCATGCTCGCGTTCGCGCTATGCGCCAAGCAGATGGGCTTGGCGCTGCTTGGCGCGACGGAGCCGGGGGCGCATCGCATCGAGGGGCTTGAGCGCAAGGTGATCGCCACGCTCGGCGAGCTGCACGGGGCGAACCCGTCGTTTCCCGACCTGACGCTCACGGGGGCCTGCGAAGAGGCGCAACCGTTGGACTTCCGGGATATAGCGGGACACGACATGGCAAAGCGGGCGCTGCAGATCGCCGCCGCCGGCGCACACGGGGTGCTGATGATGGGGCCGCCGGGTTCGGGCAAGACGATGCTCGCCTCGCGCATCCCCTCCATTCTGCCGCCGTTGACGCGTGGGGAGTCGCTGGAAACCGCGGTCATCTATTCGGTGACCGGGGGAGAGGTGGCAAGCGCGCTTGAGGGGATCCGCCCATTCTGCGCGCCGCACCACAGTGCGAGTCTTGCCGGGCTTGTCGGGGGTGGCTCCCCACCGCGCCCGGGCTCCATTTCGCTGGCGCACAACGGCGTGCTGTTCCTCGATGAGCTTCCGGAGTTCGCGCCCTCGGTGCTCCAGGGAATCCGGCAGCCGATGGAGTCGGGCGAGATGGTGATCACGCGCGCCGACGGCAACGTGGTGTTCCCGGCCCGGTTCATGCTGGTCGCTGCCGCGAACCCCTGCCCGTGCGGGTATTTCGGCGACAAGGAACATCCTTGCACCTGCTCGCAGCACCGCATCGCCCAGTATCAAGGGCGCATAGGCGGGCCGGTGCTCGACCGCATCGACGTGCATATCGATGTCGCGCGCATCCCGGCGAAGGAGGTGCTCTCCACGGGAAGCGGCACCTCGTCGGAGAAGCTGCGCGAAGGGGTGCTCGCGGCGCGCGAGTACGCCTCGTGGCGACGGGCGCATACGGGACTCGACGAGCGGCGCGCGCGCAGCGAGGCGCTTGTGCGCTCCTGCGACATGGCTGGCGCCGACGCGGCGTTTTTCGAGGAGATCGCCTGCGCACGCAAGATGAGCGGGCGCGCCATCATGCGCACGCTGTCGCTTGCGCGCACCATCGCCGATATGGAGTGTGCCGCGCGCGTCGGGCGCGATCACCTGTGCGAGGCCGTGAGCTTTCGCCTGCGTGACGGGGTGGGTCAATGAGCGGGGCGGCGAAAGGGTTTCGCTCGACGGTCCCCGAGCAGGCCATCGCCGGCCCGCGGTGCGTGTTGCGTCCCGACGACGCGCTGTTCCCCGAGCAGTTGCGCGCCATCCCGCGTCCGCCGAAGGCGCTGTACGTGGTTGGCGACCCGGAAGCGCTCACGGCGGGCTTGGCGGTGGTCGGCGCGCGCAAGGCGACGCCGTACGGCATCGGATGCGCAAGGCGCTTCGCGCAGGCGGCGGCGAGGCGCGGCATCTGCATCATTTCCGGCGGCGCGCGGGGTTGCGACGCGGCGGCGCATGAGGCGGCGCTCGCCGCGGGCGCGCGAACGGTCGTGTTTTTGGGCGGCGGCTGCGACAAGCCCTACCCGGCGGAGCATGCGGCGCTGTTCGAGCGCGTCGCGAGCAGCGGCGGCGCGGTCGTCTCCGAGCACCCCTGGGACGCACCGCCGCTGCCGCAACGGTTCCGGCTGCGCAATCGTCTGATAGCGGGGCTTGCGCGCGCGGTGCTCATCGTGGAGGCGGGCTTGCCGTCGGGCACGTTTTCCACGGCAGACGAGGCGCTCGCTGCCGGCCGCGACGTGCTCGTGGTGCCCGGCGCGATCACCTCGCCCGCCTCGCGCGGGGCGAATCGGCTGCTGTATCAGGGGGCGACGCCGGTGGTGGACGATGAGTCGTTCGAGGACGTGCTGTTCTCGCTGTTCGGGTGTCTGAAGCAGGAGACGTTTCAGCAGCCAGGGGCGGCGGCAGGGAAGGGGGAGGCCGAGGCGCTCGACCCGCTCGCTACGGCGCTGGCTGCGCAGCCGCTGGGGATGGAGGAGCTGTATGCGCTCGCGAAGATGCATTGCGGCAAGGACGACCCGCGCAGCTGGCTCATGCGCCGCCTTGCCGCCGGCGAGCAGGCAGGCGCGTTCGCGCGGTATCCCGACGGGCGGTTCGGGCCGCCGTCGGGGGTGTGTTGAGTTGCGGCCGTCTGTTCGGCGCGCGAGCGCGGCGCGGGGCTGCTCTGGTATGCTGGGGCGCATGGATACGAGAAAACATGTGACTATCGTCGGCGCCGGCCTTGCGGGCAGCGAGGCCGCGCTGCAACTTGCCGACCTCGGCATTTCGGTTCGGCTGATGGAAATGCGCCCGTGCGTGGGCACGCCGGTGCACAAAAGTGACCGGTGCGCGGAACTGGTGTGCTCGAACAGCCTGAAGAGCACCAAGCCGGAAAGCGCCGCCGGGATGCTTAAAGACGAACTCGCGCAGCTCGGCTCGCGCCTGTTCGCCGCCGCACGGCGCGCGTCCGTCCCTGCCGGCGGCGCGCTCGCGGTCGATCGCGATGCGTTTTCCGGCGCGGTGACGCGATGCATCGAGGAACACCCGAACATCGAGCTTATTCGCGGCGAGGTGCAAAGCATCGCCGACGTGCTCGGGGGTGCGGGTGCGACGCCCGACGCCGTGGTGCTGGCGAGCGGACCTTTGACTTCCGACAGCCTTGCCGCATCGCTCGGTGAGCTTACCGGCTGCGAGCATATGGCCTTCTACGATGCGGCGGCGCCCATTGTGATGGCCGATTCGCTGGACATGGGCAAGCTCTTCCGTCAAAGCCGCTACGAGGACGCGGGGCTGGGCGACTATCTCAACGCGCCCTTCACGCGCGAGGAGTACGAGCGTTTCGCTGGCGAACTTGTCGCCGCCGACCGCGTCATCCGCCGCGATTTCGAGACGCGTGATCTGTTCCAGGCCTGTCAGCCCATCGAGGAGATTGCCCGCAAGGGAATCGACGCGCCGCGCTTCGGCACGCTCAAGCCGGTCGGCCTCACCGACCCGCGCACCGGCCGCCGCCCGTGGGCCGCGCTGCAGCTGCGCGCCGAGGACGCGCACGGGTCGTGCTACAACCTCGTCGGATTCCAGACCAACCTCACCTTCCCGGAGCAGAAGCGCGTGTTCCGCATGATTCCCGGCCTTGAGGCGGCCGAGTTCGCGCGCTTCGGCGTGATGCACCGCAACACCTTCCTGAACGCGCCGGCGTTGCTCGATGACACGCTGCGCCTGAAGACGGGCGACGCGGCGGGCGTGCCCGTGTTCGTTGCCGGCCAGCTTGCGGGCACCGAGGGGTATTGCGAGGCCATCCGCTCGGGCGTCCATGCGGCCATAAGCGTCGCGGCGCTGCTTCGCGGCGTGGAAGCGCCGACGTTGCCGCGCCAGACGGCGTTCGGCGCGCTCATGGCGTACGCGACCGATCCGGCAACCGTCGATTACCAGCCCATGCATGTGAATTTCGGCATCATGGAGCCCCTTGACGTGCATATCCGCAACAAGGGTCAGCGCTATGCAGCGTACGCCGCCCGCGGGCGAGAGGCGCTTGCGTCCTATGTCGCGGACGTGCGCGCCGCCGGCCTGCTTGCCCCTCAGGAGCCTTCGCGATGACGGCTGCCGAAAGCTCCGCGCCCGCGCCTGAAATCGTGTCTGCGGCAGGGGAGGCCGACGAACCCGCAACGTCGCCCGAAGCCGCCGAGCCCGCGCACGCTGCCGACATCCCGCAGCAATCGGCGCAGCTCATCGATTCCTTCTGCGAGGGTTTCAAGGCCGAGCGCAACGCGTCGGCGAATACGGTGCGCGCCTACCGCATCGACCTGTCCGATTACGCACGCTGGGCCGCCCGCGCGCGCATCGATCTTATCGCCCCGTCGCACAAGCAACTGCGCCGCTATCTCGCCGAGCTTTCGGAAGCGGGCTATTCGCGCGCGACCGTCAATCGCCGGCTGGCGTCGCTGCGCACCTTTTTCCGCTGGCTCAACGTCGCGGGCATCATCGAGGACGATCCGGCAAGCGCCTTGTCCGGTCCCAAGCAGTCCAAGCGCCTGCCGCACGTCATCCGCCCGACCGACATGGCGAAGCTGCTGAGCGTCCACGCCACGCGCGACGTCGCCGGCCGCAAGCAGGAGCAGACGCCCGCGCAAATGCGCGATCAGGCGCTGCTGGAATTCCTTTACGCCTGCGGCGCGCGCATCTCCGAGGCGTCGGGATTGCTGGTCGCAGGCGTCGACTTCGACGGCGGGGTGGCAAAGGTGTTCGGCAAGGGGTCGAAGGAGCGCATCGTCGCGCTGCATGAGTTGGCGCTCGCCAGCATGCGCACGTATTTGCTGGTAGGCCGTCCGAAGCTTATGCGCCCGGGCGTGGACTGCCCGTATTTCTTCGTGTCGGCGCGAGGCGCGCAGATGGGCACCGACGCCATGCGCAAGATGTTCAAGCGCACGCTCATCGAGGCGGGGCTGCCGACGGATTACACCCCGCACGACATGCGCCACACGTTCGCCACCGACATGCTGGAAGGCGGGGCCGACCTGCGCACCGTGCAGGAGCTGCTGGGCCACGCGAGCCTGTCGACCACCCAGATCTACACGCACACGACCCCCGGCCGCCTGCGCCAAGTGCACCAGCAGGCACACCCGCGCGGCTAGTCCCGCGGGCGTGCGGCTAGTTCGGGTAGTTATTTCCCCAGCAGGTGCAGAACGGCTGCCACGGGGTGCTTCGTGAGCATGCGCGGGCCGCTGAAGCGCATGACCTGGCGGATCTTCTCGCGCATCTGCGGCTTGTAGCAGTGGTTCTCGCACTCGTCGCAGCTCGTCTTCACGTCCATCTTGCGGCAACGGCGCGTGCGCTCGGCGGCGTAGGCGTCGAGTTGCGCGCACTCGGCGCAAACGTTCTCACCGCACACGGCGGTGGCGCTCCTGTCGGCGTCGGCGTGGTTCGCGGCGCAATACAGGGCGATCATCTGCGACACCGTGCGCACTTCCCGCGCGCGGCGGGCGGCCGTCTTGCGGCTGTCCTCCATGGTTGGTCCCTTCGGGTTTGAAGCTGGCTGCCGGCTCGCGGCGGCAGCCAGGTCGGCATTCCGGTTAGCGGCCTGGTCGGCGGTCCGGCTTCGTCGGCTCTTGCTGCCGGCCCGGCCGGCGAACTGCGTGCGCGCTTAGGCGCTCATGCGGATGCCGACGTACACGGCCGACTCGGGCAGGCCGGAGATGTCGTACTTGTTGGACAGCGCCGTGGCCGAGACGCGCCAGGTGTAGGTGGTGCCGTTGGCCTCGACGGTGCCGGTCTGGTAGGTGTTGCCCACGTCGTCGGTGCCCGATCCGCCCTCAGGCGTGGTGGCGGGGTCGAATCCTTCGGTGGCGATGGCCGCCTGGATGGCCGCCTCGATGGAAGCCGACGAGAAGTCGGCGTACTTCACCGAATAGCTTTCCCCGTCGGTGCGGTCGAGCGTGAAGCTCCACGAGCCGTTGAGCAGGCGCGCCGCATCGGAAGCGCCGAGCGACGAGACGCCTTTCGCGTACAGCGTGGCCGCGTCGGCGAGCGTCACGTCGCTCGGCAGCTTGATGAGGTCGAGCCCGGAGGTTCCCTCCTCGGTTTGGTTATAGATGGTATAGCCGGCGTTGGTGAACGCGTCGAGGATTTCCTGGTCCTCCCAGCCGGCAAGGCCGGGCAGCGCCGGGATGTCGTAGGTGACGGCGCGCGAGAGGTTCTCCTCCACGGTCGCTTGGCTGAGCTGCTGGGTCTGCTGCATGGAGCCGACGGTGCTCTGATATAGGTTGACACCGATGATGACGCCCACGACGACGAACGCCGCCATGATGGCCATCTGCGTCCGCGGCATGGACATGGGGCGGGACAGGTTCAGGGAATCCAGGTAGCGGATCGATCCCTCTTGCCGAACGTAATCGGGCTTGCGGTAGAACAGGTTCATGCGAATCCTCACTGCGCACTTCCGGATGGTTTGTGTTCGTGCGACAGTATAGCATTGCCCCTGCGGCCCGCTCATGCTAGCCTACGTAAAGCCCATGGGGGAGTAGCAGGCAGGACATACCTGCGGTGCGTTCAACATCGTGGCCGAAAGGCCTGGCGTACCTGAAATTGCAAGACTCGTGGCGCGACGTCTCGTTGCAGGCGGCGCGCCACGAGTCTTTTTTATTACGCGAATCCGCGGGCGCGAAAGACGAGCAACGACTGACAAGGAGCAACCGTACATGGACCTCTCCATCTTCGCCACGCCCGAGGCGTGGATCAGCCTGGTGACGCTGATGTTTTTGGAGGTGGTGCTGGGCGTGGACAACATCGTGTTCATCTCCATCACCTCCAACCGCTTGGCCCCGGAAAAGCAGCACATCGGCCGCAAGCTCGGTCTTGCCGGCGCCATGGTGTCGCGCTGCATCTTCCTGTGCTTCGCAAGCTATTTGGTGCACATGTCGAACCCCCTGTTCACCGTTGACCTGGGCTTCTTCTGCCATGCCTTCAGCGTGCGTGATTTGGTGCTGCTGCTTGGCGGCGGCTACCTTATTTACAAGGGCATCGCGGAGCTGCGCGACGTGCTGGCGCTCACCGAGGAGAAGGCCGAGGCGAGTGACGGCGGCGAGAGCAAGCGCCGCATCGGGCTCGTGCAGGCGGTTGCCACCATCATGGTCATGGACGTCGTGTTTTCCATCGACTCGGTCATCACCGCGGTGGGCCTGGCCGAGCATCTGATCATCATGATCCTGGCCGTGGTGTTCGCCGTCATCATCATGATGGTGTTCATCGACGCCATTTCGGACTTCATCAACAAGCATACCGAGATGAAGATCCTCGCACTCGTGTTCATCGGCGTGATCGGTGTCTTGCTGTTCCTCGATTCGCTCGGTATCAACTCCGGCATCGAGGTGCTCGACATGCACATGGAGAAGCTGATGGTGTACTTCGCCATGGTGTTCGCGGTGGTGCTCGAGATCATCCAGATGCGCTGGTCGGCGAACCTCGCGCGCTGGAAGGCGTCCTGTGCCGATGCGGCCGAGGGACAGCCGGCGCGGGGCGCGGGCAAGTCCGAGTAGCCAATCGACCGCGCCGGGCGGCGAGCGGGTCCGCCAGTCAGGCGCCCGCCCGCTTGCCGATCGGGTGCCGCCTGCGCCTCAATCCTGCGTATGTGCATGGTTTGAAGGCGGACTTCGCAAAGGCGGGGCACGTGCTATCATAAAAAGGCACATGCGCATTTTAAGGATGCGTGCACCCAAAACGTACACACAGACAAACCCTGGGGTGGAAGGATCATCATGGACGAAACAGGGGTCTTGGGGCTTTTGGAAGAGCTCTCGATTCTGCTTGAAGACTCTAAGCCGGTGTTCGGCAAGACCAATCTGCGCCAGGTGGATATCACTGCCGCGTTCGAAATCATGGACGAGATTCGCGACACGTTCCCGAGCGAATTCTCCCAGTCCCGCCAAATCGTGCGCGAGCGCCAGAGCCTGCTCGACGACGCCGAGGCCGAGGCCAACCGCATGATCGAGGACGCTCAGAGCCAGGCCATGACGATCGCCTCCGAGCAGGAGATCGTCCGCATTTCCCAGCAGCAGGCCGACCAGCTGCTCGCCGACGCCCGCGAGCTGGAGCGCCAGACGCGCGCCGGCGCCGAGGACTACGCCGACGAGGTGTTCGGCCACGTCGAGCAGAGCCTCGACACGCTGCTGAACAACGTGCGCCGCTGCCGCGACCGCCTCAACGCCAACTCCATGGCGAGCCGCCAGTAATGGACGAGATTCGTTTCGAAGTCCCGCCGGAGCTCTTCGTCACCACGGAGAGCTCCTCTTTTGCGGGGGAGCTCACGCTGCCGGAACTTGCCGCCGGCCCCGATACCTACCGTTTCGCCAAGCCGGTTGCGTGGAACGCGACGGTGACGAACACCGGCGACGCGCTGCTGGTGATGGGCCGCGCCCACGGCGTCGCCACCACCGATTGCGCGCGCTGCCTCGACGAGTTCGAGGTGGAGCTTGACGGCGAAGTGGAGGGCTACTTCCTGCTCGCCGAGGGTGATGAGCGCCCCGAGGGCATGGACGACGACGAGTTCGAGGTGCTTGGCGCCGACAAAATCATGGACCTGGAACCGCTCATCATCGCCGCGCTTTTGGTGGAGGTGCCGCTGGTGCCCCTGTGCGACGAGGACTGCGCGGGGCTGTGCTCCACCTGCGGCGCGAACCTCAACGAGGGGCCGTGTGCGTGTTCGGCGGCGCCCGTCGACGACGTGCCGCGCATGAGCGATGGGCGCGTGAGCCCCTTCGCCGCGCTGAAGGACCTCGATCTGGAAGGTTAGAGGCCGGCACGACCTCAGCTTATGCGCGAATTGTGGAACCTCCGTGACAAGCATGGCGCATTATGTAGTGGTTCTTGCGCAAGGCGTTTCTTTTTGGTAAAGTACCGCTTCGCGTGTTTACTAAGCAACGACGAGCGCAAGCGCGCCCGACATTTGAGCAAGGAGATAGATCATGGCAGTACCTAAGCAAAAAATGGGCCGCGCCCGCACTCATTCCCGCCGCAGCGCTAACGACAAGATCGCGGCTCCTTCCCGTTCGGTTTGCCCGCAGTGCGGCGAAGCCAAGCTTCCGCATCGCGTGTGCCCGAACTGCGGCTTCTACAAGAGCCGTGAGGTTATCGTCACCGAATAACCTCGTGTGATTCACTCATGAAGAGCCTCTCGTGCCGCACTCGTTGCGGCTGAGGGGCTTTTTTGTTGTCGAGAAGGGGAAACACCATGAGCGATACCGTAACTATCGCCGTCGATGCGATGGGCGGCGACCACGCTCCCGACGTCGTGCTCGAGGGCGTCGAGCAAGCGCTTGCCGCCGATGAGGGGCTTGCCGTCATCCTGTGCGGGCCGAAGGCCGTAGTCGAGCCCTTCGCCGCCGCCCATGAACGCTGCCGTGCCCAGGTGACCACCGAGGTCATCGAGATGGCGGAGCATCCGGCGCGCGCGGTGCGCAAGAAGAAGGACTCGTCGCTGGTGGTTGGATGCCGTCTGGTCAAGGAGGGCCAGGCGCAGGGCTTCTTCTCCGCCGGGTCGACCGGGGCATGCCTTGCGGCCGCCATTTTGGTGATGGGGCGCATCAAGGGGGTTGCGCGCCCGTGCCTGGCCACGGTGGTGCCCAGCCCGGTGCGCCCCATCGTGCTGTGCGACGTGGGGGCCAACGCCGACTGCAAGCCCGAGTACCTGGTGCAGTTCGCCCAGATGGGCTCCATTTACGCGAGCAAGATGCTCGGATACGACGCGCCGCGCGCGGCGCTGCTCAACATCGGCGAGGAGGACTCGAAGGGCAACCAGTTCGCGCAGGACTGCAACAAGCTTCTGCGCAAGAAGCTGCCCAATTTCGCCGGCAACGCCGAGGGGCGCGACGTGCTTTCCGCCACCTACGAGGTGGTGGTGACCGACGGCTTCACGGGCAACGTGTGCCTCAAGACGATCGAGGGGACGTCGAAGGTGCTCATGGGGGCCATCAAGGACGCCATGATGTCGACGATGGTGTCGAAGTTCGGCGCGCTTGCCGTCAAGGGCAGCATGAAGAAGCTCAAGGAGCAGGTTTCCGCCGACACCTACGGCGGTGCGCCGCTGCTCGGCGTGCGCGGGGCCTGCATCGTCGGACACGGCTCGTCGAGTGCGCTCGCCGTGAAAAACGGTGTACTCACCACGGCTAACATCGTGCGCGAGCAGGTATCTGAAATAATCGAGCAAACCGTTCTCGCCGGAAACGTCTCGGCTACAATTGACGACTAGGAGACGATGAGGGCGAGAGCGTGCGCTAAGCTTTCGAAACGAGACAAGAAACAGGCAGTGAGCGGGGCTCATATGACGTTAACTGACGAGCAGGCCAGCAAGCTTGCGAGGGCCGAGGAGATTCTCGGCTACGAATTCAAGGAAAAACAGTTCATCCTGTCGGCCATCACGCATCCGTCGGCCACGGAGGGGAAATCGGTCAAGTACTCCTACGAGCGCTTGGAGTTTCTGGGCGACTCCATCCTCGGCGCGATCGTGGCGTCCGTGGCCTTCGAGCGCTTCCACGATCTTGACGAGGGGGGTCTGACGCGCATCAAGGTGGCGCTTGTGTCGGGAGCGAGCCTGTCGGATGTCGCCTCGGGGCTCGGGTTCGCCGACGTGATCGTGTTCGGGTCGTCGGAGACGGGCACGGGCAAGCGCGGCCTGCATTCCGCGCTTGAAAACGTATACGAGGCCGTGGTGGCGGCGCTGTTCTTGGACGGCGGGCTTAACGCGGCGCTCGCGTTCGTGGAGCGCACGCTCATTCCGCGCATGTCCCTGGAAATGGCCATGGAGCCGGAAAACCCGAAGAGCGCCCTGCAGGAAAAGCTGCAGGAGGACGGCATCACGCCCACCTACAAGCTGGTGGAGACGCAGGGCCCGCCGCACGACCGCACGTTCGTCGCGCAGGTGTTCGCCGGCTCGCAGGGGCTTGCGCGCGGCACGGGCCGCACGAAGAAGGAGGCCGAGAGCCAGGCTGCCAAGAGCACGCTTGCCAGGCTCGGCGAGTTTTTCGGTTTGGGCATTGACGAATCTGCCCGCGCCGAGAAGGCCGCCGCCGCCAAGCAGGCCAAGGCCGAGAAGGCCGCAGCCCGCGCCGAGGAGCGTGCGCGCAAGAAGCACGAGAAAGAACGTGCCAAGCAGATGAAGCAAGGGTAGGCCATGTACCTGAAATCCCTTGTGCTGAAGGGCTTCAAGTCCTTCGCCGACCGCAGCGTCCTTTCCATGGAACCCGGTATCACCGCCATCGTGGGGCCGAACGGGTCGGGCAAGTCGAATATCTCCGATGCAGTTTTGTGGGTGCTTGGCGAGCGCAACGCCAAGCACCTTCGCGGTGCTTCCATGGAAGACGTCATCTTCGCCGGGTCCTCGGCGCGCAAGGCGACGGGACTGGCCGAGGTGGACTTGGTGCTCGACAATTCCGACGGGAAGCTGCCGGTGGAATTCGACGAGGTGGCCATCACGCGCCGCATGTATCGCAGCGGGGAAAGCGAATACCTCATCAACGGCACCGTGGCGCGGCGCATGGACGTGCTGAACATCCTGCACGATTCCGGCCTGGGCACCGGCACGCATTCCATTATCAGCCAGGGGTCGCTCGACTCCATTCTGCAATCGAAACCCGAAGACCGTCGCGCCCTTATCGAAGAGGCCGCGGGCGTTTTGAAGCATAAGCAGCGCAAGGCGAAGGCCGAGCGCAAGCTTGCCGCCATGGACGCCACGCTCGCGCGCGTGCGCGACGTGTCGGGCGAGGTGGCGCGGCAGCTCGGGCCGCTTGAGCGCAAGGCGAAGAAGGCGCGCGCCTATCAGGAACTTTCCGCCGAGCTTTCCGACATCAGCCTCTCGCTTGCCGTCGACGACCTGCGCCAGCTGCGCAGTGCTTGGGACGGCGCCTGCGCGAAAGAGAGCGAGCTGGTGGCCGACCTGTCGGTGAAGCATCAGGCCATATCCGACGCCGAGGCCGCGGCCGAGCAGCTGCAGGAGCAGATTCGCCGCCAGAGCGCCGACGCGGGCGAGCTGTCGCGCAGCTATCAGCGTGCCAGCAGCGCGGTCGAGCGCTTCGACGGCGCGGTGCTTTTGCTGCACGAGAAGCGCCGCAATGCGCAGAACAGCGAGGCCGACGTGCGCCTTTCGCTGGAATCGGGCAAGGCCAAGCGCGCCGGTGCCGTCGAGGAGCGCGCATCGGCCCAGCTGCAGCTCGACGAGGCCTCGTCTCAGGAGACGGCCGCCAAGGAAAAGGTGGCCGAGCTGGATGCCGCCCGCCAGCGCAACTCCCAGGAGCGCCGCGGCGCCGAGGACGAGCTGGAGAAGCTGCAGAAGCAGGGGCGTGCCGACGAGCGCGAGCAGGAACGCCTGCGCCGCGACCTCGCCGAAAACCAGGAGGCGCTTGCCAACGGGCTCGCGCATGCACGCATCGTCGAGGCTCGCGCGAAAGAGCTTGAGCTTGCGCTGGGGCGTGCCGAGCAGGAGGCGCAGAAGCTTTCCGACGCCGCCGCTGCGGCGGGCCAGGCACTCGACGACGTGCGCGAGCGCGAGGGCGCGGCGCGCGGCGAGGTCGCCGAGGCGATGCGCGTGCGCACGTCTGCGCGCGAGCAGCTCGAGGCGGCGCGCCGCGAGCTGACCGTGTTGGAGGGCAAGATAGAGGCGCTCGAGGAGCTGGAGCGCGAAAGCGGCGGGGAAGGCCCCGCGCGCGGCTGGATTGTATCGCATGCCGAAGAGGCGGGCGTGGCGCTCGAGCCGCTTTCGCATGCCGTGCGCGCCCCGGAAGGCTTCGAGGAGCTGGTCGAGCATTTGCTCGGCATCGATGTGGCGGCGCTGCTCGTCGAGGGTTCCGACGATGCCCGCGGCCTGGTGCGCGCGCTGCGCGAGGCGGGGCAGGAGGGCCGTGCGGTCGTGCTGCCGGCGGGCGTCATGGACGCGCCGGCGGTCGCGCGGGAAGCGGCTGCGCGCTGCGGCGGGCAAGCGCTCATCGATGCGCTCGCGTACCCCGACAGCGCGGCGGGCGCCGTGGCGTGCCTGCTCGGCGACGTCGTGGTGTGCGCCTCGCTCGACGCGGCCCTCGACGCGCAGGCCGGCGATGCGAGAGGCGCGCGCTTCGTCACCCAGGCGGGCGACATCGTGTGGCCCTCCGGCAAGATCACCGTCGGCGCCGTCGATGCGCAGACCGGCGTGCTCGCCCGCGCCCGCCAGCTCGACGAGCTGCGCGCCTCGCGCGCGGGGCTTGAGGGCGCCTTCGCCGATGCCCAGGGCCGTGAAAAGCAGGCTGAGGAGGCGCTGCGTGCGGCGCAGGCCGAGTCCCTGAAGCTTTCCGAGCAGCTTGCCCAGGCCAAGGGCGCCAAGCAGGCAGCCGATGCCGAGTCGTCCCGCGCGGCCGGCGCGCTTGCCACGGCGCGCCGCGATTTCGCCGACATGGAGCGTCAGCGCGCGCAGGCGGCCGACACCGTCGCCAAGGCGCGCCCCAACGTGGAGTCCCTGCAGGCCAAGCTCGACGAGCTCACCCAGGCCGCCGCGCGCCGCACCGCGCGCATCGAGGAGCTGCAGGACGCGGTGGTGCCGCTGCGCAAGCAGGCCGCCCAGCTGCGCGACTCCCTTTCCGAGGCGAAACTTTCCGCCGCGACGCTGCGGGAGCGCGTGAACTACGCGTCGCGCATCGTCGAGGCGCGCTCGCGCGACGTCGAGGCCGTCGACGCCGCCGAGGCGCAGCAGACAAACCAGCTCGCCCGCAAGCTGGTGGCTCAGCAGCGCATCGAGCCGCTGCTCGCCGTCTTCGAGGAGCTGACGGCGTCCGCCCGGCGGCGCACCCGCCAACTCGAGGAGCGCTCGATTGCGGCGCAGTCGTCTTCCGACGGCCTGCATGCCCAGGTCAACGCCGCGCGCGAGACGGCTCGCGCCGCCCATGACGCCTATGACGGCGTCAACGCCGCGCTTTCCGCCGCGCGCGTGGAAAAGGGCCGGCTCGAGGTGCAGGTCGACACCGCGGTCAACGTCATCGTCGGCGATCTGTCCTGCCCGCTCGACCATGCGCTTGAGCTTCCCGAGTTGGAAGACCGCGCAAAGGCCGAGGACGACGCGTTCAAGCTCAAGCGCCACATCGCGAACATGGGCGCCATCAACCCGGACGCGGCGGCCGAGTACGAGCAGCTTAAAGGCCGCTACGACTACCTGGCCGCCCAGCTTGCCGACCTCGACGGGGCGCGCAAGTCGCTCTCGAAGATCGTCCGCGTGATCGATGCGCGCATGAAAGACGACTTCGAGAAGACGTTTGCGCAGGTGGACGAGAACTTCCGCACCATTTTCGCCACGCTGTTCCCCGGGGGTTCGGCTGAGCTTATCCTGACCGCCCCCGACGACGTGGAGAATACCGGCGTGGAGGTGAACGCGCAGCCGCGGGGCAAGCGCATCACGAAGATGATGCTCATGTCCGGCGGCGAGAAGTCGCTCACGGCGCTCGCGCTCCTGTTTGCGGTGTACCGTATCCGCAGCGCGCCGTTCTACATCCTTGACGAGGTGGAGGCGGCGCTCGACGACAGCAACCTGCGCCGGCTGTTGGCCTATTTGCAGTCCATCCGCGACGACACGCAGCTTATTATGGTGACGCATCAGCGCCGCACCATGGAAATGTCCGACGTGCTGTTCGGCGTCAGCATGCAAGCCGACGGCGTCACGCGCGTCATCAGCCAGAAACTCGACAGCGCCCTGCGCTACGCAGAATAAGGGAGGAACCGATGGGATTTTTCGACCGCATCAGCGAAGGACTCGCCCGTTCGCGCGACAAGTTCAAGGAGGAGATGAACATCCTCCTCGACCGCGGTCCCGACCTCGACGACGAGTTCTGGGACGGCTTGGAGGAGACGCTCATCATGGCCGACATCGGCGCCGCGGCGGCCGACGACATCGTGGAGAACCTGCGCGAGATGGCCACGCGCAAGGCGCTGCCGGACGCCTATGCCGTGCTCGACGCGCTCAACGACCAGATCGCCGCGACGTTTTGCGCCGGCGGCGAGGACATCTTGGGCGGCGAGCCCGCGTGCGTGCTGTTCGTCGGCATCAACGGCACGGGCAAGACCACCACGGTGGGCAAGCTTGCCAAGGAGGCGCACGACGCCGGGCGCAACGTCATCTTGGGCAGCGCCGACACGTTCCGCGCCGCGGCCATCGAGCAGCTGGAGGTGTGGGCGCGCCGTGCGGACGTGGAAATGGTCACGCGCGAGCGCGGCGCCGATCCGGCGAGCGTGTGCTTCGACACCCTGGAGCGCGCCGAGCAGGAAGGCTCCGACCTCGTGCTCATCGACACGGCCGGGCGCCTGCACACCTCTGCCGACCTCATGCGCGAGCTGACCAAGGTGGTCAACGTGGTGCGCAAGCGCTCGAACATGCCGGTGTACACGGTGCTCGTCATCGACGCGACCACCGGGCAGAACGGCCTGCAGCAGGCGCGCGAGTTCAACCGCGAGCTCGACCTCGACGCGCTCATCGTCACCAAGCTCGACGGCACGGCCAAGGGCGGCATCGCGCTCGCCGTCAGCCACGAGCTGGAGCTGCCTATCGTCAAGATCGGCGTGGGCGAGGGTATGGATGATTTGAAGGACTTCGACGCGCACGACTTCGCCCGTGCCCTCGTGGGCACCTTTGACGAGCGCCGGGGGCGCTAAGCGTGGACGACGTCATCGTCCAGGTGCACCGCGCGCCCGACGTTTTCCGCATCCACGTTCCCTTCGAGAACATCTCGACGACGGCCACGAACTGTTACGTGATCAAAGACGGGGTGCATGCGGCTATCGTGGACACCGGAGCGCCCACTGACAAGGCGGCGCTCGTGCTCTCGCGCGCCCTCGACGAGCTCGACGTGGACCGCAAGCATGCGAAGTGGTTCCTCACGCACTTCCATATGGATCACGCCGGCCTGGTCGACCGCGTGGTGCCGGACGGGGCGGCGCTGTTTGTGGGCGCCACCGAATGCGGCGAGGCGCGCGCCCGTCGCACCGGGGTGTTCCTGGATGCCGTGCGGCGGGTGTACGTGCAGCAGGGCGTGGCGGCCCACGACGCGTCGACGGCGGCGCGCCTTGCCGCGGAATCGGAGTTGTTCGACTCCGCGCGCCTGCGCACGGCGTTCGTGCGCGACGGCGACGAGATTCCCGTCGGGCGCTACCGCCTGCGTGTGGTGGCCACGCCCGGGCACACGCCGGGGCACCTGTCGCTGTTCGAACCTTCGAGCCGCATCCTGTTCGGCGGCGATCACGCGCTGTTCGTCATCAGCCCCTCCATCGCGCTGTTCCCGCGCGGCGGCGACGGTCTGCAGGCATACCTGGACAGCTTGAAGAAAGTGCAGGACTTGAACATCAGCGCGCTGCTGCATTCGCACGGACCGCTGCGCGACGATTTCGAGGACCGCTTCAATTGGCTTGGGCGCCATCACTTGGAGCGCCTGGAAGAGGCTCGCGGCATCATCGCGCGCGAGGGCGGCCTGACCGGCTACGAGATCATTCGCTCGATTTCCTGGAACGTGCCGCACGATCGCTGGGAGGACATCTCGTTCATGCAGCGCTGGTGCATCGTCACCGAGGGCATCGTGTACCTGAAACATTTGGAAAGCCGCGGGCTTATTGCGCCGATGGATGCCGGCGACGGCCTGCGGCGCTACCGTACGGTATAATTCCGGCACATACGTATGCAACCGCGCCGGCGCGTGCCGCGCGTAAGTGGAAGAGGCTTCACCATGTTCGATAACCTGTCAGATCGCCTCCAAGGCATCTTCGACGGCCTGCGCGGCAAGGGCCGCCTGACCGAGGACGACATCAACGTCGCCATGCGCGAGGTGCGCATGGCCATGCTCGAGGCCGATGTCAACTTCAAGGTCGTCAAGCAGTTCGTCTCGCGCGCCAAGGAGCGCTGCATGGACGCCGAGGTGCTCGAGTCGCTCTCGCCGGCGCAGAACGTCATCAAGATCGTCATGGACGAGCTGACCGAGCTACTCGGCCGCACGGACAGCAAGCTCGTGCTTTCGAGCCGCATTCCCAACGTCATCATGCTGGTGGGCCTGCAGGGCTCGGGTAAAACCACCGCCGCGGCGAAGCTCGCGTATCGCCTGAAGCAGGAGGGCCACAGCCCCTTGCTCGCGGCCTGCGACGTCTACCGTCCCGCCGCCGCCGATCAGCTGGAAACCCTCGGTGGCGAAATCGGCGTGCGCGTGTACCGCGGCGACGGGCGCGACCCGGTCGCCATCGCCGAGGGCGGTGTGCGCGACGCCATCGACAACCTGCGCGACGTGGTCATCGTCGACACCGCGGGCCGTTTGCATGTCGACGAGCAGATGATGGAGGAGGCCTCCGCCATCAAGGCCGCCGTCAAGCCCGACCAGGTGCTCATGGTGGTCGACGCCATGACCGGCCAGGACGTGGTCAACGTGGCCGCGGCGTTCGCCGAGCGCGTGGACTTCGACGGCGTCATCATGTCGAAGATGGACGGCGACGCCCGCGGCGGCGGCGCGCTGTCCATCCGCGAGGTGACCGGCAAGCCCATCAAGTTCATCAGCGCCGGCGAAAAGCCCGACTCGCTCGAGGAATTCCACCCCGACCGCATGGCGCGGCGCATCCTCGGCATGGGCGACATGCTGTCCATCATCGAGTCCGCCGTGAAGGTCCAGCAGCAGGAAGAGGAGCAGGCCGAGACCGAGCGTCTCATGAAAAGCCAGCTCAACCTGAACGACTTCATCACCATGAACCGCCAGATCCGCAAGATGGGCGGCATCTCCAAGCTCATCAGCGCGCTTCCCGGCGGCGACAAGGCCTTGGGTCAGGGCCAGGTTGACGAGGGGGCGCTCGATCGCATGGAGGTCATCATCAACTCCATGACGAAGGCCGAGCGCGAGAAGCCCGATCTGCTCAACGGCAGCCGCCGCGCGCGCATCGCCGCCGGTGCCGGCGTGAGCGTGGCCGAGGTGAACCAGCTCATGAAGAAGTTCAACGAGACCAAGAAGATGATGAAGAAGATGATGCCGGCGGTCGAGGACATGGCCGGCGGCAAGAAGGGCAAGAAAGGCAAGAAGGGCCGTCGTCGCCGCATGGGCATCCCCGGTATGGGCGGCATGAAGATGTCGGACCTGCAGAAGATCCAAGACATGATGGGGGACATGAAGTAGTAGGGGCTTCGTGCCGATTGCTTTCAACGAGAAAGCCCGACGCCGCATGTGCGGTGTCGGGCTTTTTTACGCGAACTGGTCGTATCCTTCTTCGGAAATGAGCAGGCGCGTGGCTTGGGGCATGATGCGCGCCGAGAACGGCGTCGAGATGCCGGTGGCCTCGCCGTCGTACTGGACTTCCATGGGCGGGTCGGCGGTAACGGTGACCGTTTTAGACCGGTAGATCTCCAACGCGTCGGTGCGGTCAGGGAACTCGCCATCGCGGTCCAAAATGCCCGCGAAAAGCGCCGGCAGCAGGTCGAACGCCGTCTTCGCCTTCAGAATGACCACGTCGAAAATGCCGTCGCGCGGCAGGTTGTCGTGGGTGACGGCGATGTCGAACTGGATCTTCGAGAAGTTCACCAGCAGCACGCCGAGCCCTTTGGATTCCACCACGCCCTCGTCAAGTTCCAACGTGAGCTTGGAGGTTTGCGGCATCGCGTTCATGACGGCCGCCTGCAAATAGGCCACCGGACCGAGCAGGCGCTTGCCGCGCTGGGCGGCGCGCATGATGGTGGCGTCGTAGCCGGCGCCGGCCATGATGCTGAAGCCGAACTTGCGCCCGCCCGCTTTCACCTCGCCCATGTCGAAGTCGAGCGTGCGTTCGGCGCGCACGAGCTTGGCGAGCGCATGCGGCTCCTGCGGGCTTGCCAGGTTCAGCGCCAGCAGATTGGCGGTGCCGGCAGGGAAGGGCAGCACCGGGATGTTGGTGTTCGCCAGCAGATAGCACACGGTGGCGACGGTGCCGTCCCCGCCCGAGGCGACCACGGCATCGAAGTCGCGCGCGTCGTCAAGCAAACTCTCGACCGGCGTGGTGCCGTTCGTCGAGCGCAGGCACACCTCGTCGCCGTCGGCGGAGAAGCTGCGCACGAAGTCGTACACGGCGCCTTCGCCGTATCCGGATGCCAGATTGTTGATGACGAGCAGTTTCACGGTTTCCCCTTCACTTGCTATATGATTGCATGGTACCGCAGATAGTTCCCGAGGATGAGGTAATACCGGGTGTACATAGCAAACCAAGAAACCCTCGAAGCGTTCATCGCCCGCGCGCACGCGTCGAGCGTCCTTGCCATCGATACCGAATTTTTACGTGAGAAAACCTATTACGCGAAGCTGTGCCTGTTGCAGCTGGCCACCGACGACGAAGTGGTCATCGTCGACCCGTTCGCCGTTTCGGACTTGAAGGTGCTCGCGCCGCTTCTTGAGGACGAGTCCGTCACGAAGGTGCTGCACGCCGGCGGGCAGGACTTGGAGATCCTCTGGCACGAGGTGGGCGCAATGCCCAAGCCGCTGTTCGACACGCAGGTGGCCGCCGCGCTGCTCGGGCATACCCAGCAGATCGGCTACGGCGCGCTCGTGTCGGCCGAATGCGGCGTGCAGCTGAAGAAGACCGACTCGTTCACCGATTGGTCGCGCCGGCCGCTGTCCGATTCGCAGATCACCTACGCCGCGGATGACGTGGTGTACCTGCCGCGCATGTATCAGCAGATGAAGAAGGCGCTCGAGGATCAGGGGCGCCTGCATTGGCTCGATCCGGAGTTCGCCGAGATGGCAGACCCCGCCCGTTTCGAATCCGACGAGCGCGAGCGCTACCGCCGCCTGAAACGCGTGGGACAGCTCTCGCGCCGGCAGCTGGCCGCTGCGCGCGAGGTGGCCGCGTGGCGCGAGCTCACGGCGCAACGTCGCGACGTCCCGCGCAAGTGGGTCATTACTGACGAGCAGATCGTGGAGGCGTGCAAGCGCGAGGCGCGCACCATCGACGATTTGTTCATGGTGCGCGGCATGCGAGAGAAGCTGTGCACGCGCGATGCCCGCACGGTGGCGGGCCTGATGAAGGCGGCGCTCGATTCGAGCCCGTCCACCTGGCCCGAAACCGACCGCAGCGGCAAAAACGAGCCGAACGTCGACGTGCCGCTCGATCTCATGTGCGCACTCGTGCGTCTGCGCGCACGGGAAAACGGCGTGGCGTTCCCGACGCTTGCGAGCCACGACGACCTGGTGAAGGTGGCGCGCGGGTACCGCAGCGGCATAGACTTGCTGCGCGGATGGCGCCGGGCGCTTGTGGGCGAGGAGCTGCTGGAGCTTCTGGACGGGAAGCTTGCGCTGTCGCTTGAAGGGCTGGAGCTGAAGGTCAGCCGCGCCGACGGCGAGGAGTAGGGCGGGCGCGCCTGGCAGGCGGGGCCGGGCGCGGCGACGACCTGCCGGGCGGGCTTCGCAGCTTGCATGCTCTTTCTCCCGAACGCCGCCACTGGGCCGGACAGCGCGCCCCTCGGTAACGGATTGCGAACGTTTATCCGGAACCCTTGTGAGCGCCCGCAGCCCGCGCGCGGCTTCGGTATACTTCCGACTCATGAGATTGCGGCGGTTCGGTAAGCGTTCCGCCCCTGGGGCGCCGGGCCGGCGCCATTAGTACGCACGCGAAGAGGAGCTGTGTGAGGCAATGAGTTACCTTACGTTCGTTATTTTGTCCCTGATTATCGGCCTTGGCGCGACCGGCTACGTGAACGCGAAGATCAAAAAGTACACGAAGGTGCGCGCGTCCATCAGCGTCACCGGCGCGCAGATGGCACAGCGCATGCTCGCGGCCAACGGCGTCGTCGGCGTGCAGATTTTCCAGGGTTCGGCCGGTCAGAACCACTTCGACCCGCGCAACAACTCCATCACGCTCGACCCCGACGCATTCGGCGGCACGTCGGTGACGGCCATCGCCACCGCCTGCCACGAGGTCGGCCATGCCTGCCAGTTCGCGCAGGGCTACGCTCCCATGAAGGTGCGCAGCGCGCTCGTGCCGGCGGTGAACCTGGCTTCGAACGCCTGGGTGATTCTACTGATGGTCGGCATCTTCTTGAACGTCGCCGGCCTGACCACGCTCGCCATCATCATGTACGTCGTCGTGGTGGCGTTCCAGCTGGTCACGCTGCCCGTGGAGTTCGACGCGTCCCGCCGCGGCCTGGCGTACCTGTCCACGCAGGGGCTCGTCGCCTCCGAGGAGCGCGGCGCCCGCAGCGTGCTGCGCGCATGCGCCTTCACGTACGTGGCGGCGGCGCTCGTCTCCATCCTCGAGCTTCTGTGGCTGCTCGGCCAGCGCCAGGAATAAGCGCGAACCGTGTCTTCCTGTCAAACGCATACGCAGGGCGCGTCCTCCCGCGAGGGCGCGCTGTCCGTTTCCGCCGCCATGCAGCTGGCGAAAGGCGCGCTCGAGGGCGTGACGGTGCGCATCGTCGGCGAGGTTTCCGAGCTGTCGAACAAGCCGGGCTACAAGGCCGTGTACTTCACCATCAAGGACGCCTCCGCCGCGCTGCCGTGCATGATGTGGAACAACCGCTACCGCGCCTGTGGCGTGCGCATGGCGGTGGGGCAGCTCGTTGAGCTGACCGGGCGTTTCACGCTCTACGCGGCGAAGGGGCGTATGAACTTCGACGTGTTCTCGGTTGCGGTGGCCGGCGAGGGCAACCTGCGTCTGCAGGTGGCGAACCTCGCGCGCAAGCTTGAGGCCGAGGGGCTGATGGACGCCGCCCGCAAAAAGCCGCTGCCGACTTTTCCCGAGCGCATCGGGTTGGTCACCTCGCCGCGCGGCGACGCGGTGCACGACGTCCTGCGTACGCTGCGCCGGCGCTTCCCGGTGGCGCACGTGCTGTTCGCGGGCGTGGCCGTGGAGGGGCCGAACGCGCCGGCGGGCATCGTCGAGGGCATGCGCTGCGTGGTGCATGCGGGCGCCGAGGTGGTGCTCGTGGTGCGCGGCGGCGGGTCGTACGAGGACCTGATGCCGTTCAACGACGAGTTTTTGGCGCGCATGATCGCGAAATGCCCCGTCCCGGTGGTGACCGGCATCGGGCATGAGCCGGACACGTCCATCGCCGACATGGTGGCAGACGTGCGCGCATCCACCCCCACGGCCGCCGCGGAAAAGGTGAGCCCGTCGCGTGAGCGCATCGATGCGCGCCTTAACGCGAGTCTCGACGCGCTCACCACCTCGCTCAACCGCCGCATCGAGCGGTCGCGCGTGCAGGTGGAAAACCTCGCGTCGCGCCCCGTGCTCACCGATCCGAGCGCCATCCTGGCCGGCCCTGCGCAGCAGATCGACGTGGCGGCCGATCGCCTGGAGCGGGCGTTTCCCGCGGCAATCGAACGCAAGCGCACCGCGCTCGACGGTCTTGCGGTGCGCTTCGAGCGAGCGCTCGCCGCGACGGGCGAGACCGAGGCTGCGCGCTTGGCCGCCGCCGAGCAGCGTCTCGCGACGGCGGCGTCGCGCATGACCGATCCCTTCTCCAACCAGCTTTCCGTGCTGGCGAAAACGCTTGATGCGCTCTCGCCGCTTGCGGTGGTGGCGCGCGGCTACGCGGTCGTGCGCGATGGCGAGGGGCACGTGGTGAAGGAAGTTTCCGCGGTCGCGCCCGGCAGCGCGCTTGCGGTGACGGTTTCCGACGGCGTGATCGACTGCACGGTTGCGGGCACGCGCCAGGTTGGGACCGAACTTGTCGACTGGAAGGATGATTCCCGATGAACGATACGCAAACCGCTACGCCTGTGCCCGTGGAGGAGCTGACGTTTCGCCAGGGGGCGAGCGAGCTGGAGGGCATCGTGGCGATGATGGAGAGCAATACGCTTGAGCTCGAGGATTCGCTTGCGCAGTATATGCGCGGTGTGGAGCTGATCCGCGGGCTGCGCGCGAAGATCGACGACGCGGTGCAGACGCGCGACGTGCTGATGGGCCAGCTCACCGGCGAAGTCGACGACGAGCAGCGCGACAGCACGCTTTCGTAATCAGGCCGCTTGCCGATATGCGGGCGTCGCCGGGCGCCGGCGCGCGCCCGTCCGGGTAAAATATCTCGGCGATAAACGTTTAATTCCTTAAAGGAGGGGGCTGTTGAACGTACTGGTCATCAACGCGGGTTCTTCGTCGCTGAAGTACCAGCTCATCAACGTTGAAACGCATCACCTCATGGCGAAGGGCATCTGCGAGCGCGTCGGCAGCGCCGAGGCGTTCCATAAGCATGGCCTTGACGACAACGAAGTGGTCATCGATGCGAAAATGGCTGATCACGATGACGCGATGGCGCTTGTGCTCGAATCGCTCGTTTCCGGGCCCGACAAGGCCATTTCGTCGCTGGCCGAAATCGACGCCGTGGGACATCGCATCGTGCAGGGCGGCAAGTACTTCGACCGTTCGGTGCTCATCGACGACGACGTGATTGCGAAGATCGACGAGCTGGCCGAGCTCGCGCCGCTGCACAACGGCGCGGCGCTCATGGGCATCCACGCCTGCCAGAAGCACATGCCCAACATCCCGATGGTGGCCGTGTTCGACACGTCGTTCTTCCAGACGCTGCCGCCGAAGGCCTACATGTACCCGCTGCCCTATGAGCTGTACGAGAAGTACGCCATCCGCAAGTACGGCGCGCACGGCACGTCGCACCGTTACATTTCCGAGCGCGCGGCCGCGGTGCTCGACGAGCCGCTCGAGGACTTGAAGCTCATCACGCTGCATCTCGGCAACGGCTGCTCGGCAAGCGCCATCGACCATGGCGTGGCGGTGGACACCTCGATGGGACTGACGCCGCTTGACGGTCTGATGATGGGCACGCGCTGCGGCGCGGTCGACCCGGCCATCGTGCCGTTTGTGATGGAGCACGAAAACCTCAGCCCCTCCGAGATGAACAACCTGATGAACAAGCAGTCGGGCTTGCTCGGCATCTCCGGCGTGTCGAACGACCTGCGCAGCGTGCGCGCCGCCTCCGAGGCGGGCAATGAGCGCGCGATGCTGGCCTACGACATGTTCTCGAACTCCGTGAAGAAGTACATCGGACAGTACATTGCCGTCATGGGCGGCGTGGATGCCGTCGTGCTGACCGCGGGCGTGGGCGAGAACTGCGAGAAGATGCGCCGCATGATTTTCTCGGGCTTGCAGCCGCTCGGCATCGTGCTCGACGAGGAGAAGAACCGCCACCGCGGCTTCGAGCGCATCATCTCCACCGACGACTCGGCGGTGCAGATCATCATCATCCCCACGAATGAGGAATACATGATCGCCCGCGACACCTACGAGATTGTCCACGACAAGCTGACCGGCGAGCGGTAAGAGGACGGCAAGAGCAAAACGGCTGGCTGGGTGCCAGCCGTTTTTGTTTTGCAGGTTGTTGGGGCCTTCGTGTAAAAAGAGCGACGCGCCCTACGGGCGCTGAAAAGTGTGGCGCGCTTCGCACTTCCCAATACTGCGCGCACTTGCGTACGCGCCTACGAAAAGTTGCTGCGAAGTTAACCTCTCATCAGGCGCAACGTTGCAGCAAGATTCCGAGGGCCGAGCGCAAGTTCGGCCATTACTGGAAAGCGCCCGAAGGGCGCATCGCGCATTTTGCATGCGAGCTGGCGAATACCGACTAGCGGGCGGCTATCATTGCTACCGCCGCGGCCGACCGGTGCGGTTCAGCTCGTAGAGCAGGGCAAGACCCTTGAGCGTCAAATGTTCGTCGGGGATTTCCATGCGCGCGGAAAGCGCCACCATTGCTTGGGCGTCCTCGCCGGTTGCGACCACTTTCGTCTTGTACCCGAGCTCGGCCCAGATGGCGTCGATGAGCCCGTCGATGCGCGCCACTTCGCCGATGACGATGCCCGCCTGCATGGCGTCGCGCGTGTTCTTGCCGATCACGCGCTTCGGCGCGCGCAGGTCGATGACGGGCAGCTGCGCGGCTGCTTCTGCCACCGCGCGGGCGGCCAGGCGCAGCCCCGGCGCGATGATGCCTCCCTGCACGACGCCTTCGCGGTCGATGACCTCGAGGTTCGTTGCCGTGCCGAAATCGACCACCACGAGCGGGAAGCCGTAAAGCTCCTTTGCCGCCGCGCAATCGGCCACGCGATCGGCCCCAAGGTCTCCGGGGCTTGACATGTGCAGCTCAAGCCCCGTTTTAAGGCCGGGACCCACCACGTAGGGCCGCTTGCCCGTGAGTGCGCCGAGCGCCTCGGCCCACACGCCGGAGAGGCTCGGCACCACCGACGACATGATGGCGTCGGAAAGCTCGGCGGCAGGCATCCGCACGCGCAAATAGGATGCCACGCACATGAGGGCCTCGTCGGAAGTGAGGCGATCGGGCGTGGTAACGCTCCAGGTTGCCACAAGCTCGCGCCCGCGCGTAAGGCCGAAGTTCGTGGTGGAATTGCCCACGTCGACGGTGAGCACGCAGGGGGCGCCGGGTTCAAGGGCGGCCGCAGCAACGCCGCCCGCCACCTGCGCCCGCCCGGCCGTCGACCCGCCGGCGCCGGCAGCCTTCGTTCCCTTCGTCCCTTTCGCTTCCCTGGCCATCGCGCGCCCCTGCCCTTAATTGAACTTGAAGATGCGCTGGGCCACGTGATAGCCCGTGATGCCGATGGCGCGGCCGGCCTTGGTGGGCAGGTTCGTGCCCATGTTCAGCACGCTGCGGCGCACGCGGCGATACACCTCCGGATTGTGCTCTTTCAGGTAGTCCCAGATGGCCTCGCGCTCGTCCTCGGCCTCATCGGTGCCGATCATGCGCAGGAAGATGCTGCAGATGCACATCATCATGGACAGGTAGTTCTCCATGTAGCGCTCCAGGCGCTTCTCCGCCACGCCACTCGGCAGCGCCACGGCGTCGATCATGATGCGCGTGACGCGCAGCTGCTGGTCGATGCGGCTCATCATGACCGACTCGTTGACCGACTGGTCCTCGCGGCCGATGAAGTAGCGGTACATGTCCACGTCCAGGTAGTAAATGCTCTTGACCTGGGGCAAGGGCACGTACACGAAGATGTTGTCCACGTAGAAGGTGTGCTTGGGCAGCTCAAGTCCCATGTCGCGCAGCATTTCAGTACGGTAGACGACCGAGTGCATGAGCAGGTACTGGCTCGGGCCGAAATGCCCCACTTCCGACCAGGTGAACTCGCGGCCTTCGGGGAAGACGTTGCGGTAATGCATGACGGTGCGCGTATTCTCATGCACCTTTTCGTACACGTAATTCGCGACCACCAGATCGGTGGGCGTCTCGCGTCCGACCTGCGAGCGCACGTAGGCCATGACGTCCTCCATGGCTCGACGGTCGAGCCAGTCGTCGGAGTCGACCACCTTGAAGTACAGGCCGCTCGCGTTGGCGAGGCCCGTGTTCACCGCCTGGCCGTGGCCGCCGTTTTCCTGATGGATGGCCTTGATGATGCCGGGGTGGCGCTCCTGCCACGCGTCGGCCTTTTCGGCGGTGTTGTCCTTGACCGAGCCGTCGTCGACGATGATGATCTCGATATCGTCGAGGCCAGCCTCCCCGCCGCATGCGAGCAGCGATTCAATGCATTTGTCCATGTATTCCGCGGAGTTGTAGCACGGAATGGCGAACGAGATGGTTTTCATGCGTGTCCTTCCAGGCGGCGCTCCTGCCGCGTTTGCGCGATGCTTCCCGCGCGCGGCCCGCCGCTTATGCGCGATGGCTGCCATTTTACCGGCAAGGGTGCGCGCAAGCTGCGCTATCATCGGACACTGCGGATAAAATCCAAGCAGGAACGTACAAGCCGCCCGGCGAAATCCGCCCGGCGCGGCGCAACCGACGGCGAGTCGAGGGGCTTGCCGAAACACGGAAGGAAGCGCACATGAGCACGTTTTTGGAAACCATGCTGGACCGCGCCGCGGCCGACAAGCAGACCATCGTCCTGCCCGAGGGCGACGATCCGCGCACGCTCGAGGCGGCCGAGACCATCCTGGCCAAGGGGGTTGCCAACCTGATCATCCTCGGTGACGTTGCGGCCATCAAGGCATCGGGTCGCAACCTCGAGGGCGCCGAGCTCATCGACCCGGCCACGTCGGATCTGGCCGAGGAGTTCGCCGGCGTGCTTTATGAGCTGCGCAAGCACAAGGGCATGACGCCCGAGCAGGCGGCGGAAAAGGTGCGCGACGTGCTGTTCTTCGGCGTGCTGATGGTGAAGACCGGCCGCGCCGACGGCATGGTGGCCGGCGCCTGCCACGCCACCGGCGACGTGCTGCGCCCGAGCCTGCAGATCTTGAAGACCGCCCCGGGCGTGAAGCTCGTGAGCAGCTTCTTCATCATGGTGGTCCCGAATTGCGAATACGGTCAGGACGGCACCTTCCTGTTCAGCGACTGCGGCCTGGAGATCCAGCCCGACGCCGAGAAGCTCGCGCACATTGCGGTGAACTCCGCGAAGTCGTGGAAGACGCTCATCGGCACCGAGCCGGTGGTGGCCATGATGTCGCACTCCACCTATGGTTCGGCGAAGAATGACGACGCGAACAAGGTTGTCGAAGCGGCAAAGATCGCCCGCGAGCTGGCTCCGGAGCTCGCGCTCGACGGCGAGCTGCAGGCTGACGCGGCCATCGTGCCGGCCGTCGGCGCCGCCAAGGCGCCCGAGAGCAAGGTGGCGGGCAAGGCGAACTGCCTGATCTTCCCCGACCTCGACGCCGGCAACATCGGCTACAAGCTGGTGCAGCGCCTTGCGCATGCCGAGGCGTTCGGCCCGGTGACCCAGGGCATCGCCGCCCCGGTGAACGACCTGTCGCGCGGCTGCGTGGCCCACGACATCGTCGGCGTGATCGCCATCACCTGCGTGCAGGCCCAGGCGAAGAAAGCGGCCGAGTAGCGATTGCAGACGCGGCGGCGCGGCGGTCGAGACGACGCGATGGTGGAGACGACGCGCTGGCGGACAAGACGGCATTGCCGTAATTGAAAAGCCGGTTGCATCGCGGTATTGAAGACGATGCCGCGAGTTATGCCGCAATCAGCTGCGGAACAGATATAACGCACAAGGAAGCGCCCTCCAACTTGGTGGGCGCTTTTCTGTTGAAGCGCAGCCTGTCCGAACGCGGGCTTGCGCCCGCGAAATGCGTGGCGCGCCCTTCGGGCGCTTTCAAATAATGGTCGAACTTGCGTCCGGCCCTACGGGAACATGCCGCAGCGTGCATCCAAAAGTGGCCCATACGGAAATGTTGATCCTGAAAGGCGGGCACACGACTGCGGCAGGAAATCGTAGGCGCGTACGCAAGTGCGCGCAGCATAAAAGCGCCGAAGGCGCGCACTGTTTTTTGCAATGCGGGTCGATGTGATTCGCGACCGGAATTCTTGCCGCATTATGAAATGTGTGTCGCGCCCTTCGGGCGCTTTTTGATATTGGCCGAACTTGCGTTCGGCCCTACGGAAATTTACTGCAACGTTACGCCTGATGAAGCGGTAAATCTCACTGCAAGAATTCGTAGGTGCGAACGCGAGTTCGCACAGTAATAGAAAGCGCGAAGCGCGCCACTGTTTTCCCGGCGTAAGCCGGGTACTTGCAACAACCTGGCAACGAATACGCTCAAACCCCTCAGTGCTACGTACTCTGATTTTGAGGGGAAGGAGCAATATGGGGATGAGGCTTGCATCGTGGGATTATTCGTCGAACGGAATCTATTTTGTCACGTTCTGCACGCATCGCAGGAAATACCTGTTCGGTAATGTGGAGCAGGCGCGCACGACCCTTGATGAGCCGAGGATGGTCCTCAACAGCTACGGCAGAGCCTGTAAGATGCGCATCGAAGCCATAGATGACCTGAATCCCGGGGTATCGGTAGATATATCCATCGTCATGCCGAATCACGTTCATCTGCTGCTTCGCATACAGGGAGTCGAGCCGGCT
>CAVCPR010000007.1:0-7696 GCA_963604235.1 Anaerovoracaceae bacterium | reverse complement strand
TGAAACCAATAACCCCTGCTCACAGGTTTGCGAATCGGATAAGTCATATTTAACACCGTGCTTTTTCTCATGGTTTCCCATGCTTTACGGCGCCCCCGCGTGCTACGATGCACCAACGTATCAACCGCTTCACAACCTTGACGCTGCGCGTGTGCTTTTGCGCTGGCCGGAGCTTGAAGCTGCCGGGTGTCGCACGTTTGCCGTCGGCTCCGCTGTAGTTTTCGGCCCCCGCGGCGATAGGCCATCGCCGGTCGGCCGCTCGGACGTCCGGCTGACCCGCTGTCGCGCTGCCGTGAAGGCGAGGAGGGAAACCATGTTCAGCAAACGTTTGACGGCCATGGTGCCGCAAGCTTTCAAATACATCGCCGCCTGCGTGGTCGGCCAGTGGGTCGCGCTGTTGGCCAACATCGCGGTCATGGTCGCCATCGGCCTGTTCGTCGGCGCCCTCATGGACGGCACCGCCGATGCCGCGAACCAGATGCGCCTCGCGTGCGTGGCCGCCGCGGCCATCGTCGTGCGCATCGTGTGCCTCTCGGCCGCCCAGCGCGCGGGCCAGGCCTCGGCAAGCGCCGCGAAGCAGACGGTGCGTCGCGCGGTCTACGACAAGCTCGTGCGCATGGGGCCGGCCTACACCGAACAGGTGGCCACTTCCGAGGCCGTCCAGGTCAGCGTCGAGGGCTGCGAGCAGCTGGAAAGCTACTTCGGCCAGTATCTTCCGCAGCTGTTCTATGCGCTCTTGGCGCCCATCACCTTGTTCTGCTGCCTGGCGCCGTTGTGCCTGCCGGCTGCCGTGGCGTTGCTCATCTGCGTGCCGCTCATCCCCGCGTCCATCGTCGCGGTGCAGAAGATCGCCCGCCGCGTCATGGGCAAGTACTGGGGCGCCTACACCGACCTCGGCGGCGCGTTCCTGGAGAACCTGCAGGGCCTCACCACGCTGAAAATCTACCAGGCCGACGCCGAGCGCCACGAGCGCATGAACGCCGAGGCCGAGAAGTTCCGCCGCGCCACCATGAAGCTGCTCACCATGCAGCTGAATTCGGTCACCATCATGGACATCTTCGCCTATGGCGGCGCTGCGGTCGGCATCATCGTGGCGCTTTGCCAGTACGCCTCGGGCAACGTGCCGTTCTTCGCAGCGTTCGCCGTCATTTTCCTGTCGGCCGACTTCTTCATCCCCATGCGCACGCTCGGGTCGTATTTTCACACCGCCATGAACGGCATGGCCGTGGCGGACAAGATGTTCGCCATCCTCGACGCACCCGAGCCCGCGCAGGGCACGCGCGTGATCGACCCCGACGCCGCCAACGTGGTGTGCCGCGACGTGTCGTACTCCTACGACGGGGTGCGCACGGTGCTTTCCGGGGTCGACTTCGAAGCGCCGGCCGGGTCGTTCACGGGCATTGTGGGCGAATCGGGAAGCGGCAAGTCCACGCTCGCGGGCATCCTGTGCGGGCGCAACGCCGGTTTCGCGGGATCGGTCGAGCTCGGCGGCGTGCCGCTGGGCGAGGCGTCGCGCGCCTCGGTCGCCCGCACGGTGACGGTGGTGCCGTTCTCGAGCTACCTGTTTTCAGGTACGGTGCGCTCGAACTTGCTGATGGCCGACCCGAAGGCCGACGACGACGCGCTGTGGCGTGTGCTCGCGCGCTGCCGCATCGACGGCTTCGTGCGCGCCTCAGGCGGCTTGGACGCGCCAATCACCGAGCAGGGCGGCAACCTCTCCGGCGGGCAGCGACAGCGCCTGGCCTTGGCGCGCGCGCTGCTGCATGACACGCCCATCTACATCTTCGACGAGGCCACGTCGAACGTGGACGCTGAAAGCGAGCAGGCCATCATCGGCGTCATCCACGAGCTGGCGAAAACCCGCACGGTCATTATGATCTCGCATCGCCTCTCCGCAGTGGCGGCGGCCGATCGTATCTACGTGCTGTCGGCGGGCAAGGTTGCCGAAGCGGGGCCGCACGACGAACTGCTGGCGGCTGGCGGCGCCTATGCGCGCCTGTGGGGCCAGCAGGCGGAACTCGAGCGCTTCGCAGCCGAGGCGGAGCAGGGAAGCGTGCAGGTGGCCGGCGCCCCCGGCGCTCCCGGTACCCCCGCGCAAGCGTACGTCGCCCCGAGCGACGACGACGCGCCCGCTCAGTCCGCCCCCGCAGCGCCCTCCGGCGTGCGCCGCCGCTCGAACATCTCCATCATGTTGCGCCTCGTGCGCCTGGTGAGCACGCTCGTGCCCGTGATGATCGCGGCCGTGGTGCTCGGCGTGGCGGGATTTTTCGCCGCCATCTTCCTGACCGTGTTCGGTACGCAGGCGCTCGTGACCGCCGCCGGCTTGCCGCAGGGCCCCGTTTTTACCGCGGCGCTCGTGCTCGTGGCGGTGTGCGGCGTGGCGCGCGGCCCGCTGCATTACGGCGAGCAGATTTGCAACCACTACCTGGCGTTCAAGATCTTGGCGCTCGTGCGCGACCGCGTGTTCGGCAAGCTGCGCACCTTGGCGCCGGCGAAGCTCGAAGGCCGCAGCAAGGGCGACCTGGTGTCGCTCGTCACCTCCGACGTGGAGCTGCTCGAGGTGTTCTACGCGCACACGCTCTCGCCGGCGCTCATAGCGCTTATCGTGTCGGTCGGCATGGTGGCCTTCATCGCCACGATCTCTCCCGTGCTCGCGCTGCTCGCGCTCGCAAGCTACCTGATCGTGGGCGTGGCGGTGCCGTGGGTGGCGTCGAAGGCATCGGGAACCTACGGGCGGCAGCTGCGCGATCGCCTCGGCGAGATGAACGCCTTCGTGCTCGACGGCCTGCGCGGCCTGCGCGAGACGCTGCAGTTCGGCCGCGCCGCCGATCGCGCCGGCGAGCTGGACGCGCGCATGGCGGACTACGCGCACACCGAGCGCGAGTTGAAGGGCCGCACCGCGCGCTTCATGGCCGCCACGAACGGGCTGGTGCTCGCGCTCGACGTGTGCATGGTGCTCGCGTCGGGAGCGCTGTGCCTTGCCGGCGAGATCGGCGCCGAGCAGGCGCTCGTGGCAACCGCCGCACTCATGTCGTCGTTTGGCCCGGTCATCGCGGTGGCGAACCTCGGTTCCACCCTGCAGCAGACGCTCGCCTGCGGCGCGCGCGTGCTCGACCTGCTCGACGAGACTCCGCAAACGCCCGAGGTGACCGGCGGCAGCGACCTGGGCGCCTTCACCGGCGCGAGCGCCCATCGAGTGGACTTCTCGTATGGCGAGGTGCCGGTGCTCAAGGATGTGAACCTCGACATCGCCCCCGGCTCCATCGTTCATCTGGCCGGCAAGAGCGGCAGCGGCAAGTCGACGCTGTGCAAGCTGTTCATGCGTTTTTGGGACACCACCCGCGGCGTAGTGAGCATTTCGGGAACGGACATCCGCCGCGTGAACACGGCGTCGCTGCGCGCCGGCGAGGGCTATATGACGCAGGAAACGCACCTGTTCGCCGGTACGGTGGGGGAGAACATCCTGCTCGCGCGCCCCGACGCGACGGACGCCGAACTTGCCGAGGCTTGCCGCAAAGCGGCGCTCACAAGCCTGATCGAGCGCTTGCCGCAGGGGCTCGACACGCCGGTGGGCGAGCTCGGCGACACGCTCTCGGGCGGCGAGCGGCAGCGCATCGGGCTTGCGCGCATGTTTCTGCACGACGCGCCGTTCGTGCTGCTCGACGAGCCGACCAGCAACCTGGATAGCCTCAACGAGGCCGCGGTCCTGCGCGCACTCGACGAGAGCCGCGCCGGACGCACCATCGTGCTGGTAAGCCACCGAGCCTCAACCGCCGCCATCTGCGACGTGGCCTACACGGTGGAGCGCGGCCGCCTGTCGTAGGGGATGCCGGTCAGCGGGCGGGCGGTGTCGGAGTTCGGTTGGCAGCCGCGGGTGCTTGACCTGCGGAAAAGCTTGGTTGGCTGTCGCTTTGAAATTTGTGTCGCGCTCTTTGGGTGCTCTCTAGTAATGGCCGAACTTGCGTTCGGCCCCACGAATTTCCGCGGCTTAGAGAACTCGTTTGTCAAGGTTTTCGTAGGGGCGTTCGCAAGAGCGCCCCATCATAAAGAGCGCGAAGCGCGACATTGCCTTATCTTCTAATGCACGACCTTGAACTGGGGCATCCAGCCGGCGGCTTGCAGGACTTCGCCTTCGAGCGTCTTCAGCACGAAGCGGTTGTCCTCGTAGACGGCGTAGCTCGCGCAGCCGTCCTTGGGAATCGACGTGCTGCCGGGGTTGACGTAAATGACGTCGTCGATCATCTCGAGGCGCTTGATGTGCGTGTGCCCCGACAGAAACGCGCTGCCCGCGGCAAGCGTCGGCGGGTCGTCGGGGTTATTGCCGGAGAGGTGGCCGTGCGTGAGGTAGAGCAGGTGGTTGTCGGCGGAAATGATGCTGAAATCGGCCATGCACGGGAATTTGAGCACCATCTGGTCGACCTCGGCGTCGCAGTTTCCGCGCACCGCCATGATGCGCCCGGCCATGCCGTTTAGGATGGCGAACACTTCCTTGGGGTTGTAGCCCTGCGGAAGGTCGTTGCGCGGCCCGTGGTAAAGCAGGTCACCGAGCAGCACGACGCGGTCGGGGCTTTCCTCCTCGATGCGCTTCGCGAGCGCCTCAACGGCGGGCGCGCAGCCGTGCAGGTCGGATGCGATAACGAATTTCATGCTATTCCTCCAGGTCAGCGCAGTAACCCCGCGCGATCACGTCATGCTTGTCGTCCGGAAACAGGTGACGCCACAGCGCCATGAAGTACCGGTCGGTCATGGAAGCCATATAGTCTACCACCACTTGGTTGGGCTCGGTGGCCTCTATATAGCCCGCAGCCGTGATGCTGCGCGACTTCTGCGCGAGGTAGCGCGCGTGATGCGTGAAGATGGGCGACTCCTCGCGCCCGGCCACAAGGTCGTCAAGCAGGTGCGCGTACATCTGCTCGAACATCTCGCCGACCACGTTGCCGCTGCCCGCGCGCCATCCCTCGTGGTCGTAGATAAGCTCGTAGTTCTGCCGTTTCGCCAGCTTCAGGTCGGCGAAGGCCTCTTTACTCATGGCGATGCTCTCGCGCCCGTAGCTGGCGTTGACGATGTCGACGGTCATATTGTTGATGATGCGTGCGTTGTCGCGCCCGATGCGGTGGCTTTCGAAGGCGTCAAGCGAGGGAAGCACGCCGATGTCGAGGGCGTCGGCGCGGTCTTTGCCCAGGTAGGCGATCATGTCGGCCACGCGCACCACGCAACCTTCCAGCGTGGAGGGCCGCAGCTCGCCGATGACGCCCTCGTCGCGCATGCAGGCCTCCACCTGCGCGTCAAGCTCCGCGAACGTGGAAAGCCCCGAGCGCCGCAGTTCCTGCTGCTCGAATTCGCCGTTGTGGCACAGCGCCCCGTCGAGCACCTGCAGGCTGATGTTGCGGCGGTACAGCACGTCCATCACGCGCACCGAATGCACGTTGTGGTTGAAGAAGCGCCCCGTGCGCTCGCGGTAGCACTGCGAGAGGAACCGCTCGCCGGCGTGCCCGAAGGGCGTATGGCCCAGGTCGTGCCCGAGCGCGATGGCCTCGATGAGCTCCACATTCAGCCCGAGCAGGCGCCCGATGTTGCGCGCTATGCGGCAAACCAGCTGCACATGCAGGCCGCGTCGGCAGATGTCGTCGTTTTCGACCAGGGAAAACACCTGCGTCTTCCCGGCGTAGCGGTTGTAGGCGGGCGTGTTGACGATCTTGTCGATGTCGCGGGCGAAGGCCGTGCGCGCAAGCGTCGCCGCGTCGTGCGGGTTGTCCTCGCGGCGCAAGACGGCTTCGTCGGGAAAACGACCGGGGTGCGTCCGTCCTTGCGCGAGGTCGCGCGCGATGGCGCGTTCGATTTCCGGATCAAGTTCAAGGTACGGCGGTTCGGCGGTCATGGCGTTCCTTCTGACGTGCGCTTTCGGGACGCGGGCGGGCTGGGCTGGCAGCGGGGCCGGCACTGCGGGCGGGCTGGGCTGGCGGCGGGGTCGGCACTGCGGGCGGACCCGCCAGCGGGTCAACCGGCACCCGGCCCCACGCCCGGCGCGCTTCCGAGTGTTGTTCGCGTTCATTGTAGCGCACGCCTTAGCGCCCGCCGCGCCCGCTGCGCTATACTTTTCGACCAATCAAACAGCCGCTAACAACCATTCAATCGCCGCGGGCCGCACCCGCGCCCCGCAAGCAAAGGAGCATCCGCCGCCCATGGCCATCACCGACGAGGACATTCAGAAGGTTCGCGAAGCAAGCGACCTGGTGGCCATCATGGGCGAGCGCACCCCGCTGAAGCAGAAGGGCCGCGATTTCTGGCTGTGCTGCCCCTTCCATAACGAGAAAACGCCGTCGTGTCACATCGATCCGGCGCAGCAGCGCTGGCACTGCTTCGGCTGCGGCGAGGGCGGCGACGTGTTCGCCTACATCATGAAGCTCGAGGACCTGACGTTTCCCGAGGCCGTGCGCCGGCTGGCCGAGCGCGCGCACATCGAGATTTCCGACGACGGCGCGCGCGGGCGCGGCGGGGTCGGCCAGGGCCGCAAGGCGCGCCTGAAGGCGGTGTGCACCGAAGCCGCCGAGTTCTATCACACGCAGCTCATGCGCTCAAAATCGCCGAAAGCCCAGGCAGCGCGCGAATATTTGGGCAGGCGCAACTTGGGCGGGCAGGTGCCGAAAACCTGGCAGCTCGGCTTCGCGCCGGGCAGCGGCACACTCGTGCGCCACCTGTCGGCGAAGGGCTTCAAGCCCGATGAGATGATCCAAGCCAACGTCGCCCTGACCGGCCGCGACGGACGCTTGCGCGATCGCTTTTTCGACCGCGTGATGTTCCCCATCCGCGACGAGGCGGGGGAGTGCATCGCCTTCGGCGGGCGCGTCGTGGGTACCGGCGAGCCGAAGTACCTCAACACGCAGGAAACGCCGCTGTTCCACAAGGGCCGGGTGCTCTTCGCGCTCGACAAGGCGAAGGCCGCGATGACCGCCACCGGCGTGGCGGTGGTGTGCGAGGGCTACACCGACGTCATCGCCATGCACGAGCGCGGCATCACCAACGCGGTCGCCACGCTCGGAACCGCGCTCACGCGTCAGCATATCCGCGTGCTGTCGCGCCATGCGCGCAACCGCATCGTTTATCTCTTCGATGGCGACGCCGCAGGTCAGCGAGCCGCCGATCGTGCGCTGCAGTTCATCGACTCGTCCATGACGCCCGAGGCCGGCCATGCGCGCATCGAGCTTGCCGCCGTTACGCTGCCCGACAACCTCGATCCGGCGGAATTTCTGGAGGGTCACGGGGCCGACGAGCTGAAGGCCCTCATCGACGGGGCGAAGCCGCTGTTGGAGTACGGTATCGAGCGTCGGCTGGCGGCCTGGGACCTCACGCGCGCCGAGGGGCGGGCTGCCGCGCTTGCCGACGCGCTGTCGGTGCTCGCGCCCATCAAGGACTCGCTGCTGGCGAAGGACTACGCGCGCCAGATTGCCAGCCGTTGCCGCGCGCGGGAAGAGGACGTCATGGCGCAGCTCGCCGCGCTGCGCCCGCCGCGCACCTTCGACGAGGAAACGCCGGCGGCGGCTGGCGGGGCCCAGGAGGCGGGTGGCGAAGCCGTGCCCGCCGGCGCGCCCGCGCCGGCGCGCCGCCCCTTGCCGCCCGAGTACGTCAACCGCCGCAAGTTGGAGCGGCAGCTCGTGGTGCTCGCCGCCGCACGGCCCGACATGGCGCTTCTGCATGC
>CAVCPR010000006.1:21454-52110 GCA_963604235.1 Anaerovoracaceae bacterium | reverse complement strand
AGCGTGCAGGGGGCGCTCAGGGCAAGCGCGGCGGCGCGCAGGACGCAGCGCCGACCAAGCAGAAGGCCAAGGCCACCGGCAAGCAGGGCGGCGGCAAGCAAGCCGCCTCGCAGCCCAAGGCCAAGAAGAAGCCCGCTTCGAACGGAAGCCGCCAAGGCGGCGATTTCCGCCCCGGACGCGCCCGTCGCGCGGCAGTCGCGTCGCAGCGCGCCGGACGCCGTCGCTAGCGACACGCAAGACGCCCCTCGTCAGACGCGAGGGGCGTCTTTTGCTTGCGCGACGCGCCCGCAAGCACCGAGACAGGTACGCTCAACGGCTCAAGACTTCCACTGGGCGAAACCATGCGGGATTTCAGAAAAGTTCGATTACATTTAAATAGTTGGAAAGGAGGGCCGACGAATGCGTATCGCAGTGGCGAGCCAGGGGCTGGACGTGGCTCCGTGGTTTTTGCATTGCTCAAGTTACATGTGCTATCGCGTGGAAAAGGGATTGATCACCGATTGCCATAACATGCCGAACCTGTCGATGTCCTCCCAGCAGACGGCTCATTTGATGCACGACCTCGGCATCACGGTCGTGCTGGCGAACAATCTGGAGGGTTCTGCGAAGCAGGCGCTGCAAGAGGCCGGCATCGAAACCGTTGAGGGCATGAACGGGACGGCAAGCGCGGCGGCACGGCAATACGTGACCCGCACGCTTGCCGGCACTGAATACGATCTGGAAATGGCATAACGAACGAAAAGGCTCCCGCGGGAGCCTTTTTTGCCGAGCAAGCACGCATAACGCAAAACGGCTCCCCGAGGGGAGCCGTTTGAGGGTTTACAGCTTAGAGAGCCTTCTTGGCAACCTCGACCAGGGAGGCGAAAGCCTGCGGGTCGGCGATGGCCATGTCGGAGAGCACCTTGCGGTCGAGCACCACGCCGGCCTTCTTCAGGCCGTTCATGAAGGTGGAGTAGCTCATGCCGTTCAGACGGGCGCCGGCGTTGATGCGGGTGATCCACAGACGACGGATCTCGCGCTTCTTGTTGCGGCGGTCGCGATAGGCGTACTGCAGGGAGTGCTGCACCTGCTCCTTCGCGGCGGTGTAGGAACGGGACTTCGCACCATAGTAACCCTTGGCACGGGAAAGGACGGTACGGCGCTTCTTCTTGGCGTTAACTGCACGCTTGATACGAGCCATTGGTAATCACTGCTCCTTTAATACTAGCGACGGCCGAGGTTGCGGGCCACGACGCGGCGGTCGGCGGCAGCCAGCTCGGTCTCATGACGGAAGTTGCGCTTACGCTTCTGGCTCTTCTTCGTCAGAATGTGGCTCTTGTAAGCCTTGGCGCGCATGATCTTGCCGGAACCGGTGACGCGGAAGCGCTTGGCGGTACCGCGGTGGGTCTTCATCTTAGGCATTGCCTTCGTCCTTTCCTTCGTTCTTCTTCTCGTTGGCTTTTTTCTTCTTCGCCGCCATGTTTGCGGGCAATGGGGCGATGAGCATGTGCATGTTGCGGCCTTCCATCTTCGGCTGGCTCTCGATGACCGCAATGTCCTTGAGGTCGTCGGCGAGGCGCTCGAGAATGGTCAGGCCCTGTTCCGGATGAGCCATCTCGCGGCCGCGGAACATGATGGTGATCTTGACCTTGTTACCGGCGGAGAGGAAGCGAAGCACGTGCTTCTTCTTCGTCGTGTAGTCCCCCACGTCGATTTTCGGGCGGAACTTCATTTCCTTGGTCTCGATCTTGCTTTGGTTCTTGCGAGCCTGCTTCGCCTTGATGGCTTGATCGTACTTGAACTTCCCGTAATCCATGATGCGGCACACGGGGGGTTCGGCATTCGGGGCGATCTCGACGAGGTCGAGGCCCTGGTCGTCAGCGACACGCTGCGCCTGTGCGACCGGGTAGATGCCCAACTGCGTACCATCGAACCCGATCAGGCGGCACTCGCGCACCGTGATCTGTTCATTGAGCCGAGGCTCTTGAGCGGCTATCGCACTCACCTTCCCTTCTTCGCACGGCTTGGTGCCGTGCCATAAAAAAACCCACAGCTTGCTTGCGTGTGGGCGTGATGACAAGAACCAAGGTTCCATATTCATGCGACCCATCAGCAACCGAAGCACCGAACTAGGTGGAAGGCACTTTGCCTTCGCTTGTGAACAGCTTGATCATTATAGCGCGAACGCCCGCGGGCGCAAGAAGCATTTTCCGCATACCGCAAGCGTCCATGAAGTCGACACAACCGGCGATGTGCTCCCTACGGTACATGCAGCGTGGCGCTCCTGCGGCAGAACGCCCCGCTGCCCGGACGGTACGGGAAGGCGCTTCGGGCGACCTCCGCGCCACCTGCGCCGTCCGGCGGCGTCTTACGCGTTGACGTATACGTAGATGATGCGGATGGTGTCGGCGAGGTTGCCCGAGGTGTTCGCCGTCGAGTAGTCGTAGAGCAGCACGCTCGACCAGGCGTGGCTTGAGCCGCTGATGTCGACGGTGCCCGAGAAGCTGCAGTTCTCCTTCACGAGCGTGGTGCCGTCGGAGGCGTAGCTGGAATACTGCGTCTTGTCCGCGGGCAGCGTCGCGGCGCCGTCGGCGACGTTCACGCCCGCCTCGCGCAGGGTCTTCTCCACCACGTGCTCGTTCTTGACGGCGTCGGCGAAGCTCAGGCTGCCGTAACCGAGCGATGCCGTGGCCGCGGAATAACCGGCCTGGATGACCTTGCCCTCTTCGTTGAGGCCCAGATACACCGTCGGCGTGCCCGAGCGGGAATCGGCGGGTTCGGCGGTAAGCGCGACGGTGACGCTTTTCTTCACCGCGTTGCCCTCCTCGTTCACATCGCGCGAGGACGTGACGGTGGCGCCGTGCTTCAGGGCGGCGACGGCCTCGTCCTGCGTGGTTCCGAGCACGGCGGCGAGGTTGGGCACCTCGGTCTGCTTGGTTGCCGTGGCGGTGGCGGCGTCCTTGCCGGAGTTGTCGTTGGAAAGATCGCTCACGTCTTTGCTGGGCTGCGTCGTCTGGATTTGCTGCACCATGGCGCGCTGGCTTTCGCCGAACAACTGGTAGGCGAAGTAACCGCCCGCGCACAGAAGCGCGACGAGCAGCACGATGACGACGATGAGCACTTTGCGCACCCGGCGCGATTTGCGCAGGTAGGGGTGCTCCTGGTCGCGGCGCGCCTTCTTGGCGGCCTTCTTGCTAAGCGGCTGCTCCTCGACGCGGCCGTGCTTGCCGCGGGTGGCCGGCTGGGCGTCGGCGGGAAGCTCATCGCCGATCAGGGGCTCGTCACGGGGCTCGAGCGCGTCGAACGCATCGCCGTATTCGTCGCTCGTGTCGCCCTGGTAGCTGAAGCCGCCGGCGTGCGCGCCGTGGGAGGCGGGCACGGGGGCGAAGGCCTCGGTGAGGCCGAGCGGCGCGTCGCCGTCTTTGCCGGCCGGTGCGTCGTCGCCGCCGGCCCCGATCGGGGAGAACGCCTCGGTCAGTCCCAGCGATTCGTCACCGGAAGTGCGGTCGCGGCGCTCGCCGCGGTCGATGTTGAAACCATGTTTCGCCATAGATCGTATCCTTCCTAGCAAACGCGTGCGCGCTTAGCGCATGAAGCAGAAATACCACACGAGCGCGACGACGACGAACGCGGCCGCCGCGCCGAGCACGATCTTCTGCATGCCCGACATCGGGCCGGCTTCGAGATCCTCGAGCGTCTGCTCGCGCCAGGCCTGCTCGCCGCTCGGGGCGGCAGCGGTCTCGGCGGCGGCACGATCGCCGCCCTCGGCGAGCAGCTCTTCGGGTTCCTCGCCGGCAACGGGCACAGGCGCGCTTTCCGCCTGCCCATCTTCTTCGACGTATTCGAAATCCTGCTCAGGGCGCGCAGGCCCAGGCTCGTATGTCGGCTCGGTCGCCGCCGGCTCCACCGGCGCCCCGGCCTGGATGACGACGTCGTCGTCCTCGGCTGCGTTCACCGTGATATGCGAGAACTGCTTCTCCGCTGCCATGCGCGACCCCCTGCGCTCCTCGGTTGGCGGGCGCGCTTGCGCCCGCCTTCATTTCCACTTGTCGGACAAGATTATAAAGGCACGCGCGGCGGGCGCTTTGCAATGCGCGAGAAAAACCACGGGGTGCGCCGCGCGCTCGGACGCGGTGTGCGACAATACACCTTAAACACGACAACTCGCCGCCGGCCCTTCGCCTGCAATGCCATGCGTTCGCAAAGCGAAGGCGGCGCGGCCTTACACCCTTTATATGAAAGGTGGCTGCTACATGGATCTGCAACCCGCATCGACACTCCACGGGTTTACCGTCACGGGCGCCGAGGATCTTCCCGAGATCGACGGACGCGCCTACACCCTCACGCACGCAAAAAGCGGGGCGAAGCTGCTCTACCTCGCCAACGCCGACGACAACAAGGCGTTCTCCATCGCGTTTCGCACCCCGCCCGCCGACGACACCGGCGTGTTTCACATCCTCGAGCATTCCGTGCTGTGCGGGTCGGAGAAATTCCCGGTCAAGGAGCCGTTCGTCAACCTGCTCAAGACGAGCATGCAAACTTTTTTGAACGCCATGACCTTCGGCGACAAGACGCTCTACCCCGTCGCGTCCACCAACGATCAGGATCTCATCAACCTTGCCGACGTCTACCTCGACGCGGTGCTGCATCCCGACATCTATCGCTACCGGCAGATCTTCGAGCAGGAAGGCTGGCACTTCGAGCGCGTGGAAGGTGCGGAAACGGGCACTGAGAAGGCGGGTGCGGGCGAGGCGAGGCCGCACGTGACGTTCAACGGCGTCGTATACAACGAGATGAAGGGCGCGCTGTCCGACGCGACGAGCGTGCTGTACGACGAATTGCAGGCAAACCTCTTCCCCGACACGCCCTACGCCTTCGAATCGGGCGGAACGCCCGAGGCCATCCCGACGTTGTCCTACGAGCACTACCTTGAGGAGCACGCGCGCCACTACCGCCTCGACAACAGTTACATCACGCTCTACGGCAACCTCGACGCAGATCGCATGCTTGCGTTTTTGGACGAACGCTACCTGCGTCCGGTGGCCGCCGAGCAGGCGCGCCGCGACGAAGCGCGCGCCGCGGCCGGGCTCGAGCCGCTCTCCCCGCGCTCCATCGCGCTGCAGGCCCCCGTCAAGCGCCTCGGCATTAAACGCCGCATGCAGACGGCGCCCGAGAACGCCTGCGCCGGGCTTGCCTTCGTCATCGGGCATGCGCGCGAACGTACGCGCATCGTGGCCTGCGACATCCTGCTCGACGCGATCGCGGGCAGCAACGAGGCGCCGCTGCGCCGCGCCATGCTCGACGCGCAACTCGCCGGCGACGTGAGCGCCTACATCGCCGATTCCGTGCAGCAGCCCTTCGCCGTCATCCAGCTGCGCGACTTGAAGCCCGCCTGCCGCGAGTCGCTTCTGCATGTCGTGCGCGACGAGCTTGCGCGTCTCGCCGACGGGGCGCTTGACCACGCGCTCGTCGAGGCGTCGCTCTCGCGCGCCGAGTTCGTCATGCGCGAAGCCGACTATGGCATGTCCGACGGCGTGGCGCTAACGATGGCGGCGCTTGGCGGCTGGCTCTACGACGACGACCTTGCGACCACGTACCTGAAGTACGAGGCCGACTTCGCGTTTCTGCGCAAGGCACTTGACGAGGGCTACTTCGAGAAGCTTATCCGCAGCGTCTTTCTGGACAACGACCACATGGCGCAGGCGGAAGTGGTTCCCGACGAGGATGCCGGCGACGACGAGGCGGCGCGCGCGGCAAAGGCGAGCGCGCACTTCACCGACGCCGACCTCGAGCGCATCGACGAGGAGGTCGCGCTGCTGCGGGCGCGCCAAGAGCAGCCGGATTCGCCTGAAGCGCTTGCGACCCTGCCTCAGCTGCACCCCTCCGACATCGGACCGGCGCCGGCCGAGCCGCGCTATGCGCTTGCCGACGGCGCTCCTGTGCCCTGCATCCGCCACGATGTGCCCACGCGCGGCATCGCCTACGCGTACCGCTACTACGATTTGAGCGGCATCTCCTTCGAAGAGCTGCCTTACGTGGCGATTCTCGCGGGCGTGCTCGGCAAGCTCGGCACGGCTCGCCACAGCGCCGCCGACATCGACACGCTCGTCAACGGCAAGCTCGGCAGCTTCTCGGTGTTCTGCGAGGTATATGAGCACGAGGACGACCCGCACGACATCGCGCCGAAGATCATTGTCGGGGCATCGGCGCTTACCGAGGGCGCTCACTGGCTCGGCGAGCTGCCGACGGAAATCCTCGCGAGCACCGATTTCTCCGACACGGGCAAGATCCGCGACGCGCTCGAGCAGCGGCGCGTGGGCATGGAGCACGGCTTCGCAAACGCCGGACATGCGGCCGCGATGGCGCGGGCGACCTCGTATTACCTGCCTGCCGGCATGGTGCGTCAGCAGCTCGGCGGCGTCGATTTCTACCGCTTCCTCAAGCAACTGCTCGCGGAATTCGACTCGCGCGAGCAGGAACTTGCGGAAAAGCTGAACGAGCTTGCGCGGCGTCTGTTCGCGCCCGAGAACCTCACGGTGTCCTTCGCGGGCAGCGACGAGGATATGGCCACGTTCTGGGAGGCTTCGGGGCTTGCGGGGGTTGCGGGTGCACAAGGCGCTGCCGGGGCGGCAACCGCCGACGAAGCAGATGCGGGCAGGGCCGCGAGCCGTCAGGCGCTCGTCGTGCCGCAGCCCAAACCGCTGCGCGAGGCGTTCATCGTGCCGACGGATATCTGCTATGCCGCGCTCGCGGCCGACCGACGCGCCTTCGCGAGCACGCCGTACAGCGGCACATGGCACGTGGCGGCGCGCGCGCTTTCCTACGACTACCTGTGGAACGAGGTGCGCGTGAAGGGCGGCGCCTACGGTGCCGGCTTCCAGGCGGCGCGCACGGGCACGTTGCGCTTCTACTCATACCGCGACCCGCATCTCGACGAAACCGTCGAGCGCTTCAAGGGGGCGGCCGCGTGGCTTGAGGCGTTCGACCCCAGCTCAGACGAGATGGACGGCTACGTGGTGAGCAGCGTCGCCGGCTTCGATACGCCGCAAAAGACCCGCGCGCTCATCCGCCGTCAGGACGGCGACTTCTTCGGGGGCCGCACTCCGGCCGCGCGCGCCAAGACGCGTCAGGAGATGGTCGAAACGACGCCGGAGGCGCTAGGGGCCCTTGCCGCCGACGTGCGCGAGGCGGCAGAAGCCGGCATGCTCTGCGTCTTCGGTAACAAGGCCATCCTGGAAAATTCGAAGCTTGATTTGAACGTGGTGGATTTGCTGAACGAGTAGTGCCGCAGGAAGGCTCGCCCGCCCCGCTACACCCACTCATCCACGAAGTGCAGCAGCATCGCGGCGCTCGTCGGGGTGAGGCGCTCTCCGGGGAGCTTCACTTCGGTGGTGGGGATTCCGCGCTCGATGATGGCGGCCGTTGCGGGCGCGGGGATGGCGAGCCTGCCGTGGGCGCATTCGATGAACCCCTCGCCTGGCTGCGCGCGCGTCGAGACGATCTTCTTCGCACCCGTCGCTTCCACGGCCAAGCACACCAGCAGCGTGTTGCGGATGCGCGCCCCTTCACCGACTTCGTGGAAGTGGGTCTTCTCGACCGGCACGCCATGCGCCGCGGCCTCGGCCTCGGCAAGGATGGTATAGATGCCATGCATGTCGGCGCGCACGCGCTCGCTCACCGCCAGGGCATCGATGGTCTCGCGCACGCGGGCGATGTCGTGATGATGCTCGAGCGGCACGCCCGCCGCATCTGCGGCAGCCTCCAGACGCTGCCGCTCGCCTTCGGGCAGCTGCAGCAGCGTGTCCGAAAGAATCTGTGCGCGCGTAGCGTTCTCCGACATGCTCCAACGCAAGGTTTCCATTCCCCGCTCCTTTTCTTGTCCTTCGGCCGCCGCGGCGATGAGATGCGCCTGAAAACCGGCTCCGAACCCGTTGTCGATATTGACGACCGAAACCCCGGAGGCGCAGGAGTTGAGCATCGCTAGCAGTGCGGCCAAGCCGCCGAAGCTCGCCCCGTAGCCCACCGACGTGGGCACCGCGATGACCGGGCAGGATGCCAAGCCCGCCACCACGCTTGCGAGCGCGCCCTCCATGCCGGCGCACGCCACGATGCACGAGGCCCCCGCCAGGTCGTCGGCATGGGCAAGCAGGCGATGGATGCCCGCGACCCCCACGTCGTAGAGGCGCACCACACGCGTCCCGAGTACCTCGGCGGTCAGCGCCGCTTCCTCGGCGCAATACAAGTCCGACGTTCCCGCACACGCCACGGCAACGTAGCCCGCGCCACATGGGCGGGGCATGTTGCCGTAGATGCCAATTTGGGCAAGCTCGTGATACGTGAAGGGAAGCGCGCCATCTCCCAGCAGCTCGCCCACCGCGCGTGCCTTTTGCGCATCGAGACGCGTGACGAGCACGCATTCCTGCCCGGATTCGACCAAGGAAGCGCAAATGCGGGCAATCTGCTCGGCAGTTTTGCCGGCACCGTAGATGACCTCCCCCGCACCCGTGCGCTCAGCACGCTGCGTGTCGACCTTCGCGAAGCCGAGGTCGGAATAGCCGCGCTGCGAAAGGCGCCCGCTCGCCTCCTCGACGCCGAGCGACCCCGCAGCAACCTGCGCGAGAAGATCGTTGAGTGAGGACATCCGTCCACATCCTTTCCGGGTGTTGTCGGTTCACAAGATCAGTAGACACCTTGGAGCCGGCTTCAAGTCAAGCTTTTTCCAGCAAGAAATACAACAAGGCCCCGCATGCGAGTTCGCGACTGCATGCGGGGCCAACTACTAAGCGAAGCGTTTGACGCTCAAGCGAAACCATGCTCGCCCCTTGCGCCTACGCCGTCAGCGCACGTGACTAATCGGAAAGACCAGCACCGAGATAGGCCGCGTTGATGGCGTCCTGCGAGGCGCTGATCTCGGACGTGGAGCTATCAGTCGAGGCGAAACCGGAAAGGTCGAGCGAGGTGCCAAGCCACTTTTTCTGGATGACATCCGCAATGCCGTTGCTGTTCAGCGTGGCGAGCGCGGAGGAGACGGCTTGCTTGAGCTTGGTGTTGCCGTCGAGTACGCCGACGGAATAGCCGCTCGCCGACTGCAAAAGCGACACGACATGCACGTCGACGCCGGCGTTGCGCGCGATATAGGTGCCCGAAACGGCGTCGGCGGCCACGTAGGACACCTCGCCGGACTGCAGCGAGGCAAACGCGCTCTTCAGGTCATTGGTCGTGGTGATGGTGGCGCTGTCGAACTCGTTGGCGACGGCCCATGCGCTGTTCGAGGACACCTGCACGGCGATCTTGGTGGTCGCGGAGTTCGTGGGGACGGCGGAGTTTGAAGATAGGGCGAACAGGGCAACCGAGGTGTCCAGGTAGGAATCGGACGTCCAGAACGTGGAAGTGGAGTCGGACTTGTTCACGCCCATGACCACGTCGGCCTTCGACTGCGACAGCGCGGAGGCGGCGTCGGTCCCCACGTCGACGACCTGCACCTTCAAGCCGAGCTGATCGGCAAGGGCCGCCGCCATGTCGACGTCGATGCCGACGATCTTAGAAGAGGAGGAGGGCTGCCCGGCCAGCGGCGCATTGTTCGCGTTCACGCCGACGGTCAAGGTGCCGTCGGTGATGACGGTCGGCTTGGAAACCTGGGGGGTTGCCGTAGGCGGCGTGTACGATTCGCTTTCCTGCGTGCAGCCGGCGGCCGCGACAAGCGTTGCGGCGCACGCAACGATCACGGCGCACAGCGCGAGGCGCTTGAAGTGCTTCATGACGAGCTTCCTCCGTTCTCAGTTCAGGCAAACTTCTTTCGACTGACCTAGTTTTTGACCCCACACCCGCGCACCGGGGTTAGGCTTTCGCTTCGCCCTCTCCCCCGTCGCGGCCGGATGCCGCTCGTATAAACGGAGGGTGCGACTTACCTCTAGGATACGCCATGATCGTCGCGCGCAAAGGCGCGGCTTACGTGGATCCTTTTGACCGCATCTGCCATGGACTAGGGCCGCATTCGGCCCGCAACTACAGACTCGAAAGAAGTTTCCCCAGTGTATCAGATGTGTCGGAAAGCGATGCGCAAACGCGCAGAATCCGCAGGCAGTATGCAAACCGGCGATACACGGTGGCGAAATGGACTAAACGCTGAGGGGTGTCTTGGACTCGAAGCAGCCCAGACTCGCGCGGGCGGCAAAGCGGCAGGCTTCGCGCAAGCTTCTTGGCGCCAGCGGGAAGGCGAGGCGGCAAGCATCCCGCAGGCAATGTGCAAGCTTCGTGCCGCCGCCGCGCAAGCCAGCCTTGCTAGGCTTGAAGGCTATGCGCGCCTTCGAACATATCCCGCAATACTCGCAGCCTACGCCCCAGCCCGCCTCGGAGCTGCCGAGCAGCTACGCGCGCGGAGTCGGCGAGGCCGTCGCCGAGACGCTGTGGCCGACCCGCTGCGCCGTCTGCGACCGGCCCGGCGAGCTCATCTGCTCGCAGTGCCGCATGCAGCTGCGCTATATCGACTGGTGGCGCGCCTGCCCGCGCTGCGGGGCGCCGATGGGGCGGCTGCAGTGCTGCGAGTGCAACAGCGTGATGATGCAGGCGCTCGAGCGCGAAGAACCCGCCTTCGACGCGATGGCGTCGGTGGTCGAATACGATGAGGCGGCCTCGCGCATCGTGCGCGCCTGGAAAGACGCCGGAGAGCGACGCCTCGGCCCCGAAATGGCACGTATGATGGCGCGCGCACTGCCCGCCGCTTGGCTTGCGGGCACACCCGTCGCCACGCCCGTGCCCGCCACGAAGGCGGCGCTGCGCCGACGCGGGTTCGACCACACCGCCGAACTTGCACGGGAAGTGGCACGGCTGCTCGGCACTCCCTGTGCCGCTGTGCTCGCGCGCCCCGCCACGCACGACCAGCGCGCGCTCGGGCGTCGCGGGCGCGCGACGAACCTAGCGAACAGTTTTCATGTTGAAGAGGGTACGCGCGTTGCGCCGTACGTGCTGCTCGTCGACGACGTCTGCACCACCGGCGCGACCGTCAACGCGGCCGCCGACGCGCTCAAGGCGGGCGGCGCGCAATGCGTGCGTTGCCTCACCTTCGCCCGCGTATAGGCCGCACACCGGCTGAAAGGCAACAGCTGGCCCAAGCGGGCGTGCAGGAACAATCAGAGGAGCGACAAGGCGGAAGAAGCGAGCAACGGCATCTAAAACCCAGGCCGAGCGCCTCGCAGGAGCAAACCTAGGCGCGCTCGCGGGAACGGGCGTCGCTTTCGCTGAATTCCTTGACGTCGACGTTGATGGAGTGCTTGATCGGCTTCCAGTTGCACTTCTTCACCAGCGCCACCAGCGCGATCGGCACGTAGGTAAGCATGAACAGCGGGAAGGTGAACATGTAGAGGATCTTCTTCGCCGTGGTCGAGCGGATGGAATCCCACTCGATGAACGTGGTGAGCACGCCGAACATGAACATGAAGATGATGTAGTTCATCAAGCAGAAGCAGATGGAGGAAATCGACGAGGCCACCATGACGCCCGTCGACATCATGCCGGCGGCGGCCAGCGCGATGATGATGGCGTTGAACAGCACCGACACCACCGTGAGCAGCATGCCCGGGGCGATGGTCATGAGCATGTCGTAGCAGGCGAAACGGCTGCCCTTGGGGTTGGTCGCGATGCCCTTGGCCAGGCGCGCTCCGTAGTGCCAGAACACCTGGTAGAAGCCCTTCGCCCAGCGGAAACGCTGGTTCCACGAATCGCGGAAGGTGATGGGCTGCTCGTCGTAGAGCACGGCGGTGGGCGTGTAGCTGATGCGCTCGCCGGCGAGGATGGCGTTGGTGGAGAACTCGATGTCCTCGGTGAGCAGGTGCCACTTCCAGCCGCCGGCGCGCTCGATCACCTTGGCGGAGATGAAGAAGCCGGTGCCGGAGACGGCGCAGGACGTGTTCAGCGTCAGGCGTGCCTGGTTGAGGAACTTCGCCTCGCGCAAAAACCAGATGGCGTAGCCGGCGGAAATCCAGTTGGAGTCGTAATTCTTGGAGTTGCGGTAGCTGGTGGAGGCGACGGCGCCGTTGTCGAAGGTCTTGTTCATCTCGCGGAAGTAGTTCACGTCGAGCACGTTGTCGGCGTCGAAGACGAAAAACGCCTCATAGCCGCGGTCGGCGTACTGGCTGCGGATGACGGAGAAGCCGTAGTCGAGCGCGTAGCCCTTGCCCACCTCTTCGGTGTTGAAGCGCGGGAAGACGATGGCGCCCGCCTCACGGGCGACCTCGGCGGTGTTGTCCGTGCAGTTGTCGGCAATGACGAACACGTCGATGAGCTCGGAGGGATAGTTCTGCACCTTGATGGAATGGATGAGCTGGCCGATGACGGCGGACTCGTTGCGCGCGCTGATGACAGCGGCGTACTTGTGGTTCTTCTTGGCGGTGAGCTCCTTGGGACGGCGCGTCAGGACGACGAGCACGTAGTAGAGCTGGTAGGTGTAGCACAGGGTGAACGCAAGGAACACGCAGAAATTGAAAATGTCGACGAACGAGATCTGCGAGAAGAACTGATCGAACACCTTTTCTCCTTTTCATGGGCCGCACTCGCGAAAGCGGCCGTCCGGCGCATGCTCCCCGGCATGCCTTGCGCGCCCACAGGCGCGACGCACGCAGGCGCGGGCGAACAGTGCTGCCGACGCGAAACGTGCAAACTTGTAGAAGTATAGCGACGCGAGGCGAACCTGTCCCGCCAATAACGCGCATTGCGCACCTTGGGCGTCTACATCTTGTGGTTCTCGTCAGGATACACAAAGCTTCTGCACACGCACTCCATAAACCGGAAGGGCTAGCCGGCTTGCAAAGGTTATGTCGAGCGGCTTGGTGGTCGGCTTGACGACCCGCCCCGGAGAGCCGCCGTTAGCCGACCTGGCGGTTACCCCTGCATGGCCCTCGCAAGAGGACTCGGCAAGCTAGCCCTGCAAGACCCGAGTCAGGCAGCTCGGCTCGATGACGGCGGTGCGCACGCCGCGACGCAGCTTGATGGAGGCGATATGCAAGTCCATCGTTTCGGCGGCGTCGAGCGAACAGGCGGTGAAGCCGCCGAGCAGCACCCGCTTGCGGGCGCAGGCCGCTACGGATAGCGCAACGCGCAGGCTCGAGACGTACTCGCGCTCGCGCGCGGCTCCGGCGAGCTTGGCGGGGTCGAAGTATGCGCGGCAGGGAATGCAGCCGTTGACGAAGGCGCCGAAGATCACGGTATCGGCGCGCACCTCAGGCGCGGCGGTTACGGGATACACCGTGATGGAGGGCGTGCGCTCGGCATCGGCGGTTGAAGAGGCGGCGGGCGGCTCGGCGCTTTCGTCGCCCTTGCGGCCGGACGCTTCGACGAGTTCGCGAGCCCGCAGGTAGGCGGCGAGCAGATCATCGAGCAGCGGGCGCGCGAGCTCGTCGACCGCCACCTCCCCGCGGCGGAGCGCCTCGAGCGCCTCGAGCAGGCTTGCATCCTCGGATGCGTCGGCATCGACGTCGGTACCATCAGCGGAGGCGGCGACGGCCTGACGCAGATGATCGATGGCGGCGCTGCGGGCCACGTGGTCGCCGAGGGCGACGAGCGTTCGCCACGCCACGCCGTCTTTGCCGTCCACCGCAAGGCGACAGAGCGCATCGCGCTGAAGCCGGGCGCACGTTTTTTCGTCATGCAGGTCGCGCACCTTGATACGCGTGGCGGGAGCCGCCGCAATAGGCAGCCCGACGCGGCGCAGGTTCGCCACGACGTTGCGCCGCCAAAGGCGATCGGTGCCGAAGATGGCGACATCCTCGCCGCGCGAAAGGGCATCGGCGCAGGTCTGCGCGATATGCTGCAGCTCGGCTTCCATCGAAGGCATCATCTGAACAACGAAGGCCTCGGGCTCCGGCTCCGGCTCGAGGGCTCCCCCAGCTTCCAACTCTCTTCCATTGACCGACATGGGATGCCCGGGCACCACCGTTTCGGTTCCGGCATCATCCGCGACGGCGAGGTTGCCGACGTCGTCGCCTTCGGCACGCATGCGGGCATCTTCATCGCAAAGGCGCTGCTCAGCATGCTGAATGGCTAGAGGCTGCGCGGAATCCAACCGCTCGACGCGACACTTTGGGCGCGCGGCAATAAGCTCTTCGACGCCCGTGAAACACGGATAGGGCTCCTGTTCGGTGGGCGCGCCGGGATACGGCGCAGCACTGACCGCGAGCGCACGGCGCGCCAAGGCGCGCGCAAGATGCTGAGAGGCGCGGCTGGCCAGGTCGAAATCGTCGACGAGAACGCAATCCCACGCGCACCGCTGCCGGACGGCGGGATGGGCGCGCAGCACCTTCAGCGCCAAGTTCGACGCCTCGCACGCCAGCACCCCGCCCGTGAAGCGCAGGTTGGCGTGCAGGCGCTCGATGAGCAAGTCCTCCTCAAAGGTCTGTTCCCACGTGTCGTCGGACAGGTTGCTCCAGCCGGCGAACAGGTAGCCGAGCACGGCGCGCAGCCGTCGGTTCTTCATCTGGCTGACCTTCATGTCCTCCATGAGGATGTCCTGCTCGTGGGGCGACAAGATGCGCGGCGCGCGCCCGAATGATGCCTGCGCCTCGGGTGTCGACAACACCTTCAGCGCCACTTCGGGAAACGTCGCCACTCTCACCGCCGGCGTGCCCGAGAAGGCCTCGCGCGCCCGCACCGCCGCCGAAGGCGTGGCGCACACGAAAAGCACGTGCGCACCCGCAGCGGCCCACTCGCGGGCGAGGCCGGCCAAACACCGCGTGCGCCCCGACTGCGCCGGCCCGATAAGGCAGGAAACGTCAACATCGCTGAAAAAGTCATCCCCACCGATCGCGGTGTCGCGGATTGGTTCTTCCTTGCTGTCAGCCATGCGCTCCACAACCCTTTCCGGAACTTCCTAGTCCTGCGACTCCGTGAGACTCTTTCCTTCGCGGACGAGGGCGGCGAGTTTTATGGCATCGCCCGGGCATGCCTTGATGCATTCGCCGCAGCGCGTGCATTCGCTCCATGCGGCGCCAAGCTCGGGATGGCGCGGGTCGATGCCCTGCTCGCAAACCTGGGAGCACCGGCCGCAGTGATGCCCCGATTTCGTCTCGACGCACTTGGCGTCGTCGACCTGCGGGCGGAAGGTGCGGTTGAGCTTGCCCACCAGGCTCATCAGGGCCGACAGCGGGCAGATATGGCTGCACCACTTGCGGAAGAACACGACCTCGACGGCGAGCAGCACCGGAATGACGACGACCGACCAGGTGACGTCGCCCGATCCGAACAGCGCGATGAGCACGAACACGAGCGCGAACGTAAGCCCGATGGGGCAGATAAGGCAAAACACCGGGAAACCGAAGATGGCGGCGGAGAGCAAAGCGCCGCCGAGCACGAGGTTGCGGGAGTTGTTCGGCTCGCAGCCGGGCTTGCACGCATGATGGCCGCACGCGCCCTTGAGCAGCGCCTTTTCCTTGTCGGTGAGCGGCTTGGCGGCGGCGACATCGGCGTCATCGGCGCCACAAGCACCCTCGCCCGCGGCGCCGGCCTTTCCTTTCGCGGCCTTCACGTGCTCGGGACGCGAGAAGGCGTGGCGCAGCTTCGAGATGACGGGGACCGGGCAGATCCACCCGCAAAACGCCCGCCCGAGCAGCACGATGGCGACAAGCGCGAGAATAAGCGAGATGACCGCATGCGGGACCACCGTCTTACTCGCGAGCATGGTGCCGAACGCGCCTAAGGGGCACAGCACCGAAATGGAAGACCATCCCACGGCGGACAGGTCGCCGAAGCCGGTGTGGAACACGAAGCCCGCGCCCGCGAGCGCGAGGATCACGAGGGGCACGATGATGCGTAGCGTTTTCAAATTCATGACGTCCCCCTACCCTTCAACCTCGTCAAGCGGGCGAACCGTGATGGCGCGCGACGTGGCGCCCTCGACGATCGCGCCTTCCTGCAGCGACACGCAGGCCGCCTGGCACGCGCCGCATCCGTTGCATTTGCCCTGGCTGACAACAGGGCGCTGATACTCGTCGAGCGTGATGGCCTCATAGGGGCAGGCATCGTAGCAGAAGCGGCAGCCGTTGTAGCGATTCCATGCCAAACACCAATCTGCCCTGATCACCGCTTTGCCGATGATGGTGTTCTGGGGCGTGGCGCCCGCGTCGAGGCGCAACGCGCGCGTCGGGCACGCCTCGACGCACAACGGGGTGCCGCCGTTTTCCTCGGTGCAGAAATCGCAGTACGCGACGTCGAAGTTGGCGGCAGGCAGGCGCGTGCCCAAGATGCCCTCCTCGATATGCGAGGGGCGCAGCGCGCCGCGCGGGCACGCCTCGACGCACCGCTCGCAGCGAACGCAGGCGCTCACCACGTGTTCCTCGTCCTGACCTCCCGGCGGGCGCACCTGCGCCGCCGCCGGGGTCGCCTTCAAACCGCCGAGAGCCAGCAACACGACTGCCCCGCCGCTTCCCAAGGCGAACGCACGCCGGGACATGCCCGCGTACGTCTTACCTTCTTCTACCATGATTATCCCCCTTGCTATGAGCCGGGCGTCCTTTCGCGCCCGGCGTCCCTGCTGCCTAGCACAGCGTCCTCGCGCCCCCCGGCGCGCCTACTCGTCCTGCGAAGCCCTAGACTCGCAACCCGCCGCGCCCTCGCCGGCGAGGTCGTCGGCGGCCTTGTCATCGTCGTCGGAGAGCATGTCCTCCATGAGCGCCGTGTCCACTTCCAGAAAACCGTCGGTCATATACGACAGGCCCTCGTAGAACTTCGTCTTGCAAAAGCCGCGCATCTGCTCGGTGAGCAGCGGCGCCCAGGCGCCCAGATGGTCCTCCATGAAGTTCAGCTGGCATTTCACCAGGCGATATGCTTCCTCGCCCTCATCGGCGCGCAGGGCGGCCACCGTGCGATCGATGAGCACCTGCATGTACTCGAGCTCCAAGGCGATGTGGTCCTCGCCCTCTTTCCAGCTTGCTTGCTTATCCAGGCCTGCCGAGCGGTACAGCGCCAGAATCTCGTCACGCGCCCCCTGCATGAGCAGGCGCTTCTCCGAGGCGTAGACGCTTTCAAAGGGATACGCCGCCGCATGGCCGGAATATCCGTGCCCGAAAAACGTGCGCATGTAGTCGGCGGAAAGCTCCGTGGCCGAATTGCGCCACAGACCCGAAAGCCACGTCGCGATGAGCTTGTGCCCGCGGTCGAGCGCCGCATTCCCGGTGCTCACGCGCCAGTGCAGGCCGTACAGCTCGTCGATGAGCTCCTGGGTGGCCTCCTCGCGATACAGGCGCGCCAGAAGCCCGTAGGTCTTCGCGCGGCCCTCGTTGATGCTGATCAGTTCCTCGATGCCCGTCTCGGGCGCATTGTTCACATCCGTCATCGTCTCCCCCTCCTACCAGTTCACGCCGTCGGTCTCGGTTTCTGCAGGCTGCGCCGACTCGTCGGGCACGTAATCGTCGACGACCTCGGAAAGCTCGCCGGCGAGCGCCGCGCGGCCCACGTCGGTCGTCTTCCACGTGCTGCCGAACCAGGCGACGGCCTCGCAGCGCTCGAGCGCCTCGACGAAATGCTGCACGAAGAAGCTGCGCGGCTCGGTCGCCACGAGCGGGTCGTTGTCGACGGCGGCGGAGAACTGCTTCATGGTCTTGCCGCCCTCTTCGCTGCCGAGCACCAAAATGCGCTTGTAGAGCTTGGCGTACTCGGGTTCGCGGGCAAGCTGCTCGGTGAGCTTCTCGGCCGGGTCGTAGGACGCCAGCTGGGCGCGCCCCGCATCGCTGATCAGCCAGAAGTGCTCGGGCGCGGGCTGCGCCTCCCAGTACTCCACGCCGTCGATGACGACGATCTTCGGCTCGGGCTCGAACTCCTCGTAGGGCGTGCCGTCGGCGAGCACGCGCGTGACGGCGCCGGCGGTGGCGAGCATCGTGCAGATGTCGGCCGGCGAATACACCGAGAACTTGTGCGCACGCAGCGCTTCGATGGCCTCGTCGGCCTGCGCATCGCTCAGGGGTTCGTTCATTGCGCGCAAAACCCCGTAGAGCACGCGGCGATGCGGGTTCATGTTGTTGAACAGCTCCGCCGTACGCTCGGCCGCCGGACGCTCGGCATAGTCGGCCGATTCGTTGTCCACGACGCCGGGAATCTTCGGCACGCGCTCGGCATCGGGGGGCAGAAACTCCGTGCGCCCCTCGGTGTTGGGAAGGAAGATGCCCGGATCGGCATCCCCCTCGTCCATCGATTCGGGGCCGCCGAAGTTAAACGCGCCCTCGTCGACATTGAACGAGAAATTCTTCAAATCGAAATCCGCCATGATGTCCTCCTTGCGGGTGTATCAATTCAATTGGTAGGTGCGCAGAAGCACTTGTCCGCCGAGCGTCGAGGGACGCGCGGAGCCGAATGCGGCAAACAGCGGGCTTATCCGGCACAGCGCCCACTCGCGCTCCCCCTCGCGACGAGTGCGCGCGAAAGCGAGGTGCGCCGAGCGCGCGAAGCCAAGTTCGGCCTTCGCGAAGCCCGAATAGTACAGGCGCTTGGTCGCATGTTCCGCCGCGCCGAGAAACGCGTTCCTGGTGGCTTCGTCGCCCTCGTCGAGCAGCCCCTCGACGCAGCCGACGACGAACAGTTGCGCATAGGTTTGCGACAAGTGCGCAAGCGGCACGATGGAGACCACCTGCAGCCCTTCCGGCGAGGTGGGGTGCGCCAGCTGCTCGTCGAGCACGGCTAGCAGGTGTCGCGCGTCCTCATCGCCGCAGATGTGCAAAAGCCCATGCTCGAGCTCGGGGCAGGAGGTGAGGTCGCACAGGCGGATGAGCGCCGAAGCGCGCGAGTCGCCGTAGCGCGCGACGAGCGCGTCGAGCTCCGCCGCGGGCCGCCCGGCGGCAACCCACTGCGCGCGCAGGCGCTCGTTTTCCGGGTCCGCCATCGCCTCGAGCAGGGCGAGCCTGCTTCTCGTCGCCGCACTCAGGTGCGCGCGTGCCGCACGGATGGAAGCGGCCAGGCCCGCCGCCGCGCACGCGCGACGCGCCTGCACGGCCCAAGCCATGTTCGGCACCGCGATGGCCAGATCGTTCGCCACCTCGATATGGCGATGCACGAAGGCCTCGGCAAGGCGCGCGGTGGAGGCGAGCTCCTCTTCGGGAGTCTCCCACTTCACGAACATGCTCTCGCATGCCCGCGCCGCACCCGGTTTCGCCATCGTCGCGGACATGGTGCTACTCCACGAACGCAAGCGCGGACGAATCGAAGCGCCGGGCCGTTCCGTCGGCGTAGACGACCGCCCAGTCGGTGTAGTCGACCTCGAAGGAAAACGGCTCGGGCGGCTCGACTTCCTCCTCGCGCTCGATGGGCGGCAGCTCGTCGGAGTCGGTGATGGGCACCGCGGTGTTCTCGTAGCTCTTGCGCTCGCGGTCCGCGGCAAGCCATTCCTCGTCCTCGTAGTCGATCTTCTCCGGCTTGGCGGGCACTGCCTCGCCGCCGGGCGCCGCGGCGTCGACATCGGCTTCTTCTGGATGCTCCTCATCCCACGCGATGCGCGCGGCCGCCTGCTGCGCCTCATACGACTCGTCCGCCGGGATCCTCACGCGCACCGCGTCGGCGAAGGTGCCGTCGTTGAGCAGCGAGCGCGCCATGGTGATGGCGGCGTTGAGCTCCTCGGGCACGAACCCGAGCAGATCGGGATGCAGGCTCACGATAAATTCGCCACCCTGCAGCTCGATGTCGAACTTGTCGAAGATGACCTCCGGCAGGCCGATGAGGCGCTGACGGCGGTTGAACGCCTTCATGGTGGAGCCGACCTTGTGCAGGATGTTGCCGAGCCACTGCTCGACGATGTCGTCCCACAGCTCGTCGGCGCCCTCGTCGGTCGAATGCAGATACGACCGCGTCCCGAAATTCACAATCGCGCGCGCCGTGTTGCTCACGGGCGCATCGGCGCTCTTTGGCGCATGCTTGCGCACGATGGGAGCGGTGATATAGGTGTAGCAGCGCTTGAGCTCGAGCTGCGTGTCTTCCTGCGCCAAGCGCTCGTCCAAATCGAGCACCAGCGTCAGAGACGGTCTGATCAAAGCCATATGCCTCCTCCTTCATAAAACTTCGTCCCCTCGTCGTTTCGGAGTATATGAGCACACGGCGGCGCACAATAATATCAGCCCTATGATTTTGCCCCTGAAAAAGCGTCTATGATTAAGAAAAGCGCAGTTCAAGGCTCATATGCGCTCATTTCAAGCAAGGGGGGAGCCATGCCAAGCATCTCAAACATGCTCGGGCTGATCGAACAGGTCGACAGCCCCTATATCACCGTTCATCAAGACCGTTGCGCGCTCGTGCGCAACCGTCACGCCGACTGCCTGCGCTGCTCGCAGGTGTGCACCTCGGGCTGCATCCACTACGATGCGCAGGCCGAGCAGCTCATCGTCTCGCCCGAGAAGTGCATCGGCTGCGGAACCTGCGCCACCGTCTGCCCCACGTGCTGTTTGGAGGCCCACCACCCCAACGACACGGAAATCATCGACCGCTGCCGCACCGCGGCCGCAACCTGCGCAGGCACCGTCACCATCGCCTGCGCGCAGATGCTCTCCCAGGTATCGGGCCTCTACGACGACGACGCGGTCGTGGCGGTGGAGTGCCTCGGGCGCGTGGAGGAATCGCTGCTGACGCTTATGCAGAGCGAAGGCGCGCACGTGGTGCTCGTCCACGGCAACTGTGCCGCGTGCGAGCACGCGAGTGGCTGGAAGATGCTGCAGGACGTGCTCGCGACGGAAAAAACCCTGCTCGAAGCTTGGGGTCAGCCGCTGGGCACGCGCGTGTCGGGTAAGCTTCCCGGCTGCACGCGTAAAAAGGGCGACGAGGAGTTCGACAAATCGCGTCGCCACGCCTTCGAGGAGGGCGGGCGTACGGCCGCGCGCATCGGCGGGGTGTTGGCCGGCGCCGCGGCGGCCGAGATGACCGGCGAGCAGTTCAGCCCGCAGAAGACGAAGAACTACGTCAAGGTCATGGCCGACGGCACGCTTCCCCACTTCCTGCCCGACCGCCGCGCGCGCCTGCTCGACGCGCTCGCGACCTTCGGCGACCCCGACGACGTCATGATCGACACGCGCCTGTGGGGCCACGTCATCATCGACACCGACGCGTGCCAATCCTGCCGCATGTGCGCGGTGTTCTGCCCCACCGGCGCGCTGCGCAAGTACGGCGAGGACGACGACACAGGCGATCCCTTCGGCGTGGAACACTACCCCGGGGACTGCGTGAAATGCCGGACTTGTGAGAAAATATGCCCCGCTGGCGCGATCACCATTTCCGACGAGGTGTTCGCGCGCGAGATGTTCGCGGGCGCCACCGACGCCTACGAGATGAAGCCGCTCGCCATCAAACGCGGGCAGGCGCACACCATCTGGCATATCCAGCAAAGCCTTTGCAAGACAGACCAGGTTTACGAGCGCTAGGGCGCCGAGGGCCACGAGGAGACGCATATGTCCATTCAGCTGATCAGCACCGAGGTTATCGAACGCGATTCAAAGGTTCGCCTGCGCTTTTCCATCACCGGGGCGCACAAGAGCGCGCTCGCCCGCGAAAGCCTGCAGATCATGGCGCGCGAGGCGGGAATCAACGCCGCCGAGGGCGATGTGCACGAAGCGCTTTGCGAGCGCTTCGGCGCCGAGACCGTCGATGCGCGCATGGCATCCTACGTATGCCTGCGCTTGGCGCTTCCCATCGTGCGCGAACAGGCGCTCGACATCATGTACAACCCCGAGCCCGCCGGCAAGACCATCCCAGGGCTGCTCGACAAGCAGGACGCCACTATCGATGCCGAAGTCTTCGTGCGCCCGAAGGCGGAGCTGTCCTCCTACGAGCCGGTTTACTTGCACGCGCCGGCGCCCGAGGTGACCAAAGAGGCAATAGATGCCCAAATAGCCAAGGAGATGAACCGTTTCGCCACCTATGAAGAGGCGCAAGGCCCCGCCTGCGAGGGCGAATGTTTGCAGGTCAACCTCTCGACCATGGCCAACGGCGCGCCGGCCATGGAGCTTTCCGGCGACGGCGTCGCAATCGTGGTCGACCGCAGCCTCGTGCCGGCCGGCTTCGTCGACGGCGTGATCGGCATGAACGTCGGCGAGCATCGCGAGTTCTCCTTCGACAATCTGGAAAGTACCGGCGAGGTGGTGCACTACCAGGTGGCCGTGGACTTGGTGGACAAGCGCCGCCGAAACGTCCCGGAGCTGACCGACGAATTCGTGCGCACCCGCCTGTCGCAGGACGACAAGACCGTCGAGGAGTTCCGTGCGCGCGTCGCGGCCTGGCTGGGGTCGAAGGGCAGCGAGGCCGCAACGGCCCGGCGCGAGGAAATGGTCGACGAGGAAGTGGGCAGCCGCCTGCTCGCCGCCATTCCCGATGCGCTCGTCGAGCGCGCGGCGGCCGACATGACGCAAGCGATGCGGCAAAACGCCGAGGCCCAGAACATGACGCTCGAGCAGTTCGCGCAGGCAAACGGCATGGATTCGCAGCAGCTCGGGATGCAGGTGATGATGCAGGCGCGCGAATCGCTGCGCCAGGGGCTTGCGCTCGACGCGCTGTTCGACCATTTGGGCATGGAGCTTGACGATGCGGACATCGCCCGCGCGCTCGAGGAACTGGCCCCGGGACACGCCGAAGAGGCGAAGGCGGCCTTCCAGGCCAACGACGCCTGGTTCATCGTGCAAACCATGGCGCGCCGCCAATGCGCCCACGCCTGGCTCGTGGAAACCGCCGTCTTCGAATAACCCTTACCAATCCTCGTCGGCTACTTCTATGGAGTCGACCATGCGGATGAGGTCTTGCTGGGAGTGCACGTCGAGCTTGCGGTAGACGTGGCGCATGTGCGTGTTGGCCGTGCCGGCGGAAATGTAGAGCTGCTCCTGAATCATCTTGGTGTTGTAGCCCTTGGCCAGCAAGAACAGCACCTCGGTTTCGCGGCGCGACAGCAGGCACATGTCGGCGAGCGCCAAACAGCGGCGCTTGTAACGCCCAATGCGTCGCTCGTCCTGCTCGCCCTCCTCCGCGCCGACGGCGGCTTTGACCTTGCCGCCTTCCGCGGTATCGGAGCCGGAAGTGGCGGCGGGCGCTTCCGGTGCGGCAGAGGCCGCAACAGCGGGCGAGGTGGGCTGGGCACAACCGCGCGGCAATTCCTCGTCCGCATCGACGCCGACGACGGCGATCTCAACCGCGCCGGCACGCCCGGCGCCCGCGCCGCCCGCAACATCGGCATCCTCGCCGCCCCGCTCCTCGCGAACTGCCGCCATATCCACATCCCACGCAGCCGCCGCGACCACCTTCGTCGAGGCATTCATGGTGTCGAGCGGATCGAAGAACGCGGGGCACACATGCCCGCGCACGAGCACGCGGATGATCTCGGGGTCTCGCGGGTAGCTGCTGGTGGCGAACACGAGCAGCACGAGCGCGATGGGCAGAATCGAGGCGGCGTCGTTCAGCGCGAGGCACAGCGGGCTTCCCGGCAGCATGAGCAGGGTGGACACGACCGCGCCCAAGGCGAGAAATCCGCGCCCGACGCCGAACACGCGAAACGGGCTGATGCGGAACTTCTGCGACATGTCGGAAAACGAAATCCACAAGCTCGCCTCAATGAGCATATAGGAAACCAAAAACAGGCAGTGGCCCGTCATGGTGGAACCCGTCGGCGCAAGATAGGCCGCCAGGGCGACGACGAGCGCGATGATGGGGTTCAAAGTTCGAAACGCATAGTTCGCCTGTTGGCGCTGCGTGAGCATCACGCACACCACGAGCAGGCACACGAGCACGCCGGCGGCGATGACCGAGACAAGGAACGACCCCGGGATAAGCGCAAGGTCGCCCACGTCGCGAAACGCATGGATGCCGAGAAACCCGAACAAAAGACCGAAGGCAAATGCGGAAGGCGCCAAGTGCAGCGTGAACTGCCCCGGGCGCACGGGCATCATGGTCGCCGTGAACTCCGTGCGGTCGACGAGCTGTTTGGAGCACAGGTTCAGGCACAAAAGCTCAAGCCACGGCACCACGATGCACAAAATCATGCCGAAGGGATGCGCGAACGTATCCATGACCAGGATAAACGCATACGCCGAACAGGCGACCACCATGGCGAGCGCGAACTGCATGGCCGCCGCGGCCGTATCGCATACCGAAAACGACACGCCGTAGCTCATGAGCAGCGCCGCGGTGCCCACGCCCGTAAGCGCGCTTCCAATGCTCACCACGACCAGGCAGAGGGCATGGGGCGAAAGCGCCGCGCCGATCGCAACCAAAAGCGTTCCCGCCGAAGCCAAGCCGGCCCCTATCAGGCGCACGCGCCGGCGGTCGCGCATCGTTTGGAAGAGCGGGCGGATTTTCTTGAAGAAAAGCGAGTAGCACAAAAGTGTGGCGGCCATGAACGTCATGGAGATGACCATCCCCGCAGAAGAGCAGGCGGGCCACCAGAACGGGAAGATGAGGTTCGCGCTGAACACGGCCGAGAAGATCCAAGCCCAATGCAGGCCGAACCCGACGATGAGCGACGGCGAGACCTTGCCGACGCCGGCCGACTCCTCGTCGCGATATTCGATGGTAACGTGCGGCAGTCTCATGATCCCCCCAATGTCATGCATTCAAGCTTTGCGCGGCACTCCCCTTCGCCACGTGAAAACTCGCCCCCTCGTTTGTACTTAAAGATGATAGCACACCCGGTGCGCAATGCTTCGAACCATTGCGCAAAGCCTCATATGCCATGCTTCTGACCAGGCACTTTTCTGAAAATAATATGTTGCATATGATGCGCGTTCCGGACACTTTCAACCAGGTGGTGAAACGAAATAATAGCAACCCTATTAAGGGGAGGCCCCCTGCGGGGCATAGGCTGCGGGTATACGGACGAAGCCCCAAGACGAGGACAACAAAGGAGGGTTGAAGCGAGGGGACATACGGGGCGCGTCCGAATCCGAAACAACATGCATCTTTGCAAACCGTTTAGAAAGGAAAGGTGAATTCATGGCACAGCTAACCATGTCACGTCGCAGCTTCATCGCTGCCGCCGCGGCTTGCGGCGCCGCATGCGCCGTCAGCGCTTCGGTGACCGCTCCCATGAAGGCCCTTGCCGAGACGACCACCACGACCACGGGCGAGATCAAGCACGTCCGCACCTGCTGCCGCGCCTGCGGCAAAGTCGAATGCGGCGTGTGGGTCACCGTCCAGGACGGCAAAGCCATCAAGGTCGAGGGCGACGAGAGCGCCCCGCAATCCCGTGGCCATTGCTGCGCGAAGTCGCAGTCGTCCATGCAGGCCGCCTACCATCCCGACCGCCTGCGCTACCCCGTCAAGCGCACGAACCCGAAGGGCGTGGCCGACCCCGGCTGGGTGCGCATCACGCTCGACGAGGCGTTCGAGCTCGTCGGCAAGGGTCTCGGCGAATGCGTCGACAAGTACGGCGGACAGTCCATCATCGTCATGTGCGGCACCTCCCGCGTGTGGTCGCTCGGCCCCTACCAGGGCATGAAGCAGCTCTTCGGCACGCCGAACGCGCATCTGGCCTACCAGGTGTGCAAGGGCCCGCGCCACTGGGCCGGCATCATGACCGACGAGATGGGCTCGCCGTGGATGGAAGTCGAGGCAGAGCCGAAGGTGTACCTGCAGTGGGGCACCGCGGTCGAGTACTCCAACTACGACACCACCAACCGCACCATCTCCGACGTGCGCGCGCACGCCGACTACCACATCGTCGTCGACCCGCGCATGACGCCCATTTCCAAGGAAGCCGACTGCTGGCTGAATCTGCGCCCCTCCACCGACGGCGCGCTGGCGCTCGGCATGATCAACTGGATCATCGAGAACGAGGCCTACGACGACACGATGGTGCGCCGCTGGTCGAACGCCACTTTCCTGTACTGCGACGATAAACCGTGGCTGACCACGGCGCGCCGCTGGGAAGGCAACGGCGGCATCGACATGCGCACGAAGCTCATCACCGAGGCCGACGTCAAGGAAGGCGGCTCGGTTCACCGCTTCATGGTGTGGGACGAGAACAACCAGCGCCTGACCTGGTGGGATTCCGAGGTCTGCAAGTGGGAGGGCGAGACGTCCAAGATCCCGACCACCGGCAGCTTCATCAAGCACCCCCTGACCGGACTGATCGCCGACTGCTGGCTGCCCGACGAGTCCACCTGGGCCGACCCCGCCGATTCCGCCTACGACTCCTACTGGGACGCAGGCAACGAGAAGGGCGCCACGACCAACCCGAAGGGCCTGCCGAAGAAGCCCGCGCTGTTCCCCGGCGAGATCGAGGTCGAGCTCGTCGACGGCAAGAAGTACAAGTGCCGCACCGTCTGGGACGGCTTCCATGACCTGACCAGCCAGTACACGCCCGAAAAGGTGACCGAGGTCACCGGCGTGGAGTGGAGCAAGGTCGAAACCGCCGTCAAGCACTACACCACGCGCATCGATCCGCGCCACGGCAACGGCGGCGTCCACTTCCAGCTCGCCACCGACCAGAACGGCAACTCCATCCAGAACTGCCGCACCCTGCAGATCCTCTCCTGCATCACCGGCAACTCCGACGAGCCGGCCGGCAACCGCGGTTCGTGCAAGAGCCAGTTCGACGGCAACCCGGGCCGCTCCAACATGCAGAAGTCTTCCGCCTACGACGAGGATCAGCGCATCACGTGGGATGGCCGCGACTACACGCTCGAGGAAGTCGGCAAGTACATGCAGGACTTCGTCCAGTACCTGCTCGACGAGAAGTCCCCGCTCGCGGAGCGCTACGGCAACAAGGTGCCCAGCGACGAGGAAGCCATCATCATCGCCAAGCGCATGGGCGGCGCGATGTACAACTCCGCCTACTACCCCAACCCCAAGTCGATCTTCACGCGCCAGGCCTCCATGGTCGACGCCGATCGCTTCCCGCTCAACCGCTTCTGGGCCCGCTGGTGCGACGCCAACACCGCCTGGGACGGCTGCCTGCAGGATCCGGATTGGGAAAAGGCGCAGGTGCTCAAGGACGTGCTGCATGACGAGCCCTTCGACATGCATGTCAAGCCCACGCTCTACGCCATCCACGGCGGCGTGTGCCAGTCCGGCGACGTCATGAACATGGCCAACACCGTGCGCGCCTGGAACGGCATGGCGCAGATGGACTTCTTCACCGAGATCAACCTGTGGTTCATGCCCACCAACGGCAACGCCGACGTCATCTTCCCCTGCCAGCACTGGATGGAGATCGACTCCACCCGCGTCTCCCAGGGCGCAGGCGGCATGTTCGGCTGCTGCTGCAAGGCCATCGAGGCCCCGGGCGACACCATCTACGACCCCGACTGGAACTGCGCGATGTACCGCGCCATGGGCGTGCCGTGGAACACGAAGGACCTCGAGGCCACCGGCTCGAGCGAGGACTACATGCTCAAGCCGAAGGTTTCCAGCCAGACCAACATCGAAAAGTGGACCAAGACGCTCGGCCAGGAGTACACCGACGCGCTCGCCGGCAAGGTCTCCTACCTGTGGCCCGACCACGACCGCATCTTGAAGGACAACGTCGATGCCTGGAAGACCGAGAAGTTCCCGAACGGCCCCACCTGGGCGCAGGCCAAGGAATGGTTCACCGAGCACGGCTGGATGGACTGCCGCGAGTGGCATCCCGAGCGCTGGGGCACCTACCGTCGTCACGAGATGGGCTGGCGCCGTCAGCAAGGCGGCTTCAACCTGTTCCCGCTCGTGGACCTCAAGCCCGGCTTCGCCACCGCCTCCTCGCTCATCGAGATTTGGTCGCTGACCTGCGAGGCCTACATCTGCAACGCCGGCGACGAGGGCACCCTCTACGACGGCAAGGAGTTCAAGGAGAACGGCTTTAAGGGTGACGCGCGCTGGGCGCACACCGACATCGCCGCCTTCCAGGGCGATGACGACCGCTTCCCCTTCTATCGCGAGGCGACCGACTCCCCGGTGATGATGCCGGAGCTGTACCAGGCCGACAAGATCGACCAGGTTCCCGACGACTACTTCCAGAACCAGTGGTACAAGGACGCCATCAAGAAGTACCCGGACAACGTCTTCCTGCAGACCACCGGTTCGCGCCAGCCCGTCTACTTCCACTCCGAGCACCGTCAGCTTCCCTGGTGCCGCGAGCTGTGGCCGGTCCCGCGCGTGGAAATCAATCCGGAGGAGGCCAAGCGCCTCGGCTTCGAGCAGGGCGACTGGGTGTGGATCGAAAGCCCGTGGGGTCGCATCCGCGAGGTCGTCGATCTGTACTACGCCGTGAAGGCCCGCACCACCGGCGGCACCTTCGCCAACAACCTGCCCGTGTCCAACGCCAACCACCAGTGGTGGTTCCCCGAGTTCGAGTACGCCGCCCATGGCTTCGAGCTGGTAGGCGTGAACTGCCTGAACGACCCCTACGGCCAGGACGCCGTCGGCGGCTGCCACACGATGCGCGGCTATCCGGTCGTCATCTACAAGGCGACGGCTGAGAACAGCCCGTTCGGCAACCCCGTGCCCTGCAACCCCTACACCGGCGAGGAGTGCATCCATGACGCATCCGACGAGCGCTTGCGCAAGTGGATGAAGGTCGGCATGCGCAGCCGCGTCGAGGGCGAGCCCGAGGTTGAGTCTTGGACCTATAACGGCACCGGGAGCGTGATCTAATATGACCAAATACGCAATCATCACCGACTTGAACCGTTGCACAGGCTGCCTTGCCTGCTCGACGGCCTGCAAAGCCATCAACGGCGTGCAGCCCGGCGACTTCTGGATCAAGACCCTGCGCATCGGCCCGTTCCCCATCACGGGGAAATCGGGAGCATGGCCCGACGTGACCATGTACTTCCTGCCCATCCAGTGCCAGCACTGCGAGAATCCCAAGTGCGTGGCCGTGTGCCCCACGCAGGCGAGCCATGTGGTCGCCGACGGCACCGTGCAGATCGACAAGTCGAAGTGCATCGGCTGCCAATTCTGCGCGATGGCCTGCCCCTACGGCGTGCGTTACCTCAATGAGGAGGAGCGCGTCGTGGAGAAGTGCACCTTGTGCGAGCAGCGCACCGCCCAAGGGGAGCTCCCCCAGTGCGTCGCGCAGTGCGGCTCGCGTGCCCGCTTCTTCGGCGACTTGGAGAAGGGCATCGACACCTTCGAGGCGCCGGCGCCCACCCATGACAAGGCCACGCCCTACGACGAGATGCTGCACAACCGCACGACCTTGAAGGATTGGGTGGAGCCCTACACCGAGGACGACGTCTACCACCTCACCGACGTGGGCAACGGCCCGCACGTGTGCTATCTGCTTCGCGATCGCGAATGGCAAGGAAAGGAGTAAGACATGGAACTGCAATGGCCCCTTATCCTTTTCACCACCTTCGCGGCCTGGTGCGTCGGCGTGTTCGGCTGCCAAAGCTACCTGGCGTTCAAGGGCGAAGGTAAGAAAAGCCAGCTTGTTTGCTGGATCGTCGCCGCCGTTTTGCTGGTGATCTCGGGTATCTCGGTGTTTTTGCACCTGGAGCACTGGGAGCGCATCTTCAACGGATTCGGCCACATCACCTCCGGCATCACGCAGGAGCTCATCGCCATCGTGGTGCTCGGCGTCGTCGCCATCATCTACCTGGCGTGCCTGCGCCGCTCCGAAGACGGCGGGTCGGTTCCGAAGTGGGTTGCCGTGTGCGGCATCGCCATCTCGGTCATCCTCGACGTGGTGATGAGCCACTCCTACATGATGGAGGCCCGACCGGCCTGGAACAGCGTAGTTGAGATCTTGTCGATCCTCGGCGCGTCGTTCGTGCTCGGCCCGGCGACGGTCGCCATCATCGAGGATGTCAAGGAAGGCGCTATCAGCCCCGCAAACGTCGGCGCGAACCTCGTCGGCTCCATCGTGGCGGCCGTGACCACCATCGCCTACATCGCCACCATGGCGATGAGCAACAGCCAGTTCACCCAGATCGACTACTACATCGATCCGGTGCAGCCGACTGCCGGCATGGTCGACCTGAGCGCCATCACGCCGTTCGGGGCGCAGAGCCTGCCGCTGACTATCGTCACCATCATCTGCGCGCTCATCCCGGTTGCTTGCGCCTACATGGGCAAGAAGAAGGGCGGCAACTGGAAGCTATGGGCAGGCATCGGGCTTGTGGCCGCCATCGTGTGCTGCATCTGCCTGCGCGTGGTGTTCTACCAGATGGGTGCATCGGTGTACGCCCTGTACACGCTGTAGCGGGTAGCGGTCGCCGCCTACAGGCAAAAACCCGCAGATTAGGCGGCACCCGAACGAGAGGCATCGAAGGGCGCACGTTCTCCTTCCCTCCCTCCCCTTGCGCCCTAGATGACAAGGCGCCGGACCTTAGTTGGTCCGGCGCCTTTTTTGTTGCCTGAGCGGCGAATCTTCACACGTCTCCATAAAGGTTGACACTTGTTCCAAAGCTGATATAGTCCGCTATCAGTCTATCTAGTCCGATAACGGACTTTTTACCGAGAAGGAGCCATCATGACCATCGAATATCGTCCCATGACCATCGACGACGCCGAACGGATCGGCGCGATTCTCGCTGAAACCTGGCACGAGCTTGCCGAAGGCGAGCTCGCACAGCTGCACGGCATCATCGACTTCGCCACCTATGCGCTGCGCCACACCTACTCGCAGGTCGCCGTGATGGATGGCGTCATCGAGGGCGTGGTGCTCGCCCGCGCGGGCATGCCGGAAGGCGCCGCCGTCGAGGCCTGGAAGGAGCTGCTCGAGCGCACATACGCGCAGGCCGACGCCCTCGACAAGGCCG
>CAVCPR010000006.1:0-21444 GCA_963604235.1 Anaerovoracaceae bacterium | reverse complement strand
CCGACGAGTTGCGCGCCTTTCTTGCCGCCGAATACGCCGCCGACGACGAACTGCTTGCCGAGTCGGGCTGCAACCCCGACTTCGAGCTGGTGGTGTTCATCGTCTCCGCCGCGACGCGCGGGCACGGCGTGGGCACCAAGCTGCTTTCCGGCGCGAGCGCCTACCTCGCCCAGGCAGGCGGCGAGAAGGGATACCTGTTCACCGATACCACCTGCACCTGGGAATACTACGAGCATCGCAGCATGGTGCGCAAAGCCGAGCGCATCTTCGACCCGGACACGTCCATCCTGCCCGAGCAGATGTTCGTCTACGAATTCGACACCGCGCAAATGTAGAAGCCGACACATGCCATTAGAAGGAAGATAAAGCATGCGCATGGAAAAGCACGAGCCGGAAGGCACCTTGCAGCACTCATTCATGGAGGAGGTCTACGGGCTGTGCCTGCGCCTCGACAAAGCCTACGCGAAGCTGGCCAGCCGCCACGAAGAAACCTACTACAACCTGTGGGCCATCGACGAGCTGGGACGCGCCGAGGCGGGCCTCACGCAGAAGGAGCTTTCGAGTCTCATGTTCGCGCCAAAGCAGACCGTCAGTTCCATAATCGGCAGCCTGGAACGTCGTGGGCTGGTGAAGACGCTGCCTTCCCCGACCGACAAGCGATCGAAGGTGCACACCCTCACCGACGAGGGCAGATGCCTGTTCGACCGAGCCGATGCCGACCAGCAAGCCGCAGAGAAAAGCTGCATCGAGCACGTCGGGGCTGAGCGCATCGCGGACATGCTCGATGCGATGGGCAGCATCATATCCTGCATCGAGGAAAGCTTCAGCGAAGGCGAGGGCAAAGAGCGGGTGCAGCAGCATTCCAGCCCAATAGAGTCAAACGGCAACGAAAGCGAGAACGAGCAGTAATGAGCAACGCAGGCACCAGCACTTCCCCCACAAGCGAAACGCTATCCCAGCGAACCGTCGTCGCGGCGTTCGTCGCGCTGCTCATCGCCATGGCCATGGGCTCGCTCGACCAGACTATCGTCTCCACCGCGCTGCCGACCATCGTCGGCGAGCTCGGCGGCGTCGACCATATGCTGTGGGTTACCACCGCATATGTGCTCACCAGCACCATCGTCATGCCCATCTACGGCAAAGTCGGAGACGCCATCGGACGCAAACCCCTGTTCATCACCGCAGTGACTCTCTTCCTGGCGGGCTCTATCGTCTGCGGCGCCGCCAACTCGATGGGCGTGCTCATCGCCGGTCGCGCCATCGCCGGTTTAGGCGGCGGCGGGCTCATGGTGCTCTCGCAGGCCATCGTCGCCGACATCGTTCCCGCCCGCAAGCGCGCGCTGTATCTGAACATCATGGGAATCGGCTGGGCCTTGCCCATGATGGTGGGACCGCTCTTAGGCGGGCTGTTCACCGACCACTTGAGCTGGCGTTGGGCGTTCTGGATCAACCTGCCCCTCGCGGCGCTGTCCATCGCGGCGGCGGCGAAACTGCTGCCCCGCCCGAAAACTACCGCCACCCTCAAGAGCTTCGATGCCGCAGGCACCGCAGCCATATCCGTTGCAATCTGCGGGCTGACCCTGGCAACCTCGTGGGGAGGCACCACCTACGCGTGGGACAGCCCGGTCATCATCGGGCTTATCGTGGCGACCGTGGCGGCGACGGCGCTGTTCGTGATGGCAGAGCGCCGCGCGACCGAGCCGCTCATGCCGCTTGAGCTGTTCCGCAACCGCAATTTCGTGCTCACCACGGTGGGCGGCTTCATCATCCTGTTCGCCATGATGGCGGCACTGTCCTACCTGCCGACGTACTTCCAAATCGCCCACGGCATGTCGGCAACGGCGGCCGGCTACATGGAAGTGCCGATGCAGCTGACGTACTTCGTCGCCTCGCTCCTCTCGGGCGTGCTTGTGGCCAAGACGGGCCGCTACAAGAAGCTCATGGCCGCGAGTTTCGCCGTCGCGCTTATCGGCACGGCGCTGATCTGCACGATGAGCGCCGAGACGAGCCCGCTCGCCTGCTGCGCCTACCTGAGCGTCATGGGATTCGGCTATGGACTGAGCTTCGAGGTGCTCGTGCTTATCGTGCAAAACGAATTCCCCGCCGCGATCGTCGGCACCGCGACGAGCGCCACCAACTTCTTCCGGGAGATTGGCACGACGTTGGGAACCTCGGTGGCGGGCGCCATCTTCACGTCGGGCCTGGCAAGCCAGCTTGGCGCGCACCTGGCCGAGCTCGGGGGCACGGAGGCGCTCGGGATCGACACCAACGCGCTGACGCCGGCCATCGTGCACGCGTTGCCGCAAGCGGTCCAAAGCGCCGTGGCGAGCGCCTACAACGACGCGCTCATGCCGCTGTTCTGGCTGATGGTGCCCATGACCATCGCCGCCGCCGTCTGCATGCTCGCCCTCGACGAAAAACCGCTCGCGGAGAAGCTGGAGGACTAAAAACAGCGTCGCGCCTTATCCTTCCAGCAACTCGATCAGGTCGTCGGTGGAGAGGGACGCCAGGGATACTCCGCTCGCCCCGATCACTTGGTCGGCGAGCTTGCTCTTCTCCTCCTGCAGGCGCAGGATGCGTTCCTCGATGGTCCCTTTCGCGATGACCTTCTGCACGCTCACCACGCGCGTCTGGCCGATGCGGTGCGCGCGGTCGGTTGCCTGCTGCTGAGCCGCGGCGTTCCACCAGGGGTCTGCATGGATGACCACGCTCGCGCCGGTGAGATTCAACCCCGTGCCGCCAGCCTTCAGCGACACCAAAAACACCGGCACGTCGTTTTTATTGAACTCGTCGACCAGCTGCACGCGCGTCTTCTTCGGCGTCGACCCCGTGATGGTGTAGTAGGGCGTGCCGGCATCGTCGAGCTGCTCGGCGATAAGCTCCAGGAAGCTCGTGAACTGCGAGAACACGAGCGTCTTCTCGCCGCCCTCCATGGCAGACGACACGAGCTCCATGATGGTGTCGAGCTTCGCCCCATGCCCGCGATAGTCCTCGAACAGCAGGCGCGGATCGCAGCACAGCTGGCGCAGCTTCGTAAGTTCCGCGAGCACCTCGACGGTGGAGACTTCTTCGCCGCTTGCGCGCTTCGCCTGGCGCTGCTTGCGCTCGGCGCGCTGGCGCGTCAGCTGTTCGCGCAGCTGCTGCTCATGGGCGGCGTAGAGCTTGCGTTGCTTGCCCTCGAGCGGCGCGTACACGACACTTTCCAGCTTTTCGGGCAGGTCGGTGAGCACGTCGGCCTTGCAGCGGCGCAGCATGAACGGGCCCACGAGCGCCTGCAGGCGCCGCGCCACGTCCTCGTCGCCGCCGACGATGGGCAGCTCGAAGCGCTCGCGGAAGCGCGCATAGGGGCCCAAAAGCCCCGGCATCAGGAAATCGAAGATGCTCCAAAGCTCCGAGAGGCGGTTTTCCATCGGCGTGCCGGTGAGCGCGAAGCGATGCTGCGCGTCGAGGCGCTTGACGGCGCGCGTGGTGAGCGTCGCCGGGTTCTTGATGTACTGCGCCTCGTCGATGGCGCAGACGAACAGCGGTCGGCCCACCCAATCGGCGGAATCGATACGGGCGAGGTCATAGGACGTGATCAGGACGTCTACCAGCTCGTTGTTGGGTCGGTCACCGATTGACACCGGCGCGTCGGCTGCATCTGCGGCGTCCTGGGCGGCGTCGGCCATCCCGGCAACCGCTTGCGCCCCCGCGCCGGCCAATGCGGCATCCCAATCCGAGAACACCTTGCCGCGCGCGAGTTTGCGCTCGGCAGCCGTGCCGGCGATTGCCGCCACGTTAAGCTCAGGCGCGAAGCGCTCGAACTCCGCCGTCCAGTTGTACACAAGCGACGAGGGGCACACGATGAGGCTCGGCCCGACCTCGCGCCCCTCGGCGCGACGCGCGAGCAGCAGCGAAATGAGCTGCACGGACTTGCCCAGGCCCATTTCGTCGGCAAGCACCCCGCCGAACCCGGCGTCGCAGCGGGCGGACAACCACCGAAAGCCTTCCGCCTGGTAAGGACGCAGAATTTTCGCAAGCTGCACAGGCAGCTCATAGTCGGCTTCGTTGACGCGCTTGAAATTCGCCAAATAGTCCTCGAAGCTGCGGTCGCGGTCGAGGTTGTCCTCCTCGTCAAGGTAGAACGCGCGGTACGACGGCAGCTCGATGGTGCCCGAAGCCAAGTCCTTCACGCTAAAACCCAGGTCGGACGCGAGACGGTCGAGCTGCGAGAGGTCGTAATCGGCCAAATCCACGAACGCCCCGCCGCGCAGCTTGTGGTAACGCTTCTTCTTGCGGTAGGCCGAAAGCATGGCGGCAAGCTCGTCAGCGCCGAGGTCGTCGGCCTGCACGTCGAGGTTGATGAGGTTTCCGGAAAGCGAAACGCCCATGGTCAGGCGCGGTTTGCCCTCGCGGATGAGCTTGTCGAACGCCGGCGTGGTCAATACTTCGCCCGCCGCGCGGAATTCCGCAAGCCCCGTGAAGACGAGCTGCCCCACGGCGTCTTCCGCCGACAGGGGCAAGCGATACGCGTCGGGGCCGAAATAGGCGTCCACGAGCGCGCAAGCCTTGCCCTCGGCGCGCTTGTCGCGCAACGGGACCGGTGCAGATGACGCCGCCGAGCCCTTGCGCCCGTCCTTCCCGTCCGCATCACCTTCCTGCTCCCCCGGCAGGACCGTGCCGCGCAGCGTGAAGACGCGCTCGCCATAGGCGGCTTCGGCGCGCACCTCGACCCCCTTGGCGTCCTTGTCGAAATAAAAGCGCAGCGTGCAGGGCACCCGACGATACACATCGACGGCTTCGGGCGCCTGAAGATGCAGCGACTGCTCGAGGGTTGGCAGCACCGCCGCGCAGAACAGCGGCATGTCCTCCTCCGCAATGGTGACCTCGCGCTCGTCGCTGTCGTAGACCGTGCGCAGAAAATCGGTGCAGCGGGCGAACTCCTCCGAGCAGCGATACAGCGCATCGCCGCCAAGCCACACGAACAGCTTCCCGCCATGTTGCGCCATGCGCAGGCGCTCGCCGCGCTCGATGGTCCAGTACCCGCGATCGCTTTGCACAAGCGCCAGCCCAAGGGGCGGGTCGGCGTCAACCACGTGCACGCGGTTGACGCTCGGCGTGGCATAGTCGGTCGCCTTGATGGAGAAATCCCTGCCTTCAAGCAGCTCCATCAATTCAACCGCCTCGGCATTGGTCAAAGAAAGCGTCCGCCCAACCGCTTGCGAGCGGCCGTAATACCAGTTCGCCCCGCCTGCGCGCCGCGTCTCGCAGGCGCGCTCCAAAAGCTCCACGATGCGCCGCGAGCGCTCGTCGAAGACGGCCGGGGTGTGGGTGAACGCCAGCTTCTTGCCGTAGCTATGGCGTTCGCGCAGCTCAACGCGGTCGACGAGGTCGTCGATGCTCTTCAGCACGTAGGCGGTGCCAAGCGGGCCTGAAATGCGGAAACTCACCGACCACATGCCGAAGCCGTAGGACAGCTCGGGAATAAGCTCGACGCTGCCGGCAGGCGTGGTGTCGGATTCGGCCTCTTCGGCGCGGCGCATGAACTCGGTGATGCACAGCGACGACGCGGCCTGCCGGCTCGGCTGCCAGCCAATGTAATCCTGCGGATGCTTGGAGAAGTTGAGCGCGAGCGCCACGCAATGCTTGCACATGCCGCTGTACTCGCGAAACGCCGGGCAGGTGCAGGAGTAGTCGACGATGTCGTCGAGTTCCTCGTCAATGGTCACCGACGTGCGGTAGCGGTCGCTCCAGCCGCTCGAGGAGGCAACGAAGGCGCTGACCTTGGTTTCGTAGCTGTCGTAGCGCACCTGCTTCGTGAGGATGTCGCGCTTCGACGACGCGATGGCGCGCCCGCGCGCAAGCGAGCGCGGGTTGCACATAAACGAAATCTTGTCTTCGGTGATCATGGGGCCCGAACCTCCCGTAAACGCTGCAACGGTAAATATTTATTTTAGCGTATACGGAAGCAGGCGAAAGGACGAATCGAAGCATCGAAACAGGTCGTAAAGAGATTAGTGTCGCGCCTGTCGGCGCTTTCAAATACTGGCAAACCTTGCGTTCGGCCCTACGAGATCTTGCTCCTGGCTCATCATTTCTACCAGGACTTTCGTAGGCGCGAACGCAAGTTCGCGCAGCATAAAAGCGCCGAAGGCGCCCACTGTTTTAAAATGCGAAGCGGGGCGCTCAGCAAGCACAAACCACCCCGCGCACCCTAAAACTTCCTGAAGCGCTGGTAGCGTTGCTCGAGCAGCTCGTCTGACGTCATGCCGCACAGCTCGTCGAGCGTGGTGGCGATGTAGTCGCGCACGTTGGCCTTGGCGTCCTCGGGGTTCTCGTGCGCCGGGCCCTCCCCTTCAGAAACCACCGCGTCGATGATGCCGAGCTCAAGCGATTCGGCGGCGCTCATCTTCATGACGGCAGCCGCCTCGGGAGCGCGCGTGCGGTCCTTCCACAGAATGGAGGCGAACCCTTCCGGCGAGAGCACCGAATACACCGCATGCTCCTGCATGGCCACGCGGTTCGCCACGGCGAGCGCCAGCGCGCCGCCCGAGCCGCCCTCGCCGAGCAGCACCGTCACCACGGGCACCTTCAGGCCCGCCATGGCGACCAGGTTCTCGGCAATCGCGCCGCCCTGCCCGCGCTCCTCGGCCTCGGTGCCGCAGTAGGCGCCCTGCGTGTCCACCAGGCACACGACGGGGCGGCCGAACTTCTCGGCCTGACGCATAAGGCGCAGCGCCTTGCGATACCCCTCGGGCTGCGGGCAGCCGAAGTTGCGGCGGATGCGCTCGTTGAGGTTCTCGCCCTTTTCCTGCCCGATCACCGTGACCGCGCGCCCGTCGATCCAGCCGATGCCGCCGACGATGGCGCCGTCGTCGGCAAAGGCGCGGTCGCCGTGCAGCTCGACGAAGCCGTCGACGAAGGAGCGGATATAGGCGATGGCCGTGGGGCGATGCACGTTGCGGGCAAGCTGGACGCTGCGCCATGCGCGGTTATCGTCCTCGCCTCCGGAAACGGCCGAAACCACCGCCGCGGCCACGCCGGCAACGGCAGCCTTCGCAACGCCCATGCCGGACGCCTCCTCGCCAGCCGGGCCGGCGCCGCCGCCCTGCCCCGCCTCAACCTCGAGCGAAGCGCCGCCCTCGGCGTCGAAACTGCCCTCGGCGATGGCGCGCTCGAGGCGCTTCTGGGCCGGTGAGCGCAGCGACTCGGGCACGAGCGAGGACATGACCGAGCGGCGCAGCTTGTCCCACACCTGCTCTTCCTCCACGGTCATCTCCTCGGGCGCGAGGTTGCCGAAGGTAACGGTGTTGTAGGTGGCCGTGCCATGCGCAAGGTTGTCACGCACCGCCTCGTAGCTCACCAGGATGTCGCTCGCGCCGGCCTTCGCGTCCGTCGGGCGCACCTGCATGGACGTGGCCTTGTGCACGGCGAGAATGTGCGCGAGCGTCGCGCGCAGCTCTTCGCGCTCCACAATGGCGTCGATCAGGCCGTGCTCCAGGGCGAACTCGGCGGTCTGGAACCCTTCGGGCAACTCTTGGCGAATGGTGTCGCGGATGACGCGCTGACCGGCGAAGCCGATGAGCGCATGCGGCTCGGAGATGATGACGTCGCCGTCCATGGCGAACGACGCGGTCACGCCGCCGGTCGTCGGGTCGGTGATGACGGAAATGTAGGGCAAGTGCGCCTCGCCGTGGCGCTGCAGGGCGCAGGAGGTTTTCGCCATCTGCATAAGGGACACCAGCCCCTCCTGCATGCGCGCGCCGCCCGAGGCGGTGAAGATGATGACCGGCAGGCGCAGCTCGGTTGCGCGCTCAAACAGGCGCGTCACCTTCTCGCCCACCACGTTGCCCATCGACCCCATGAAAAACGTCGACTCCATAATGCCGATGGCCACGCGCAGGCCCGCGATGGTGCCCTCGCCGGTGCGCACGGCCTCCTCAAGGCCCGATTTCTCGCGCTGCGCCTCAAGCTTATCCCTGTAGCCGGGGAAATTCAGCGGATCGGTCTCGGCGATCACGCGGTCCCATTCCTCAAACGACCCCGCATCGAGCAGGTCGTTGATGCGCTCGGTGGAGTTCATGCGCAGATACCCGCCGCAGCTCGGGCACACGTAGTGACCCGCCGCAAGGCTCGCGCTGTCGAACTTCAGCTTGCAGTGCCGACACGTGCGCCACGACCCGAACCCGGCCGCGTCCTTGTCGGTGGTGCACAAAATCCAGCCCAGCTGCGGCGAATCGCCGAGCGACGTGAACACGCGGATGCCCTCGGCGTTCGCGCGCGAGAGGAACGTGTCCACCGTCGAAAGCGGCTCCGCCTCCTCTCCGAGCAGGATAACCGACGCCTTGCAGGCATGCGCGGCCTCGAGCACGGCGTAGCTGTTGGAGAACAGCGCGTCGGTGTAGGCCTCGCCGAGGCTCACCTTGCTGTCGGCGAGCTTGAGGTGCGCCTCGCCGCGGCGATCCTGCGTGTAGGCGGCGCAGACGGAAAACCCGACGTCCTGGCAGGCCAGAATGGTCTTCTTCGCCATGCGCCCGCGCGCCACCACGAGCGCCACGGGGCCGTCCTGCGCGATGACGTCGTTGCCGTCGTGGGTGGGAAGGGACTGCGCCCGCCCCGGTTCCACCTGCGTGTATACCGACATGTCCGTAGCGCCGAGCGCATTCGGGGACGTGTTCATGTCCGCGCGCGCCTCCTCGCAGATACGCCCGAGGCGGTAGACCACGTCCGCATCCGTGCTCGAGGCGGCGTCGGAGACGGCCTGTTCGACGGGGGCGGCTTCCTGCTTGAAGGAGCCTTCGTTGTCGAAGGTGATGTAATCCTGCTTGTTGAACTTCATTGCCGCTTTCCTTCTCAACTACGCACGCGCGAGCACGTACTTCTGCGTCGCCGTGGCGGCAACCTTGTCGCCCACGCGCGCCTCGACCTCGGCCACCACCATGCGCGAGCCGCTCTTCACCACGGTGCCCTCAAGGGTGAGCACGTCGCCGGGCAGCACCTGGTTGCGGAACTTCGCGCCGTCGATGCCGGCGAAAAATCCCAGCGTGCCCTCCTCTTCGCGCCCGACGAGCACCGAAAACGACATCGCCTGAGCGAGCGCTTCCATGATGATGACGCCCGGCAGCACCGGATGGCCGGGGAAATGCCCCTCGAACAGGGGCAGGTCGGCGGACACGTCGAGCTCGGCGAGCACGTGCTTACCCGGCGTGCACTCGATGATGCGGCTGACCCACACGAAGGGGTCGCGATGCGGCAGCACGCGCTCGATCGCGTCGCGGCCGCAGGGGTATTGAATGGTTTCCATGGCAGCCCCTTTACGCTTCGCGATACGGGGAGATGGCGAGCACCGCATTGTGGCCGCCGAAACCGAGGCTGTTCGACAGCGCCACCTTCTGCGGGTAGCCCTCGATGGCCTCGCGCACCACGTTGACCGGGCAGTCGGGGTCGGCCTGCTCAAAACCGGTCGTCGGCGGGACGCAGTCGGTGGCGACCGAGAGCGCCGTGACGATGGCCTCGATGGCGCCGGCCGCGCCGAGCGTGTGGCCGGTTGCTCCCTTAACGGAGGTGACGGGGATCTTCTTGCCCGCTTCCTCGCCGGCAAGCGCGAGCAGCGCATGGGACTCGGTGGCGTCGTTGGCCGGGGTGGCGGTGCCGTGGGCGTTGACGTGGCCCACGTCCTCGGGCGCGAATCCGCCTTCGGAAAGCGCCTGGCGCATGGCGCGCAGGATGCCCTCGCCGGAAGGCTCGGGGGCGGTCATGTGGTACGCGTCGCCGGTCGAGCCGAAGCCGGTGATCTCGGCGATGGGCTTAGCGCCGCGTGCCAGCGCATGCTCGAGCGACTCGAGCACCACCGCGCCCGCGCCCTCGCCCGCGACGAAGCCGCTGCGGCGTACGTCGAAGGGACGCGAGGCAGCTGTTGGGTCCTCTTCCTCGGAAAGCGCGCCGAGGTTGGCGAAGCCCGCGATGCAGATGGGGTTCACCGACTCCTCCGCGCCGCCGGCGAGCGCTACGTCTGCATAGCCGTGGCGGATGGAGCGCACCGCCGCGCCGATGTTGTGCGCACCGGTGGCGCAGGCGGTGGTGACGTCGATGCACTCGCCGCGCATGCCATAGCGAATAGCCAGATGACCTGCGGCGATGTTGCCGATCATGGTGGGCACGAACAGCGGGTTCACGCGCTTGGGGCCCTTGTCGTGCAGGGTGTAGAAGCCGCTTTGCAGCTCGTCGATGCCGCCAATGCCGGCGCCGAAGATCACCGCCGCGCGCGCGCCGTCTTCCGCTTCCATATCAAGGCCGGACTGCGCCATGGCCTCGTCGGCGGCCACGATGGCGTACTGGACGAAGCGCTCGAAGCGACGCGCCTCCTTTTTCGACAGGCCATGGGCCGTCGCGTCGAAGTCGCGCACCTCGGCGGCGTTGTGCACCTTGTAGCCCTCGGTGTCGAACCGCGTGATGGGCCCGATGCAGCAGCGCTTGCCCTGAACGGCTTCCCACAGCGCCTCGACGCCCACACCCGCCGGGGACACCGCCCCCATGCCGGTGATGACGACGCGATGCGTGCCGTCCGGCCTGCGCGTTTCAATGCCGTTTACGATATTGCTCATAGTGCCAAACCTCCGTCGATGCAGATGACCTGCCCGGTAATGTAGCCCGCTTGCTCGCTCGCCAAAAAACGCACCAGATGCGCGACCTCGGCAGCCTGCCCGAAGCGCTTCACGGGAATCTGCACGCCGATAGCCTCGCGCTGCTTCTCGGACAGCGCGCCGGTCATGTCGGTCTCGATGAAGCCGGGGGCGACGGCGTTCGCCGTCACGCCGCGGGCCGCGAGCTCGCGTGCGATCGTTTTCGTGATGCCGATGACGCCGGCCTTCGACGCGGCGTAATTCACCTGCCCGGCGTTTCCGCCCACGCCGGAAATGCTGCTCATATTGATAATGCGCCCGTAACGCTGCTTCATCATGATGGCGCCCGCGGCCTTGCAGGTGTTGAAGGTGCCCTTGAGGTTCACCTTCATGCGCACCATCAGGCCGTCGCGCGTGATGCCGGCGTTGTTCACGAGCACGTCGAGGCGCCCAAAGGCCTCGTGCGCGGCCTTGACCAGCTCCAACGCCGCTTCGGCGTCGGCGACGCTCGCCGCATGGGCGCACGTGCGCACGCCGTAGGTTTGCGCGAGGCGCTGCGCGGACTCCTCGAGTGCCGGCAAGCCGCCCTCGCTCGAGCAGTTCAGGCACACGTCGAAGCCGGCGGCCGCCAGCTCCTCGGCGATGGCGGCGCCGATGCCGCGCGAGGATCCGGTGACGAGCGCCGCGCGGCGCGGGTTTTCGGTTGTTTCGCCCATGCGGGCACCTCCTTTATGAAGCGTTCGCGCAAACGAACGCGTCGAAACTTTCCCTATCCTGAATGCACGGACGAGCAGCGGCGCGATCGATGCGCTTGACCAGATTCGAGAGCACGCCGCCGAAACCGACCTCGGCAAAGCAGTCGATGCCCTCGCCGGAAAGGCGCTCCACGCTTTGCTGGAAAAGCACGGGGCTCGTCAGGTGGGCGACCAGGCGCGCGCGGGCGCTTTCCGCATCCATCGGGCATGCGTTGGTGTTGCAGATGACGGGGATAGCCGGCTCGTTGAACGTCACGCCGGCAAGATACGCGTCAAGCCCCTCGGCCGCCTCGCGCATGAGCGGGCTGTGGAAGGCGCCGGAGGTCGCCAAGCGCGCGAAGCGCTTGCCGCTATCCGCCCAGGCGGCTTCCGCGCGCTCGACGGCTGCGACCTCGCCGGAAATGACGATCTGGCCGGGGCTGTTGAAGTTCGCGGCGACGAGCACCTGCCCCGCGGACGCCTCCTCGCACAGGCGCTCGACCTCTTCCGGGTCTGCCTTCAGAAGCGCGCTCATGACGCCGGGATGGGCATGCGCGGCCTCGGCCATCAGCTCGGAGCGCTTCGCCACGAAGGCGAACGTTTCCTCGTCGGTGAGCATGCCCGACACCGCCAGGGCGCCGACCTGACCGAGCGAGAACCCGAGCACTGCCGCGGGAATGACGCCGCGCGCCATGAGCGCCCGGGCGATGCCCACGGACAGCACGCACATAGCCGGCTGGGCGAAGCGCGTGTCATTGAGCTTTTCAGCCGGGGCATTTTGCAGAAGATCGGCCACGTCGTAGCCGAGCACGTCGCTCGCGCACGCGACCGCGTCCGCGACCTCGGCGACGTCGAGCAAATCGGCGCCCATGCCGGGCGCCTGGGCGCCCTGGCCCGAGAACAGGAATGCGCACGCCATGCTATCGACCGGCCCTCTCGCGGCGGGCATTGCCGTCGGCAAGCTGCTGCAGGTCGAGCGCGCCGCGGGCGGTGGCCTCGGCCATCAGCTCGGCGATGACCTCGGCGGCCGTCTTGCGCTCGGAAACGAGCGCGGCAACCTGGCCGGCCATCATCGAGCCGTTCTCGACGTCGCCGGCAACCGCGCGGCGCAGGCTGCCCACGTACATCGCCTCGAGCTCGTCGCCGTTGGCCTCGACATTCGCCTCCAGCTTGCGCACGCTGCGCGAGAACTTGTTCTTCAGGCAGCGCACCGGATGGCCCGTGCCGCGGCCGGTGACGATGGTGTCGGAATCCTTCGCGGCGAGCACCTTCTCCTTGTAGGCGTCGGCCACCGTGCACTCGTCGACGGTGAGGAAACGCGTGCCCATCTGCACGCCCTCGGCGCCGAGTGCGAACGCCGCGGCGATCCCGCGCCCGTCGGCGATGCCGCCGGCGGCGATGACCGGAATGGATACGGCGTCGGCCACGGCCGGCACGAGCGCCATGGTGGTGAGCTCGCCGACGTGCCCGCCGCTTTCGGTGCCCTCCGCAACCACGGCGTCGGCGCCGAGGCGCTCCATGCGGCGCGCGAGCGCGGTGGTGGCCACCACGGGAATGACCTTGATGCCGGCTTCCTTCCACATCTCCATGTAGTTGGCGGGGCTGCCGGCGCCGGTGGTGACGACGTCGATCTTCAAATCGACCAACAGGCGCGCAAGCTCGGCGGCGTTCGGGTCCATGAGCATGACGTTGGCGCCGATGGGGTTGGAGGTGATCTCGCGCGCGGCGCGCACCTGCTCCTCGACCCAGGAAAGCGGCGCCCCGCCGCAGGCGATGATGCCCAGGCCGCCGGCGGCGCTGACCGCGCCGGCAAGGCTCGCGTCGGCGATACGCGCCATGGCACCCTGAATGATGGGCACCTCGATGCCCAGAAGTTCGGTGATACGGGTATTCATGGGGATTATCCTCTTCTCATAGCAAAGCCCTCGTGAGCGCAGCGTGAAAACATGCCGCTCGTAGGCTTTTCCGTACCTTGAAATGGTAGTTCTATCGAGAAGGTTTGCAAGCGCGCCCCTGCGCGTTCCACGGTATCTGCGGCTAGCGCGCCAGCTTGAATTCCATGCGCGACGCGCGCACGTCGACCTGCGAAAGCACAACATCTAGTCGCTGCCCCAGGCGATACCGCAATCCGCTGTCCTGTCCAACCAAGGTGTGGCGAACCATGTCATGCGCGAAATATTCGTCGCCGATATTGCGCGCCTGAACAATTCCCTCGGCGGTGTTGTCGAGCTTCACGTACATGCCCCACGACGCCACGCCCGAGACCGTGGCCGAAAACGTCTCGCCGACGAAAGCCGCCATGTACTCCAGAAGCTTCAGCTCCTGGCTTTGCCGCGCGGCCTTCTCCGCCACGCGCTCCATGTCCGAGGAATGCTCGGCGATCCAAGGCAGCGCCGCCACTTCCTGATCGAAGTGCTGCGGACGGCGCGTGAGCTGCGCGCGCAGCATGCGATGCACGACGAGGTCGGGATAACGCCTGATGGGACTGGTGAAATGGCAGTACGCCGCGCTCGCCAGCCCGAAGTGGCCCTCGCAGGCGGGCTTGTAGCACGCGCGCTTCATGGCGCGCAGGACCAAATTCGACACCAAATCGGCCTCCAGGCGCCCCTCGCTTTCGGCGAGCACTTGCTGCAGCGCATGAGCATCACCCGCCACCACGCCCTCGGGGCTGATGCGCCCGGCCCAGGAAAACTCCTGCAGCACGGGCAGAAGCGCCGCCAAGCTGTCGGGAGAAGGCTTTTCGTGCACGCGATAGATTGCCGGGAAGGCGCGCTCGGAAAGATGGCGCGCCACCACCTCGTTGGCGAGGATCATGGCTTCCTCGACAAGCGAGGTCGCCTTCGTCTTGCTGCGCAGATCCACGCCGGTTGGGGTGCCGTCGGCGGCAAGGCGCACGCGCGCCTCGGGGAAATCGAAGTCCAGGCCGCCGGCGGCATGCCGGGCGCGGATGCGCGCCTGAGCGAAATCCGAGAGATGCGCGAGTCGCGAGGCGAGCTTTGCATCTCCGGCGCCCGCAGCTTCGCGCTGCTCGAGAATCGCGAGCGCCTCGTCATACGTCAGCCGCGCTCGAGAGCGCATAAGCGCCGGATACACGTCGTAGCCCACTTCGCGCCACTGCTCGTCAAGGTAGATATCGCAGGTCATGCACCGGCGCGTCTCATTCGGCGCAAGCGAGCACAACCCGTTGGAAAGCGCCTCGGGAAGCATGGGGATCACGCGGTCGACCAGATAGACGCTCGTCGCGCGCCGGCGCGCATCCAAGTCTATGGAGCTGTTCCACGCGACGTAATGCGAAACGTCGGCGATATGCACGCCGAGTCTCCACACCGCGCCCGACCCCAGAAAATCATCCGCCGGCTCCAAGGACAACGCGTCGTCGAAGTCCTTCGCATCAGCCGGGTCGATCGTGAACACGAAGCGCCCACGCAGGTCGCGATACCCGCTCGCGAGCGCGCCCGTATCGTCGAGCTTGCACGCCGCCGCCTCGGCAAGCGCCCCCTCCGAAAAGGCTGTCTCCAGTTTGTTGCGCGCGATGATGGCCTCGACGCCGACCGTGCTCTCGTCGGCGATGCCAAGCACTTCCTCGATGACGCCGCACGCCGCCTCGTGACGGGACGGGAACGTGGTCATGCGCACGCGCACGAGCGCGCCGTCGGGCACATCGGGGAAATCGGCGCGCATGGTGAAGATGTCGTAGGGGATGTTCGCGTCCTCGGGGACCACCACGCCGAAGGGCTCGGCCACCTCGTAGCGGCCGACGACCGTGTCATGCGCCCGGTCGATGACGCGCAGCACGCGCGCCGCAGGGCGCTCCTCAGCGGCGCCTTTCGTGGCACCGCGCGCAGGCAGAGGCGCAATCTCGACCAAATCGCCGTCGAAGGCGCCCGCCATCTTCGATTCGGGAATGAAATACTCGCCCTCGGCCGTGCGCACGAACCCGAAGCTTCCGCCATGCACGACAAGCACGCCGTGCGGGTTGCTGCGCGGACGGCGACGCGTATGCTTGCGCGTGCGCCCCACGGCTACTCCTTCACCAGCGAGGCCGCGGTTTCAAGGGCGAACGTCTTCTGGTTGTCGTCGTCGCCGGCTGCGGCTATGGCGATGTCGGGGTTGATGCCGAGCCCGTCGATGTTGTGCCCGAGCGGGCTTTTGTAGTACGCGGCGGTGTAACGCAAGGCTCCGCCGAACGTCAGGTCGTGCGTGACCTGCACCGACCCCTTGCCCATCGTCTTCGCGCCGATGATGGTCGCGCGCTGATTGTCCTGCAGCGCGGCGGCGATCACCTCGGCCGAGGAAGACGTATTGCCGTTCACGAGCACCACGAGCGGCTTTTCCGTCGCCACCGTGCCCGTGGCGTTTTTGGTCGTCTCGTCGGCGCTCTTCGTCTGAATGCGCACGATGGTGCCGCTCTTCACGAACAGGCTGGAAATGTCGACCGCCTGCGTGAGGTAGCCGCCGGGGTTGTCGCGCAGATCGAGCACGAACGACTGCGCCCCCTGCGCGTCAAGGTCGGCAATCGCCTGACGAACCAGGTCGGCGGAGTTCTGCGTGATCTGCTTGAGCTGGATGTAGCCCACGGAATCGGAAAGCTCGGTGGTGACGTTTTTCACCGTGGCATTCGTGCAGGCGAGCGTCGTGGTGAACTCGGTGCCCTTCGTGTCGTCGAGCGTCGTGCCGCGCCGCCACGTGATGACCACCTGCTCGCCCTCATCGCGTTTGAGGGCGCTTGCCACCTCGGTGGCGGTCCACTGATGGCTGCGGTCGCCGTCGATGGCCACGACCACGTCGTTCGTGCGCACGTCGGCGGCCTGCGCGGGCGACCCCTCGAACACGTCGACCGCATACGCGCTACCGTTGTACTCCGAGAACAGAACGCCGACTCCCCCACCGGTCGCCGAGGCGTCCTGATTCAAGGACGCATAGCGGCTCGGATCGTAGTAGCGCAGGTAGGCGTCCTGCGTGGAAAGCGCGAACGCGTCGAGCACCTTCGACGTGGCGGTGTCGAGGTCATAGGAATCGAGGCTGTCCTCGGTGATGACCGTCTCCACCTCGCCGACGCGGGCGGACAGCGAATTGTACTGCAGCGTCTGCGAGGCCTTCGTCTGCACCTCGTCGTTGCCGGTGAACTGCGACATGCCGAGCGCGTCGAGCAAGGTGGCGTCCCCGCGCACGACGAAGCCGCCGACAAACGCGGCGGCCACGATGAGCAGGAAGGCGAAAAACTTCGCCAAGCGCAAATTGCGCGTCCGCGCGAAACGCGCGGACGCAGCGAGATTGGATACCTTGTCGGAAGGCCTGGGCATGCCGAATCCGAATCCTTTACACCTTCAGGTAGCGGCGCATGGCGAAGGCGGAACCCACCAGGCCGATGACCAGGCCGAAGACGGCAAGCATGATGTAGAACATCACGAAGGTGGAACTGGAGAGGTTGATGGGCAACCACGTCAGCGCCGCCTGCAGCTTCGGCAGCGCGAGGTTGCGCAGAAGCTCGAGCGAGCCGACGGCAAGCGCCGCGCCGATGATGGCGTGCAGCGCGCCTTCCATCAGGAAGGGCCCGCGGATAAACCCGTTCGACGCACCCACCAGGCGCATGATGGCGATCTCCTTGCGACGCGCGAGGATGGCCAGGCGAATGGTGTTGTTGATGAACACGAGCGCGATGAAGATGAGCAGCGCGATGAGCGCGATGCCGACATAGCGCACGTAGCTCGTGAGAGAGAACAGGCGCTCGACCGTCTTCTCGCCGTAACGCAGCGAGTCGGACGGGTCGGAGGGGTTGTCGCAAATAGCCTTGAAGGTGGCGTTGGCCTCGATCTGGCTTGCGACGTCCTCGACCATCTGCGGGTCGGACAGCTCCACGTCGATGGACGCCGGCAGCGGGTTCTGCCCGTCAAGGCTCTCGGCGATATCGGAGTTCGAAGACGCCTTGAAGTTCTCAAGCGCCTGCTCCTTGTTGGTGAAGCTGACGTTGGCCACCGAGTTCATGGAGCGGATGGCGTTCTCAAGCGACGTGATGTCGGACTCGGAAGCGTCGTCGGCGATCCACACGGTGATGTTGACCTCTTGCTCGACGGACTTCACCACGTTGTTCACCATCGATCCGCCCACCAAAAAGATGCCGATGATCAACAGCGACAGGAAAATGGTGACGATCGAGCCGAGCGCCGTGGAAAGGTTGCGCGTAAAGCCGGTCAGCGATTCTTTGAGGAAGTAGAAGAAACTAGACATCGAAACCGTACACCCCTCGATCTTGGTCGCGCGTCAAGTTGCCGCGATCGAGCGCGATGACGCGGCGACGCATGTTGTCAACCATCTCGCGGTCGTGCGTTGCCACGACCACGGTGGTGCCGGTGCGGTTGATGCGCTCGAGCAGGTCCATAATGCCGCGCGAGGTCTGCGGGTCGAGGTTGCCGGTCGGCTCGTCGCAGATGAGCACGGGCGGGCGGTTCACGATGGCGCGGGCGATGGACACGCGCTGCTGCTCGCCGCCGGAAAGCTGGTCGGGGCGCTTGTTCAGCTTGTCCTGCAGGCCCACCAGGCGAAGCACCTCGGGAACCTGCGTCTTGATGACGTGGCGCGACTTGCCGATTACCTCAAGGGCGAACGCGACGTTCTCGAAGACCGTCTTGTTCGGCAGCAACTTGAAGTCCTGGAACACGCAACCGATGTTGCGGCGCAGGTAGGGCACGCGCCAGTTGCGCATGTGCGCGAGGTCCTCGTCCGCGATGTAGATGTGGCCCTGCGTGGGCTTGACCTCGCGGATGAGCATGCGGATGAAGGTGGTTTTGCCGGACCCGGAATGGCCGACCAGAAAGACGAATTCGCCGGCGTAGATCTGCACCGAGATGTCGTTAAGCGCCGGCTTGTTCGGCTGCGCCGGGTACACCTTCGTCACGTGGTCGAACGTGATGACGGGCGTACCCGACGGTTGAGGCGTTTCGTCGATTTCAAGCACGGGAAGCGACGCTGAAAGCTGCGACGCCGTTTGCCGCTGCTGCGCCGCGTGAGCACCTGCGCGCCGAGCCTGGCGCACAGCACCCCCTTGGCTCATGTCGTTCGTCACAGAATGCTCCGTTCAAGTAGTGATGTACTGAGACGAACCTGATTCTAGCAGATGCCAAGTTAGGCGGTTACCCTTTTCACAGCTTTGACAATCGCCTTGGAATCGAGCCCGAAGTACGCGAGCAGCTCCTCGAACTCGCCCGATTTGCCGAAGCGGTCCTCCATGGCGACGAAGGCCATGGGCACCGGATGGGCCTGCGCGAGCGCCTGGGCGACCTGCGCGCAAAGCCCGCCGTGGATGCTGTGCTCCTCGGCGACGACGACCGCGCCGGTCTTCTTCGCGGAGGCGACGATGGTGGCCTCGTCGAGGGGCTTGACGGAGAACGCGTCGATGACTTCCGCGGAAATGCCCTGCTCGGCAAGCTCGTCGGCGGCGATCAGGGCCTGCTCGACCTCCACGCCTGCCGCGACGATGGTCACGTCGGTGCCCTCGCGCAGCACGTAGGCGCGCCCGAGCTCGAGCTCGACGCCGTCGGCGTAGACCGCCGGCACCGAGGCGCGACCCATGCGCACGTACACCGGGCCGGGAGTTGCGGCGGCCAAGCGGATGGCGGCGCAGGCGGCGGCGTAATCGGCCGGCACGAGCACGCGCATGTGCGGCAGGCCCGCCATCAGCGAGATGTCCTCGAGCATCTGGTGGCTGCCGCCGTCGGGGCCGACCGACACGCCCGCGTGCGTCGGGGCGATCTTCACGTTCAGGTCGGAATAGCACACCGTGTTGCGGATCTGGTCGTAGGCGCGCCCGGTGCCGAACACGGCGAAGCTGCCGGTGAAGGCGATGTTGCCGCACGTGGCCAGCCCCGCCGCGACGTCGACCATGTTCTGCTCGGCGATGCCGCAGTTGAACAGGCGGTCGGCATGCCCGGCCTCGGCGAGCTTCTTGGTGGTGGTCGAGCCGGTCAGGTCGGCGTCGACGGCCACGACCGGCACGCCCGCGTCGGCGAGCTCGGCGAGCGTGACGCCGTATGCGGCGCGCGTGGCGCGCTTGACCTGGGACTGTTCCTCGTTTGCCAGCGTTACCACGTTAGGCCTCCTTACCTGCGGACTGAAGTTCGGCGATTGCTGCGGCGGCCTGCTCGGCGTTGGGGGCCTTGCCGTGCCAGCCGGCTTGGTTTTCCATGAACGACACGCCCTTGCCCTTGACGGTGTCGGCGACGATCACGTGCGGCACGCCGGCGCGCTCGGCCTTCGCGGCGGAAAGCTCGCGCACGAGCGCATCGATGTCGTGGCCGTCTGCGCGGCGCGCATCCCAGCCGAACGCGGCGAACTTCGCCACCACGTCGCCCGGATCGCACACGTCGGCGGTGTCGCCGTCGATCTGCAGATGGTTGCGGTCGACGATGGCCACGAGGTTGTCGAGCTTGGAGTGCGCCGCCCACATGGCGGCCTCCCACACCTGGCCCTCTTCGCACTCGCCATCGCCGAGCAGGCAGAAGACGCCCATCTCGCCGCCGGCGAGCTTCAGGCCGGCCGCCATGCCGCAGGCGATGGACAGGCCTTGGCCGAGAGAACCCGTGGAAACCTCCACGCCCGGGCACAGCTTGCAGTCCGGATGGCCCTGCAGGCGCGTGCCGAGCTTGCGCAGGGTGCGCAGCTCCTCGCGCGGGAAGTAGCCGGCATGGGCGAGCGCCGCGTACAGCGCCGGCGCCGCATGGCCCTTCGCCAGCACGAAGCGGTCGCGCGAAGGCTCGGCGGGATTTGCCGGGTCGTGGTTCATCACGCCGCCGAAGTACAGCGCCGTCAGGATGTCCGTGCACGACAGCGACCCGCCCGGGTGCCCGCTTCCCGCCTCGGCGATCATGCGCACGATGTCGATGCGCATATCGTTCGCACGCTGCTCAAGCTCACACATTCGATCGTCCTTTCCTTCAAGGTTCGATGTATCCGATTAGCTTTGCGCCCCCGCCGCTGCCGCGGCACGGGCCTTTACTGCGAAACCCTCCATTTGTGGTACCCGACGACGAACTGGTCGATGTCGCCGGCGAGCACGGCGTCCACATTACCGGTTTCCACACCGCTGCGCACGTCTTTCACCAGCTGATACGGGAACAGAACATAATTGCGTATCTGGCTGCCGAAGGAGTTGTCCATCCGCTCGCCGCGCAGCTCGTCGATCTGATCGCGCCGCTTCTGCTCCTCCAGCTCGTAGAGCTTGGATTTCAGCACGCGGAACGCCGCGTCCTTGTTCTGCAGCTGCGACTTCTCGTTTTGGCACGTGACCACGATGCCGGTGGGCATATGCGTCAGGCGCACGGCCGAGTCGGTGGTGTTGACGCACTGCCCGCCCGGGCCCGATGAGCGGTAAACGTCGACGCGCACGTCGGCGGGGTTGAGGTCCACCTCGATGTCGTCGGGCAGAACCGGCAGCACCTCGACCGCGGCGAAGGTGGTGTGGCGACGGCCCTTGACGTCGGTCGGGCTGATGCGTACCAGGCGGTGCACGCCCAACTCGCTTTTGAGCATGCCGTAGGAAAACCGACCCTCCACCTGCAGCGTCGCGCGGTTAAGGCCGACCGCCTCGGCGCCGGGGGTGGCGTCAAGCACGCGCACCTTCCAGCCCTTCGACTCGGCGTAGCGCGTGTACATGGTGTAGAGCATTTCCGTCCAGTCCTGCGCCTCCAGGCCGCCTTGACCGGGGCTGATGGTGAGGATGCAGTCGCCGTCGTCGAAGCGGTCGGAAAACCAGCTGGTGATTTCCAGCTGGTCGAGCAGCTCGTCGAGGGCGGAAAGGGCGCCGGCCGCCTCTTCGGCGAACGCCTCGTCCTCGCCCGCGAGCTCGAGCGCGACGCGCGCGTCGTCGAGCAGGCCGCAGGCGCGCTGGTAGTCGTCGATGGTGTCGCGCAGCCCGCTCGCCTGCTTCGAAACCGACTGGGCGCGCGCCGCGTCGTCCCAGAAGCCCGGCTCGGCTATCTGGGCATCGAGCGCGACGAGCTGCGCCGTCTTGTCGTCGATGTGCAGGAAGCCGCGCGCGTCTGCGACGCGGGCGGCCACCTCTTCGATATCGTTGAGTTCTTTATCCATAGCTTGCCATGGTATCAGCTAAACGA